>JAIPCE010000259.1 GCA_021738345.1 Rhodoferax sp. | reverse complement strand
AAAGTCGACCGGCAACAGAATGGCCTGCGGGCACTGCTTGGCGGCTTTCATCAGGCCCATGGCCGAGCCTACGCCAAACTGGCGTGCAGCGTAGGAGGCTGTGGTAATGACGCCGCGGCCGGCATAATCCCGCAGCCGCGCGAACGCGTCCAGCGGAATGTGCTGCAGCGCGTTGCGCTGGGCTTGGGCATCCCATTCAAGATGGGGGTCGTCTTGGGCTGCTGCGGTGCGGAGTTGTTCCAGCGCCTGTGCAATGTTGGCGCGCCCGCCGCCGATGACGACTGGCAGCCCTTTGAGCTGCGGGTAGCGCAGCAATTCGACGGACGCGTAAAACGCGTCCATGTCCAGGTGGGCTATGCGGCGCAGCATGGGTGCGGCTTTCAGGCCGCCGGGTGGACGCTATTCTTCGTCGACGTTGACAGCCTTATGCGCCGCCATCAATTTTTGCTGCGTTTGCGCCGGCACCGCCGCGTAATGTGAAAACTCGATGCTGTAGGAGCCCTGTCCTGCCGTCAGCGACTTGAGTCGACCCTGGTAATCGTCGAGTTCGGCCAGGGGAATTTGGCCACTGATGGCCACGTTGTTGGCGGGACGCGGTTGGGTGCCGGTGACCTGGCCGCGTTTGCTGGCCAGGTCGCCGGTCAGGTCGCCGATGGCGGCCTCGGGCGCGAGCACCTCGATATTGACCAGCGGCTCCAGCACAATCGGAGTCGCGTTACGTACCGCCTCGATGGTGGCCTTACGCCCGGCCTGGGTAAAGGCAATGTCCTTGCCATCGACCGCATGGGTCTTGCCGTCATACACCGTCACACGCAGGTCGTGGACCGGAAAACCCGCCACCACACCATCTTGCAGCGCCTGGCGCACGCCCTTTTCGACCGCTGCCATGAACACGCCCGGAATCACACCGCCTTTGACAACATCGACAAATTCAAACCCGGTACCGCGTGGCAGAGGTTCCACACGCAGCATGACTTCGCCAAATTGGCCCGCGCCACCGCTTTGCTTTTTGTGGCGGCAATGGCCCTCGGCGTTTTGGGTGATGGTTTCGCGGTAGGCGATCTGGGGTGGGCTGGTATCAAGCTCGAGCTTGAATTGCTGCAACATGCGGGCCAGCTTGGCACGCAAGTGCATTTCGCCCAGACCCCGAATCACGGTCTCGTTGGTGCTGGGGTGACGTTCGACCTTGAAGCAGGGGTCTTCGAGCTCGAGCTTGTGCAAAATGTCAAACAGGCGGTGCTCGTCGCTCTTGCGCCGAGTTTGCACCGCGAGACCTTGCATGGGCAAGGGAAACTGCAGCGGTTTGAGGTGGATATTGTCCTCGTCGTGGGAGTCGTGCAGCACGCTGTCAAAATCAATGTCGTCGACTTTTGCCACCGCGCCGATGTCCCCTGGCACCAGGCTGGGGACTTCCACATAGTCCTTGCCCTGCAGTCGGTACAAATGGGCGACCTTGAACGGACGCTTGCCAGAGCCAATAAACAGCTGAGCGTCCTTGCGCACCGTGCCCTGGTGCACCCGAAATACGCCCAATTTTCCAATGAACGGGTCCATCACCACCTTGAATACATGGGCTAACACGTGCAATTCGTCATCGGGCTGGGCTTGAAATGCCTGCGGTTCTTCATTGGGCTCACCGCGGTAAAACGGCGGCGGGTTGCCCTCTGCGGGATTGGGCGCGAGCTTGGCCAACGCGTCGAGCAGTTGCGGTACGCCGGCACCGGTTTTGGCCGACACAAACAAAATGGGGATCAGGTGTCCGGCGCGCAGCGCTGCCTCAAAGGGGGCGTGCAGTTCGTCGAGGCTGGGGTCGACGCCATCTTCGAGGTAGCGTGCCATCAGGGTGTCATCTTCTTCCACAATCTGGTCAATCAGGCTGCGGTGCGCCGCCGCCACCGAAGCAAAGTCGCTTTCTCCGTCGGCGTGGCCCAACAGTTCGACCACATCCGCGCCATGGTGGGCAGGCAGGTCCAGCAGCAGGCACTGGTTGCCAAAGCGTTCGCGAATGGCGCCCACCAGCGCCGGCAGGTCGACGTTGTCGGCGTCGATCTTGTTGATCACGATCATGCGGCACAGCCCGCGTTCACCCGCCAAGGTAAACATACGCTCGGTTGAGAGCTCAATGCCGGTTTGTGCATTGATGACGATCAAGGCCGTGTCCACACCGGCCAGGGCGGCAATCGACTGCCCGGCAAAGTCCGGATACCCGGGGGTGTCGATGACATGCACCTTGGCGCCGGCGGTCTCGAAACTCACGAGTGCCGTCTGCAGCGAATGGCCCCATTCTTTTTCCAGAGGGTCGTAGTCGCACACGGTATTGCCTTTTTCGACGCTGCCACGGCTGGCAATGCCGCCCGTGGCAGCCAGTAGGCTCTCAACCAGCGTGGTTTTTCCGGAAGCCCCATGGCCGACAAGGGCAATGGTGCGGATCGAGGCGCTCAGGGATTGGCTCATGGTGATTTCTCGTGATGAAGTGGACAAAGATGCAAACCATCTTACCCGCGCGGTCGCAGGCTGGACGGATCGGGCGGAATGGGTTCGATTGAAGGTTGATGCAGGTCAAAAACTACTCGGCAGCAAAATGCTCCGGTCGATGGTGTTGATATCGGTGCGGCCGCACAGCGCCATGGTGGTATCCAACTCCTTGTGGATGATCTGCAAGGCCTTGAACACACCGGCTTCGCCCAGGGCACCCAGACCGTAGATGTAGGCGCGTCCCAGATAGACGGCCCGGGCACCGAGTGCGCGGGCTTTGAGCACATCCTGGCCACTGCGGATTCCACCGTCCATGTGGACCTCGATCTGATGGCCGACCGCATCGACAATCGCTGGCAAGGCCCGGATGCTGGACTCGGCGCCATCGAGCTGGCGCCCGCCATGGTTTGAGACGATCAGCGCGTCGGCCCCACTTGCCACCGCGAGGCGGGCATCCTCGACATCCTGAATTCCCTTGAGAATGAGCTTGCCACCCCAGCGCTTCTTGATCCATTCGACGTCGTTCCAGTTGAGCGTGGGGTCAAACTGCTCTGCGGTCCAGGCCGACAGTGAACCCATGTCTCCGACACCGCTCGCATGGCCCACGATATTGCCAAAGGCGCGGCGCGGCGTGCCCAGCATGCCCAGCGCCCAGCGCGGTTTGGTGGCCATATTGAGGAGGTTGGGCAAAGTCAACTTGGGGGGCGCGCTGAGCCCGTTTTTTAGGTCCTTGTGGCGTTGGCCCAAAATTTGAAGGTCCAGCGTGAGTACCAGGGCCGAGCAGTGTGCCGCCCGAGCCCGCTCGATCAGACGCTCCATGAAATTGCGGTCACGAATCACATAAACCTGGAACCAGAACGGGTGCTGGTCCGTGCCTGCGGCCACATCTTCCAGCGAGCAGATGCTCATGGTCGACAGGGTGTACGGCACGCCAAACGCCTTGGCTGCGCGCGCGGCCAAAATCTCGCCATCGGCGTGCTGCATGCCAGTCAGGCCCACAGGCGCCAGGGCCACCGGCATGCACACCGGCTGGCCCACCATGGTGGAGGCCGTGCTGCGGTTTTCCATGTTGACCGCAACGCGCTGGCGAAATTTGATGGTCTGAAAATCTGCCTGGTTGGAGCGGTAGGTGCCTTCAGTCCAACTGCCAGAATCCGCGTAGTCATAAAACATGCGTGGCACCCGTTTGCGGGCCAAAATGCGCAAATCTTCAATTTCGGTGATGACGGTCATTGGAATTCCCTGTCATGTCAGGCGGCCAGCCGCGCCGTGTGACGGGCGAGTTCCTGGCGCACCTGGGCGGGGGCGGTGCCACCCAGAGTATTGCGTGCGTTGAGTGAACCGCGCAGACTGAGGCACCCATAGACATCCTTTTCGATCGCCGGGTTAAATTCTTGCAACACTGCCAAAGGCAACTCGGACAGGTCCACCTGGTGGCTGCTTGCGGCCTTGACAGCATGCGCGACGATCTCGTGGGCATCGCGAAAGGCCAGCCCCTTCTTGACCAGGTAGTCTGCCAGATCCGTGGCGGTCGCATAGCCTTTGAGGGCGGCGGCTTCCATCGGCAAGGGGTTGACCGTGATGCCGCCTTCCTTGCGGCCAGTCGCCGGATTGGGCTGGCCGCCCACCATTTCGCTGAAAATTCGCAGCGTGTCCTTGAGCGTGTCAACGGTGTCAAACAACGGCTCCTTGTCTTCCTGATTGTCCTTGTTGTAGGCCAGCGGCTGGCCTTTCATGAGCGTGATCAGACCCATGAGGTGGCCGACCACGCGGCCGGTCTTGCCGCGCGCCAATTCGGGTACATCGGGATTCTTCTTTTGCGGCATGATGGAACTGCCGGTGGTGAAACGGTCGGCGATTGTGATGAAACCAAAGTTTTGGCTCATCCACAAAATCAGCTCCTCGCTCAAGCGGCTCACATGCACCATGCAAAGGCTGGCAGCTGCAGTAAATTCAATCGCAAAGTCACGGTCACTGACGGCGTCCAGGCTGTTGCGGCAGACCTGCGGCTGGCCGGCCGCGTCGACCATGCCCAGCGTGCGTGCGACGCGCTCGCGGTCCAGCGGGTAGCTGGTGCCGGCCAGCGCTGCCGCCCCCAATGGTAAGCGGTTGACCCGGCCACGCACTTCGGCGAAGCGCTCTGCGTCGCGGCTGAACATTTCCAAATAGGCCAGCATATGGTGGCCAAAACTCACGGGCTGCGCCACTTGCAGGTGGGTGAAACCCGGCAGGATCACGTCAACGTTCTTCTCTGCGACTTCCAGCAGCGACTTTTGCAGGTCGACCAAAAGCGCGGCTATCAGGTCGATCTCGCTGCGCAGCCACAGGCGCACATCGGTGGCCACCTGGTCGTTGCGCGAGCGACCCGTGTGCAGTCGCTTGCCGGCGTCGCCCACCAACTGGGTCAGCCGGGCCTCGATGTTGAGGTGCACGTCCTCAAGGTCCAGCTTCCATTCAAACTGACCGGCCTCGATGTCGGCAGCGATCGAGTTCATGCCCCGCACAATATCCGCATGGTCTTGCGCATGGATGATGCCCTGGGCGGCAAGCATTTCAGCGTGCGCCAGTGAGCCCTCGATATCAGCCCGCCACAGGCGCTTGTCAAAAAACACACTTGAGGTGTAGCGCTTGACCAGGTCACTCATGGGCTCGGAAAACAGGGCCGACCAGGCCTGGGATTTTTTATCGAATTGGTTGTGGGACATGGCGTGTGGGGTTTGGAGTCAAAATCCGTGTTCATGCAGGACAGCCAAATATTATCGACGTTCCAGGACCCCGCTCCGAGCCGTGCCACCGCGCCCGCCGCGTCGGTCCTGGTATTTGATGCGTGTCAGATCGGGGTGGTATTGCGTGCGGTGCTGTTCATCGAGCTGGCGCTGGCGGTGGCGGTGATGTTTAGCGCCCACAGCGCCAGCGATTGGCTGCTGCGCACGTCCTTGCTCACCGGAGGTGTTTTGCCCGCCACGCTCGCGTGGCTGCTCCTCGCATGCGCGCTCAAACGCCCCTTGTCGCGGCTGCCTGCGCCCAGGCAATATGCGGTGGCGGTTGCGCTCGGTGGCATGGCCGGGCTGTATGGATGCGCGGTGCTGGCATGGGCCGGCCTGCTAGCCGATCCACCGTGGGCGGCCAGCGTTTGCGGCGGGCTGTTTTTGGCGGCGGTGCTGGTTGCTGCCCTGGTCATGCGTGCCAAAGGCAGACTGCCGGCCGATACTTCGGCGCGGCTGGTCGAGTTGCAGTCGCGCATCCGGCCCCATTTTTTATTCAACACCCTGAACAGTGCAATTGCCTTGGTGCGTGCCGAGCCCGCACGGGCCGAGGCATTGCTCGAAGATTTGAGCGACATTTTTCGACAAGTGCTGGTTGACACCCCCGACGCCGTGACACTTGAGGCAGAAATCACCCTGGCACGGCGTTACCTGGCCATAGAGCAAGTGCGCTTTGGTGAGCGACTGCGCGTGCAATGGCAGCTCGACGCGGCCGCCAGCACCGCGAAGTTGCCGCCGCTGCTGTTGCAGCCCTTGGTCGAAAATGCGGTACGCCACGGGGTCGAGCCCAGCCCCGAGGGCGCAGATCTCAGGATTTCAACCCGGTGTCGCGGGTCAATGGTGGTGATCAAGGTCACCAATACCGTGCCGGCGGGTCAGGGCGTCGACGGGCATGGTCTCGCGTTGCGCAACGTGCGCGAACGTCTGAGCCTGCTGCACGACCTCGAGGGTCAGTTTCGCAGTGGACTGAAGAATGGTGTGTACCAGGTACGCATTGAGGTGCCCTTATGAACAGCCTTGTGCCGTTAACCCGTGAGCTGCGGGTGCTGGTGGTCGATGACGAGCCGCTGGCACGTGCCCGACTGACCCGCCTGCTTGCCGACTGTGACGCGCCGCGTGCGGTCGTGCTGGCCGAGGCCGGTAACGCGGTACAGGCCATGGAGTGTGTCAAGAGACAGGTGTTCGATCTGGCGCTGGTCGACATTCACATGCCGGGTGTTGACGGCTTGACCCTGGTGAAGACCATGGGGCAGCAAGCCGATGCGCCGGCTGTGGTGTTTGTGACTGCGTATGCCGAGCACGCGGTGCAGGCCTTTGAGCTGGAGGCGGTGGATTACCTGACCAAGCCGGTGCGCCTGGAACGTCTGCAGGCGGCACTGCGCAAGGTTGAACGTTCTATGCAGATGCGTGTTCAGACCTTGGCGGGCGATGTGGAGCAAGAGTTTCTGGTGATTCAGGAGCGTAACCGCACCGAGCGCGTAGCGCTGCAGGATGTGTTGTACTTCAAGGCCGAGTTGAAATACGTCACAGTGCGCACCGCCGCGCGGAGTTACATCCTTGACGGGTCCCTCAATGAACTTGAGAACCGTTACCCGGCGTCTTTCATCCGGGTGCACCGCAATGCGCTGATCGCCCGGCACAGCGTGCGCGCGCTTGAAAAGCATATTGATCCAGACGAGGGCGAGGCCTGGGCGCTGCGGCTGCACGGCATCCCCGAGCTGGTGACGGTCTCGCGACGACAGCTCGCGGCAGTGCGGGAACTGTTGGCACGATAGGGTGTGGGCGCAAACTTCAGAGCCGGGGCCATCGTGGGAACGGAATTGGACCTGTGGAACTGTTGCGGAAAGTGGCTAGGGTGCGATTCAAAGTGGTGTGGCAATTCGGCTTTGCCCCCTCGCCCCAGCGGGGAGAGGGCTGGGGTGAGGGGGCTGGCTCAGGTTCCAGACTTCCCTCAAGAATGCAAAACATCCACCCCTCACCCTAACCCTCTCCCCGCTGGGGCGAGGGAATAAGATTCCACATCACTTTGAGTCGCACCC
>JAIPCE010000258.1 GCA_021738345.1 Rhodoferax sp. | reverse complement strand
CCGATTTGCTGGCCGATGCGCGGGTGGTGGCGCTAACGGGCGATCTGAACGCCCTGCTGGAATCCCATGACACTCCGAATCCGGTGGTCAGTGCCAACACCGATGCCGTGTTTCACCTGGCGGCAGCGGTGAGCGGCGAATGCGAAGCGGACTTTGACCTTGGCATGCGCAGCAATTTTGCTGCAACGCTGGCGCTGCTGCAAGCCTGCCGCGCCCTGCACAGCCGGCCGATGCTGGTATTTGCCAGTTCGCTTGCGGTGTTTGGCGCCGCGCCGGGCCTGCCCTTGCCGCCCGCCATCGAGGACACGACCTTACCCACGCCCCAAAGCAGCTACGGCATTCAGAAGTTCATTGGCGAACAATTGATGGCCGACTTCAGTCGCAAGGGTTTTGTGCAAGGGCGCAGCGTGCGCCTGATGACGGTCAGCGTGCGCCCAGGTAAGCCCAACGGTGCGGCGTCCAGCTTCCTGAGCGGCATGCTGCGCGAGCCTTTGGCTGGTGTGCGAGCCACTTGTCCGGTACCGTCCGACACGCCGGTGGCGCTGTCGTCGCCCGCGCGCACCATTGCCGGTCTGGTGCGCGCCGCACAAACCAGTGATGCCGACTGGGGCCCCCGCACCGCCCTGACACTACCGGCACTGACCACCACACCGGCCGAAATGGCTGCTGCACTGGCGCAGATCGCCGGGCCTGACGTGGCAGCGCTGATCGACTGGGTGCCTGATGCTGCCATTCACAATATCGTCAAGACCTGGCCGGCGCGTATCAACGCCCGCCGTGCAGCGGGTTTAGGGTTGCTGCCCGACACCAGTTTTGAAGAAATCATCAGGGCGTACGTCAGGGAAAACACTGATGCCGTCAAGCAGGCAACGGCGTGATAATGAGAAAATTTATCATACAAATTTTTAATTGTTTATTTTTATATCTAGGAGACATTGCATGAAATTGAGCAAATTGTTTATCGGCCTTTCCCTCGCTGTCGGTTTGGTGGCCACGGCGGCCGCGCAGACCAACATGAAGATCAACATCTCCGTGGCCAAGGATTCGCACCAGGGTGTGGGCATCGATGTCTTCGCGCAGGAAGTCGAGAAGCGCACCAGCGGCCGCTATAAGGTCCAGACCTTCTACTCCGGCTCGCTCGGCGGCGAGCGCGAGTCGGTCGAGGCGGTGCAGCTTGGCACCCAGGAACTGACCTTCACCTCCACCGGCCCAGTGCCCAACTTCGTGCCTGATGCCAAGATCCTCGACATCCCTTTCCTGTTCCGAGACAAGGCCCACGCCCGCGCCGTGCTGGACGGCCCGATTGGCCAAGACCTGCTGACCAAGTTCGAGTCCAAGGGCTTCAAGGCCCTGGGCTGGGGTGAGAACGGCGTGCGCCACATGACCAACAGCAAGCGCGCCGTCAATACTCCTGATGACCTGAAAGGCCTGAAGATGCGCACCATGGAAAACCCGGTGCACGTTGCCGCCTACAAGGGTCTGGGCATCGTGACCACGCCTATGGCTTTCCCTGAGGTGTTCACCGCGCTGCAGCAGGGCACCGTGGACGGCCAGGAAAACCCGCTGTCGGTGATCATGGCCGCAAAGTTCGAGCAGGTGCAGAAGCACCTGTCACTTACCGGCCACGTGTACTCGCCTGCCATCTTCCTGATGAACAATGCCGCCTTCGACAAGCTCAGCGCGGCCGACAAGGCGGCGTTCCTGGAGGCTGCCAAAGTCGCCATCAAGGCCAACCGCGAGCGTGTGGATGCCGACGACGCGCGCGGCGTGAAGGAACTTAGCAGCAAGGGCATGTCCGTGGTCGAGAACGTCGACAAGGCCAAGTTCGTCGAGCAGCTCAAGCCGGTATATGCTGAGTTCGACAAGCAGTTTGGCAAGGCCAACCTCGACAAAATCCGCAACTACAAGTAAGCCGCGCGGTTGAACCCGACTTGACCACCCGAGATGTCCGTGCCGCCTGTGGTACGGACGTTTTTTGATCCACCTTGCCCGCGACCTGCCCATGAAGCATTCGTTTCTCGCCTTCGAGCGACTCTCCACAGGCCTGGCCCTCGTGGTGGCATGCGCGATGATGGCGATCTCCGCCTCCCTGGGCATGTTCCAGATCATCATGCGCTTTGTCATCGAGGCCCCGGCTGAGTGGACCGAAGTGCTGATCCGCTTCAGCCTGATCTGGATGGTGTTTATGGGCATTCCGATGGCCTTCCGGCAGGGTGCCATGGTCAGCGTGGACGTGTTGTACCGCTGGAGCCCGGCGCGCGTGCGCCGCGTGCTTGACTGGGTGGTCTGCCTGGCGGCGCTGACCTTGATCGCCATCATCATCTGGTGGGGTTGGGACTATGCCCAGCGTGGCAAGGTGCAAACCATGGCCGGTCTGGAATCCATATCGATGTTCTGGGCTTACCTGGCGATGCCGGTGGGTGGTGTCTTTAGTGTCATCAGCATCATTGGCAATCTGCTGGACCCACAGCGTCTGGAACTGGAGACAGCACTATGACCACCGCCATGCTTATCACCATGGTGCTGTGCTTTGCACTCACCGTGTCAGTTGCCGTGTCCATCGGCTTGGCCGCCATTCTGGGTATCCAGGTGGCCGAGGTCAACATGCTCATCTCGGTCAAGGAGATGTTCAACTCGATCAATAAATTTCCGCTGGCCGCGATTCCCTTCTTTATTCTGGCGGGCAATATCATGGAGACCGGTGGCATTTCGCGGCGCCTGGTCGATTTTGCCAAGAGTCTGGTGGGTGGCGTGCAGGGCGGCCTGCCGATGACCTGTGTGCTGACCTGCATGATCTTTGCGTCGGTCTCGGGCTCGTCGGTGGCCACCACGTTTGCCATTGGCACCATCTTGATTCCTGCGCTGCTCAAGCATGGCTACCCGGTCACCTGGGCTGCCTCCCTGCAGGCGACCAGTGCCGAATTAGGCGTGATCATCCCCCCATCCATTCCAATGATTTTGTACGGTGTCAGTGCCGAGGTCTCGATTGGCGAACTATTCATCGCAGGCTTTGGCCCAGGCTTTTTTATCAGCGGCATGCTGATGCTGTTTGTCTGGGCGTATTGCAAGTTCAAGGGCTGGGGCAAGAACGACGGCGATGGTCGTTTGTCGGTGGGTAGGGCCACCTGGAAAGCCGGTTGGGCACTGCTGATGCCGGTCATTATTTTGGGTGGTATCTATGGCGGGGTGTTTACTCCCACCGAAGCGTCGGCAGTGGCCGTGTTTTACGCGCTGATTGTAGGCATGGTGATTTACCGCGAGATCAAACTGGCCGATCTGTACAACATTCTGCGCAAATCGGTGTTGTCATCGGCGGTGATCATGTTCATCATCGCCAACGCCGGCTTGTTTGCGTTTTTGATTACCCGCGCCGGTGTGCCCGAGGCGATTGGCATCTGGCTGCAAGAAGTGCTCAAGTCACCGGCCTACTTTTTGCTGGGTGTGAATGCGGCACTGTTTATCATCGGCATGTTCATCGAGACTGGCGCAGCCATTATTGTGCTGGCCCCGATTCTGGCCCCGGTGGCCATACACTTTGGCATTGACCCGGTGCACTTTGGGCTGGTCATGGTGGTCAACCTGGCCCTGGGCATGATCACCCCGCCGTTTGGTGTGAATCTGTTTGCAGCTTGCACGGTGGCACGGATTTCGCTGGACCGCATGATCAAGGACCTGATCCCGTTTGTGCTGGTGATCCTGGGCTGCCTGATGGTGATCTCGTATGTGCCTGCGCTGTCGCTCACGCTGCGCGATCTGGTCTACCCCAGATAGCGCGATTCCCTAGCCAGCAGTCCGTATGCCCTCGCTACCTCCCGCTCCCAAACCACAAGGCCGCGTCCTGGGGACTCAGTTCAAGCCCATCAGCCCGGGAGCCTATCTGTCGGATCAGGTGGCTGATGCGATGGCACTCGAGATTCGAGCCGGCAGCCTGGTGGCGGGTGCCAAATTGCCAACCGAGGCCGCGCTGGTGGCGCAGTTTTCGGTCAGTCGCACTGTGGTGCGCGAGGCCATGTCACGCCTCAAATCCCTGGGTCTGGTCGATTCGCGCCAGGGCAGCGGCGTCTACGTCAAAGAGCTTGGTTTTTCGCCACTGAACTTTGATGCCAAGTCCGCGGTGTCCAAACAGGCCGTGGTCCAGATCGTTGAAGTGCGCCGCGCGCTCGAGGCTGAAGTCGCGGGGCTGGCCGCAGTACGGCGCACCCAAGCAGACCTCAAGCGCATTCGCAAAGCCATTACGGGGCTGGATTTGGCAGTACAAAAAGGCGGCGATGGTGTGGACCAAGACGTGCAGTACCACCGCGCCATTGCCGAAGCTGCGCGCAACCCGTTTTTGATCGGCACGCTCGAATATTTAGGACAATTTTTGCGCGGTGCAACGCGCGTTACCCGGGCCAACGAAGCACGCCGCACCGACTTTGCCCGCCAGGTCGGCGAAGAGCACGAGGCGATTGTGCGTGCCATAGAACAAGGCGATGGTGTCGCCGCGCGCCAGGCCGCTGCAGCCCATATGGACAACGCGATTGTCCGCATTGAGCAGGCCGACCCGGTCTTTTGGCAGCAGTCGGGCGTTCAGTTGGCCAGCGCCCTGGTTGGCAGCTTGCCGGGCGGATAGCGCGCTTTCGAGAGGGCCACACCATCGATTAGCGATACTTATCGCAAAACGACTCCAGACCACGAAATTTTGCACACCGTTCGGGTTAAGCCTTGCCAATGCGCGACAAGCACTTCGACTGCTACAAGCTCACAGCTCAGTGCGTACCGGATCATTGAACTTCACCCAAACCTGATTAGTTACAAACCAAGGATCTATGCCATGTCAATCAAGGTAGGAGTTATCGGTCTAGGCGCCATGGGCAGTGGCATGGCGGGGTCCTTACGCCGTGCGGGTCACCAGGTGCATGTGTTTGACCTGCGCAGCGATGTCGCCCAGACCTTTGCCGCTGCTGGGGGCGTGGCCTGCACCTCGCTGGCCGAGCTGGGTGCGCAGTGCAGCGTGGTGGTGTCGGTGGTGGTCAATGCGGCACAGACCGAGGCCGTGCTGTTTGGCGAGGGCGGTTGCGCCGCGACCTTGCAAAAAGGCAGCGTGTTTGTGATGTGCTCCACGGTCGACCCCAACTGGTCGATGGCGCTCGAAGCCCGGCTGGAGGCGTTGGGCATTCACTATATTGATGCCCCTATTTCTGGTGGTGCAGCCAAGGCCGCCAGCGGCCAAATGACCATGATGACCGCAGGCAAACCCGAAGCCTATGCGGTGGCCGGCCCCTTGCTCGATGCCATGGCGGCCAAGGTCTATCGCTTGGGAGACCGGGCCGGTGCCGGCAGCAAAGTCAAGATCATCAACCAGTTGCTCGCAGGCGTACACATTGCTGCGGCCGCCGAAGCCATGGCTTTGGGGCTGCGCGAGGGTGTCGATGCGGCTGCCCTCTACGAAGTGATTACCCACAGCGCGGGCAATAGCTGGATGTTCGAGAACCGCATGGCCCATGTGCTTCAAGGCGATTACACGCCGCTGTCGGCGGTCGACATCTTTGTCAAGGACCTGGGTCTGGTGCTGGATGTGGCACGCGCCACCAAGTTTCCGCTGCCGCTCTCCAGCACGGCCCACCAGATGTTCATGCAGGCATCGACTGCGGGCTTTGCCCGCGAAGACGACAGCGCGGTGATCAAGATTTTTCCTGGCATCCAACTGCCACAAAAACCATGAAAAAAATTTCACTGGGCTGTATCGCCGATGACTTTACCGGCGCCACCGATCTGGCCAACAACCTGGTACGCGCCGGCATGCGGGTGGTGCAGGCTATTGGCGTACCAGCACAACCGATTGAGGCCGATGCCGATTGTGTGGTGGTTGCACTCAAGTCGCGCACCATTCCTGCCGCCGAGGCTGTGCAGCAGTCTTTGGCGGCGCTGCGCTGGCTGCAGACCCAGGGTGCAGAGCAGTTTTACTTCAAGTACTGCTCCACCTTTGACAGTACCGCGCAGGGCAATATCGGCCCGGTGACCGAAGCGCTGATGGATGCGCTGGGCACAGATTTCAGCATTGCGACACCCGCCTTCCCGGACAACCAGCGCACGGTGTTCAAGGGCCACCTGTTTGTGGGCGATGTGCTGCTCAGCGAGAGTGGCATGCAAAACCACCCGCTTACGCCCATGACCGACGCCAACCTGGTCCGGGTGCTGCAAGCCCAATGCCAGCGCAAGGTGGGTTTGATCGACTACCGTGTCGT
Organism: Rhodoferax sp.; assembly: GCA_021738345.1. Lineage (GTDB taxonomy): Bacteria > Pseudomonadota > Gammaproteobacteria > Burkholderiales > Burkholderiaceae_C > Allorhodoferax. The sequence goes on along the minus strand of JAIPCE010000258.1, from coordinate 1,136 downwards.
GGTCCAGGGCGAAGTCGCCATCGTTGCGCGCATTGCCGAGTTACGCGCCCAGGGTGTGGCCATTGCGGTGGTCGACGCCGTTTCCAATGCCGACCTGCTGCGCCTGGCACCGGCCCTCAAGAACCTGCCTTTGCTCACTGCCGGTTCAGGTGTGGCCATTGGGCTGCCAGCGAATTTTGGTCTCGCCCCCTCGAACACCGCCAGCGCCCTCCCCCCAGCCCAGGGACTGCAGGCCGTGGTGTCGGGCAGTTGCTCGCTGGCGACCAACCGCCAGGTCCAGGCATTTGCCCAGGCCGGCCGACCCGCGCTGGGCATTGACCCGCTGCAAATCGTTCGCAACCCGTCCACGCCCGGTGGTAACACGGTGGCCCGCACACTGGCCTGGGCCGCGCCTTTGCTAGCACAAGGCCCGGTGTTGATTTACTCGTCCGCCCATGCCGACACGGTCAAGTTGGTGCAGGCCCAAATGGGGATCGAGGCCGCTGGCAGTCTGGTCGAAACCACGTTGGCGGCCATTGCGCAGGGGCTCGTTAACCTCGGTGTGCGCCAGCTGGTGGTGGCGGGCGGCGAAACCTCGGGTGCCTGTGTGCAAGCGCTGGGCATTAGCCAAATGAAAATCGGCCCGCAAATTGACCCCGGCGTGCCCTGGTGCCACGCCCAGACGGCGGTCGCCCCGGACGGCGGCCTGCACCTGACACTCAAATCGGGCAACTTTGGCACCGACGATTTTTTTAGCAAGGCGTTTTCGCAACTCGTATGAACGAAACCCAGGCACGCGAAGATATCTGCCGTGTCGGTCGCAGCCTGTTTGAGCGCGGCTATGTGCACGCCACGGCGGGCAATATCAGTGTGCGGCTCGATGCGGCCGCCGGCGGCGGCTTTTTGATCACGCCCACCGATGCCTGCCTAGGTTTTCTTGACCCCGCCAAACTGGCACGGCTCGATGCCCAGGGCCAGCAGCAAAGCGGCGACCGGGCCAGCAAGACAATTGCCCTGCACACCCAAATTTACCGCGCCGCGACCGCCTTCGACGCCCACACACGCTGTGTCATCCATACCCACAGCACGCACTGTGTGGCTTTGACCCTGCGCGCCACAGACCCCGCTGCACCTTCAGAGTTGTTGGGCGCGCTGAC
>JAIPCE010000257.1 GCA_021738345.1 Rhodoferax sp. | reverse complement strand
AATAAACTTGTCGATCAACCCTCTGTAAGGAACGATCACCGGCTCCATTTGTGACAGATAGGAGTTGAGGAAGTCAAAGTTCTCCTGCGGGGTCATCGACTCTGACAGTCCAGTGAAGTTGCGAATATCGGAGAAAACAACCGTCATCATTCGCTCTGTGTGCATTCCAAGCCGTACATCACGAATATTGTCAACTTCAAGGAAGTGCAAAAACTCCCGCGGAACAAAGCTTCCGTAAGCGTGCTCGGTGCTAGACAACTGATCCTTTGTCAGGGCAAGAGCATCTTTCAGGCGCGCAACTTCTTGGTAAAGTTGATGCAGTGCCTCGCTCTGTTCAATTTCTTGGGTCAAATTTTTCTCGCGATTCATGGTCAAGTGGCCACCAACTCGGGGAAGAAACGATTGGAGTGGCGCCGTCGAATTTTTACATCACGAGACGGAGGTGCTCAGGCTTCTCATGGCTATCAACCAGAAAATCGAACCGCTTTTTGCTAGCAAGCAATTTTGTAAAGGCTTCGGAGCTCAGCGCTTCTGCGAAGCGATAACCCTGAAAAGTGTCACAACCAACGGAACGTAAAAAGTCCACCTGCGCCGCAGTCTCGACTCCTTCTGCCGTCACTTCCAGCTTGAGAGACTGTCCCATCGCACCAATAGCACGCACTACCGCGACGGACTCTGTATCGTTGGGCGTATCAAACACAAAACTGCGATCCATTTTGATCGAATGGATTGGGAATCGATTCAGGTAACTGACGCTTGAATAACCCGTCCCGAAATTGTCGATCGACAAACGCACACCAAGGTCACTGAGTTGATGCAACCGTGACAGTGCCCACGGCGCATCGCGCATAACGGTGTTTTCTGACAATTCAATCTGGAGACGCCTTGGCTCAAACGAAAGGTCTTTCAGGGCGGACTCCACACGTTCCACACAATGTGCGTCAGAAAACTCAACCTGCGACAAGTTCACTGTGACCGTCAAATCGACCCCATGGTTCTTTTTCCACTTCGTACTATCGCTCATTGCGTTACGCAGAACCCAATCGCCCACTTTCAATACAAGTCCGGCTTCTTCCATCAGTGCAACAAATGTCTGTGGACTGACATAGCCCGTATCGGGCCGGAACCACCGCAGCAACGCCTCCGCGCCTACTATTCGCCCATTGCTTGCGGAGATCAAAGGCTGATAGAAAACCCGGAATTCGTCGTACTCCATTGCACGAAACAGTCGGTCTCGCAATTTCTCGCGTTCGGAGAGTGTGTGCCTTTCCGGTGGATTGAACACCCGGTATGTGTTGCCTCCGGCTTCGGCAGCTTGGTACATCGCTGTCTCAGCGCTCTTGGTCAGAATTTCAGAGTCTCCACCGTCTTTAGGGAACAGGCTAATTCCTATGCTGGCAGAGACATTCAGTTCGCTTTCCCCAACAAAAATGCTCCGGTTCAAGGCCTGCAACAGCCTAATCGCCGCATTGGATGGCTCTTCAGTAGACCGTACATCCACCAGAACCACAGCAAACTCATCACTTCCCAGGCGCGAAACGCTGCTGCCCTCCGGAATTTCGATTAGCAGCCGCGCAGAAACTTCCTGGAGGATGAAATCTCCCGCTGCGTGTCCCATGCTTTTATTGATGGTGTCAAAGTGATCCAAGTCAATAAACAACAGTGCTGTCATGCCGTTGTTGCGTTTGGCGCTGATGATGGATTGCTCTAGACGGTCGCCAAACAGCACGCGATTTGGCAGCGAAGTCAGCACATCGTAATGCGCCAAATATTGCATCCGCTTTTTGAGCTTTTTGTGTACCGTGATTTCTGTAAATATGCCAACGTAGTTAGTGACTTTTCCGACTTCATTCTTAACCACGCTGATGCTGAGCCACTCCACAATGACTTCGCCATCTTTGCGACGGTTGCGAATTTCTCCGTGCCATTCACCCCGATTCGTGAGGGCACGCCACATGTTTCCATAGAACGAATCATCTTGCTGACCTGAATTGAGGATTTTTGGACTTTTCCCAACCACCTCTTCCTGCGCATAGCCGGTGATTTCTGTAAAACGCCGATTCACCAGCAAAATGCTGCTGAAGGCATCGGTAATCATCACCCCCTCCGCGCTGTTTTCAAATACATGCGAGGCCAATTGCAACTTGTGTTCAGTTGTCTGCCGATCAGACTCGTGCTGGATTGCGGCGACGGCAAATGCCAGATTGCCCGCCAGCTCCTCAAGCAGGGACCTTTCGGCGGGTGTCATGACCTGCCCAACCGCTCCCAAAATGCCGATTTCGCCCCACTCGGTTCCATGCGATCTCAGTGGAAGAAACAGCATGGGAGTGAATCCCGCGCCGCGCAAATCGTTTAGAAGTTGCGTTTCACCAATTGCCAGCGGTTGACTCGAATGTTCGCGATCCGCATTGAGTAAGTTTGACGATTGCTGCAAGTCGTCGACGATGCGTTGCACAAACGGCATTGCGTCAATTTCAGCCATAACGTGCGGCTGGGCAGCATCAAGATTTCGAATCCATACTGCCGGGTACTCACCATTTTCCTGAAGGATACGGCATGCATTGTCGAGAAGCTGGCTGCGGTCCCGCGACCTGATGATGAGGTGATTGATCGCGCTCAGTACCGTCAGTACGCGATTCTGCCGCTCAACCGTTCGCTCAGAGATTTTACGTTCCGAAATATCGAGGGATATGCTGACAATGCCGGCAGCGCTACCATCACTGTCGCGAAATATTGACCTGTGGACCATGGTCTCCGACACGGACCCATCTGCTCGCTTGGAAACGTTTTCATAGACCTGCTTGCCGCTTCCTTCCAGCAACGCCTGGTCCGCCGCCAGCATCTCAAGTACCTCGCCCTTCGAAAGCAGGTCTTTTATGGGTTTACCGACAAGTTGGTCGCGCGACTGGCCAAGCAAATTCTCGAAAGGTGTGTTGACTGCGAGAAGGCGACCTTCAACATCTTTGGAAAAAATGGGACCCGGAAACGCTTCAATCAACTGCTGCAGAAAGTGCAGTTGCTCGTGCAACTTGCGGTCCAACTCCTCCCGCTCTGTAACATCTTCGCCAAACTCCAGGACGTACTGAGGCACCCCCGCTTTGTCGCGTAGAACTGTTTTGCGATATCCGATCCAGCGCGGCTCAGCTGCTAGTACCTCCACACGCTGTACATACAGATCAACCATACCAGGGCTGTCTATGGCCAACTTATCGCCGTGCGTCAGGAAATCGGCCGTGTCGGGCGCATAGAGCTCTTCGTTACAGCGACCGATCAAAAAATCTCGCGATCTGCCCAGAATTCGCTCGCCAGACTGATTGATCCGGGCAATGCGCAAATCCGAGACCCGCTTCAAAACAATCATCCCCGGCGTGTGCTCAAAAATCGAGTCCAACAGCGCGTAAGAACGTTGAAGACGTGCTTCGGTTTCGGTGTGGCCAGCAATCTCTCGGTTCAGTGCAATTTTTTCGGCTGCAATTTCAGACGTTCGTGCTTCGACATCCTCCTGCAGCTGCAAGGGTCGTCGCAACAAATAGTAGGAAATAAGGAACAAAAAGAATACCGAGACGGCCGTAAGCAATGCCGCCATAAGCGGGAATCCAGCCAGCGCTGCAGGGGGCGGAGCAATCGTGAGGACCAGCAACTCGTTGCCAACCAGCGGATAGGTGGCGGTTATTCCTTTGTCCGGGATGACACCGCCGCGAAAAATCACGGACTCTGCCGCGCCAGATTGCCAGAGGACACCAAAATTTACCCCAAAACCATCGTTCACCAACTGCAGTAACTGCAGCTCCTGAATCAAATCCGCCAGAGATGCTTCCGCAGAAATCACACCCCAATGCAGATGCTCATTGCGCTCAGACGTGGTACTAATGGTCTGACTGATGATCAGAGTTCCGTCGCCCACGGCATAGCGCGGCGCTCCATCGGGCTCAAGAATCTGGGTCGGTGTCTGTCCGATGCGGAGCTGCTCGGGCAACTTGTCCTGATCGGTCTTGTCGCGCCATATGACGGTTCGCGGGCTATTGGACGGCTGAATGGAAACCGTTTTCACAATGCCGCTCAATTGCAATAGGTTGCGCACCACATTTTCAAATCGAACGGATGATCCGGCTTGAGGTACGGCCAGCACCGCCACGCCAGGAAACGCCTTGGCCCGGTCCAAATTGGTCTTCAAGAGCGCCATCCGGCTCACGAGGTGGCGGTTTGCTTCGTCGGTAAGTTGCTGCCGCTTCGTATCCTGCTGATCCAAGACAAAAAAGATCGGCACGGTAGCAAAAAGCAGCGCAACCAGCGCCGCCGTGAGGGTAGTCCCCCAACGGGTATACCGGACAGCGTTAAAAATGTCTGCTTGAACGGACATCAAGTTCTTATACCCATTGAAAAGAGTCAACTTATGCAATATCCAGGCCACCAGGCTCCTGGCATCCAATGCAAGCATGAATCCATGCGAGCGCCGACTATTTTTGATTCGCCGGGTCATGTCTTGCAGCACCACGGGACGTAGAACCGCCCTTTTCCCTCTCAAATGTCAGCTCTTGGTGGCCATAGACATCCTGACTGGATACGCCCCGGTCGTGGCAAGTAACACAGGTAGCGAGGTAGAGACGCTTCCCTTGCGACTGTACCGTGCTCAGGGATTCCCAAGCTTGGGAAACAGGAATCTCACCGGTGACAAAGGGAAAGGCAGATTTGTGCCTTTCGTGATCTGGCCAGCCATTTTCCTTGGTGTGATACTGCGTGTTTGGGGCGCGGTCTTTCACAAATTCCTGCACGACGAACCCTGCCACCCACGCCATCTCGGCCTCATCCAAAATACCAAGAAAAGACTTCATGGCGGTGCCGGGACGCCCGCTCTTCAATACCGAAACAACCGACTCCACGCTTGTTGTCGACGACAAACCGGTAAAGTCCGTCGGCCTGGGTTGGAGATACGTCGCTGCCAAGGTGCGTGAATTTCCGGAATACCCGTGGCAAAAGTAGCATCGGTAGTTGTATATGTCGCGGCCCTTCTCTTGCGCCGTCTTGGCCAGTGCGGCATTACTCCCACCGCTACCGGACAGCAGCAACCCACACCAGAGCAACGCTAGCGATGGCCGCGAAAAATGCAGGCGGACCGCACTCATTTCTTTCCGGTGCGCACAAATTGCTGAAACACGTACTCCGATACATCGGCAACCTGCTGCTCGTTGAGCACCTTGCCCCAGGCAGGCATTTCGGTTCCCGTCTTGCCGTCGTAGACGGCTGCGTAAATAGCCGGTCGATTCAACTGACTACGGGATGCAGCATCCAGAAAATTGCGTGGCTTTGGGTTTAAACCCGCAGCCCGTGACCCCTTGCCGTCTCCACGCGCGCCATGGCAGGTTGCACAGTTTTCCTTGAAGAACTCACCACCACGCTTCGCATTGCCGACCAGCTCCTTTGGCAACTGGAGCTGCATATCGATGGTCTGAATTTTGGAAGACTGACCCGATGGAGATGCAACAGCCTGTCCATCGGAGCGACGGGCCTCGCGTGCACGCACGCCGGAAATTGCGCTGGAAGCTGGAATCATCAAACCCGCGCTTACATAGTCCACCACCTCTTCAATCTCTGCGGTCGAAAGCTTGCCGGCAAATCCGCTGGCAACCGACCCATGGTGCTGGGTTGCAACCGACTTGATCATCCTCTCACGCGACAATTCCACACGCATTTGGGGTGATGTCAGGTCTTTTGGCGCAGGTGCACCCGTCGTGGCATCGTTCAAACCCTGACCGCGATCCCCGTGGCAGCGGAGGCAATTTTCGGTGTACACCACTTTCCCGTGCTGCAGACGAGGGTCCAACGCCAACGCCATGAAGGTCTGACGGATGTAGTCCACAACCGCTTCAATCTCTTTCGCGTTCAATTGCGTGGTCCAGCCAACCATGGCAGTTGTGGGTTTTCCGTGCGTCACGATCGTAATCATGGTGTCGCGCGTCAACTCGGAGGCCGTCGTAAAATCTCTTGGAGCGGGCATCAAACTGTTACTGGCCCGACTGCGCCCGTCGCCTCGGTCTCCATGACACACAGAACAGTAGTTATGATAAATTGCGTCGGGTTTGATTTCGTCTGATTTAAGTGGACGTTCACCAGCAACCGCAAAACCGGCACCGGTTATCAACACCATTGCCACGATATGTTGAAATGCAGCCAGTCGGCAAAACCTGAGAATTGAATGATACATGGCGATGCAACACAGTTGAGGATGGCGGATTTTACGGCCATTGCTCGCGTTGCTGTGCTGCCGATGGTTTCCTGTATTTTTGCCAGAGCTTCACGGTCGGAGCTCCGATCGTGATGAAGTACTTTCAACCTGGCTGGATGGTCGTGCTCGCGGCGATGCTGTGCGCGGGCGCGGGCGTGGCAGACATTCGCAAGACTCCGCACAGCCTGGTTCGAAACTCTGTGGCGCCCGATGCTTCCGATGTGTGTGTCTTTTGCCATACACCCGATATCAGCGCCAAAGTCCCGCTCTCCAGCGCCTTGCCCAGCAAGCCACCAGCTTGGCAGCCCTCTGCAGACCTTACGCAAGAATTCATCATCTACGACGACATTGGCCGTATGGGCCTGGGTATGTTGTCGGTAGGCTCACATTCGGTTGCCTGCCTGTCGTGCCACGACGGCACCCAGGCTTTGTCCGTTACCAACACGTCGTTTGACCACCCCTATGGGGTGCCTTACCGGGGCGCGATCAAGGGCAATCCGACGCTTCAGTCGCTTTTTCAGGCAAACGAAATGGCTGCCTCAGGGCTCCCCTTTGTGGCAGCCAAAAAGCTGGTTGCGACCGAGGATTTCCGGGAAGTTAGCCAGGGCGTGATCGAGAATAGGCCTGCATTCTGGGTTTCCAAGAATGGCATTTCCACGCGCCGCACGCGGTCCGATCTGCCGGTTTACGCGCGCCAGAGCAGTGAATTCGACAAGCCGGTTCCGTTTATTGAGTGCAGCAGTTGCCACGACCCGCACACCGAGACGCCGCTGTTTCTGCGGACTTCCAACTCGGGCAGCCAACTCTGCTTGACCTGTCACATAAAATGAATCGCGACCTGGTCGCTCCAGTTTTCAGTAGCCCCATGTGGAGACAAACGATGCACCTAAAACCTTCTGTCCAAAGCTTGCTCGAGAGGGGCTGGTTTCATTCTGTGGGAGCTATCGCGGTCTGCGCTGCCATCCTGTTGGCTGCCTGTGCGCCAGCGCAGAAAGTGAGCGAACGTACGCAGAGTGGTCCGCCAGTCTACCCTGCACCACCCGATGAAGCCCGCTTTGTGTTTGAAAGATCCATTCACGGGAGTGCCGATGTGGTGCCTGAGGCTGAAGAATCAGCTTTAAAGCGGGCACTTACTGGTGGCAGTGCCAGCAGTGAAGG
>JAIPCE010000256.1 GCA_021738345.1 Rhodoferax sp. | reverse complement strand
CTTGGCATGTTCGGGGGGCGTGGCCGACTCGCGCAGCGGCAAGGTCGAGGAGTCGACCAGGTCAAGGTAGGCGTACCAGCTAGCGTGGCCCAGCATGGGGATCACGGCGGTCAAGCCCAGCATCAGAGAACCCAGCCCCAGCAGGGTAAAGACCATGATGAGGGCGGCCCAGCACCCCAGGGGAACGGGGTTGGCCAACACGGCATGCCAACTCGTCAGCACCGCTTGCATCAGGGTCACCCGACGGTCCAGCAGCAGCGGCATGGCCACCACGCTGGAGGCAAACATGGGTGCTGCCATGACACCACCCAGGGCCAGCCACAGTTCGAACAGCCAGCTGTCGCGGGCCAGCATCACGTGGTGTACAAAGTCCAGTGGCCCCAGCACCGGTGCCGGGGCCAGTAGTGTGATCAGGGCCGCCGAAGTCAACACCCAGCCGGTAGCGGCCAGCGCCAGCAGGCCACCGAACTGGAACATGCACCAGTAGTCGTTGCCCCATTTGTTGATATGGCTGTCTTGCCAATTGAACCAGGTTTTGAGGACCACGCGGTAGTCGGCAGGCTCACCACGCTCTAGCGCACGGCTGAGTGCGTACAAGCTGGTGGCAAGTACCGGTGCCACCACCATAAAGCCCGACAGTGCACCCGCCAGTAGCCAAAATCGCTGGTGTGCCACGGCAACGATGGCCGCACCGACCAGCGCCAAGACCAGGCCATGGGCAAAGCTGATCCAGCCCGAGCGCGCCATATCGCGCCAGCCATAGACCAGCCAAACCAGAGGTTGCATGGCGGTGATGGTGCGCACCGCAGGCAGGTGAACAGGGGCGGTTGGCATGGTGGGTTGGGCGGTTCGGGCGCTGAAGTGGTGGACGACCTCTACTGTAACGCGAAGCCCTGTGCGCTGGGCATGCTGCGCATAATGGAGTCTTTGTTACTGCAGGAGTTTGTCCATGTCGCGTCCGGTTCTTAGTGAAGCCAGCATCCACCCTGCAATCCGCAACCGGGTGGCCACGCTGCACCAGGATATTGTCAAAGAGGTTCAGGACGCGGTCGCCAGCCATGCCGTGGTGGTGGTCGGAATGTCACTCAACCCCATGCCCAAGCGCGCACGCAAGGAGCTGGACGCTGCGGGTGTGCCCTATACCTACCTGGAATATGGCAGTTACTTCAACACGTGGCGGCGACGCAATGCACTGAAAATGTGGACCGGCTGGCCCACATTTCCCATGGTTTTTGTGAAGGGAACCCTGGTTGGCGGGGCCTCGGATGTAGAGGCTTTGATCGCCAACGGGGAATTGAAGAAGTTGCTGGCCTGAGAACCTGACAGCCGGTTGGACTACCGCTCTGATGGAAAGCCCTTTGATGGGCTTCCTTCGACAGGCTCAGGATGAGCGGCTATTTTTGGGTTGCAGGTGGTCAGGCGAGCGAGACAGGCTGCCTGACTTTTAACCGCCAGGGCCGCGTCCGGGGCCACCATGCTTGCCGTGGCCGCGTTGCGCGCCCATGCGGGCGTGCTCGGCGTCAAAGGTCTTTTGCTGCTCGGGACTCAGGGCGGCATAAAGGGCCTTGACGGCTTCGTCGCGCTTGTCTTTGTTCGCGTTCATGTCGGTCATGTGTTGGGCACGCAGGACGCGCATTTTGTCGATACGCTCTGGGGTGGTCAACTTGGCCATCTCGGCTTGGTCCGGACGGTTGGCGTACATGGCGGCTGGCGGTTTCATGGCCGCTGTGAATGCAGTCCAGGCGCCTTCCTGGGCGGGTGTGATCTGCAGCTTGGTTTTGAGCTCGGCGGCACGTTTGGCCATAAAGGCTTCCATTTTTGCCGGGTCCATTCCACCGCGCATGCCCATGCCCATGCCCTTGCCGCCGTGTTGGCCCATGCCGCCACCCTGCATGCCGCAGGGCGCGTCGCCCATGCCTTTTCCCATACCCATACCCATCATGGGTTGGGCATAACTTGCAAAACCGGCCGTGGCCAACACGCCAGCGAGTAAAAGAGATTTGAAGACGGGTTTCATGGTGATTTCCTTTGAGTGACTGCAGCGGACATCGCTATCAGACTGATAAGAAGTATGCGCGGCCCATGTATCGCCCGCATTGCTCCTGTTTAATGCTTTGTAAAGTTTGCCACTGAGGAAGGGCTGGCGACTAGCGCCTGGCGTGGACAATACGGTGATCGCCGCTGTTGGCGCAAGTAAAGGGATTTTGTGTTCAAGAATTTGATGGTGTACCGCATAACGGCGGGTTGGCCCACGGAAGTGGCGCAATTGGAGCAGGCCCTGGAGCCTGCGCGTTTTGTGGAGTGTGGAGCGTCGCAGGAGAAGTCGGTGGGCTGGCTGGAGCCCAGGGGCCATGCGAACGGACCGTTGGTGGAATGCGTCGCGGGGCAGTGGATTTTGAAACTGATGGTGGAGACTAAGGTGATTCCTGCCTCGGTGGTCAAGCGCAAGGTGCAGGACCAGATCGACCACATTGAGGCCACGACGGGCCGCAAGCCGGGTAAAAAAGAGCGGCGTGACCTCAGTGAAGATGCACGCATGGCGCTGTTGCCCATGGCTTTTACCAAGCAGGGCAGCGTGCAGGTGTGGGTGGACCCCGAGGCCGGTTTGCTGCTGACCGATGCCGGTAGCCAGGCCAAGGCCGATGAGGTGATGACCTGGCTCATCAAGGCCGTCGATGGCTTGGTGGTGCAATTGGTCAATACCCAGACGTCGCCGGTAGCGGCCATGGCCCTGTGGTTGTCGACCCGCGAAGGCCCGCCCGGCTTCACGGTCGATAGGGAATGCGAACTCAAAGCCGCCGATGAGTCGCGCGCGGTGGTGCGCTACACCCGCCACGCCCTTGATACCGACGAAGTGAGTCAGCACATTGCCATGGGCAAACTGCCGACGCGCCTGGCGCTGACCTGGAGTGATCGGGTGTCGTTTGTGCTGACCGAGGCGCTGCAACTCAAGAAGATCTCTTTTCTGGAGACGGTCTTTGAAGGCGCTGCAACGTCGCCGGGCGATGGCAAGGACGACAATTTTGATGCCGATGTGGCGATTGCCACCGGTGAGCTGCGCAAGCTGATCCCGGACTTGCTGGAGGCCTTGGGCGGCGAGATGGCGATTTCGGCCGGTCAGGCTGCGACTTCGTAGCCTTCTTCGGCGATGGCCTTGGCCAGGTCCTCGCGGGCTTGGGTGGACTCGATGCTGACCCGGTTTTGGGCGCGGTCGATGGTGATCTCGGCCTGGGGGTCGGCTTGTTTCACGGCGCGTTTGACGGCCATTTCACAGTGGCCACAGGTCATGCCGGTGACGGTAAAGGTCTGGTTCATAAAAATTCCTTGAAAAATGGGAACGAACTGCAAGCATAGTCGCAAGTTGGCCCGCATGACCACATCCTACCCTTTTGATGAACCCCCGTCATGGCGAGCGCAGTGAAGTAATCCATGACCTCCGAGGCCCTGGACTGCCACGCTTAGCTCGCAGTTACGGTTCAGGGTCGATGTGCGGAAGCGGCCGCGTCCCGAATGCAGTACCCTTGCAAGCATGACCACGACAAACCTTAGCCTGCCCAATAGTCCCTTGCCCGATCAAGGGGTCTTGGATCAGCTTGACATTGGCATTGGCGGCATGACCTGCGCGTCATGTGTCAGCCGGGTCGAGCGAGCCCTTAAAAAGGTACCGGGTGTGCAGGACGCGACCGTCAATATCGCCACCGAGTCGGCACGCATCCGCTTTGCACCCGCCGACCAGATGGAGGCGCGGCTTCGGCGTGCAGTGCGCAATGCAGGCTACGAGCCGCGCACCGAACAGCAGATGGAGGCCCATGGCGTGGCTTCGCCATGGACCGGTTTTGGCCCGGTCGCGATCGGCTTGCTGCTGTCGGCCCCTTTGGCTTTGCCCATGCTGGGCGATGCATTTGGCCAGCACTGGATGCTGCCGGCCTGGCTGCAGTTTGTGTTGGCCACACCGGTGCAGTTTGGCCTTGGCGCCCGGTTTTACCGGGCAGGCTGGCATTCGCTGAAGGCCTTGACTGGCAATATGGACCTGCTGGTGGCGATTGGCACCACGGCCGGTTGGGCGCTGTCGACCTGGTTGTGGCTCACGGCCCCGGACGGGGCCATGGTGCACTTGTACTTTGAGGGCTCGGCGGTGGTGGTGACCTTGGTGCTGCTGGGCAAGTGGCTGGAGGCGCGTGCCAAGCACCAGGCAACTTCGGCCATCCGGGCGCTGCATGCGCTCAGGCCCGAGGTGGCTCACCTGGTGGGGCCAGACGGCGAGGTGGATGTGCCGGTGGCCGAGGTGCTGGTGGGCGACCGCTTGGTGGTGAAGCCGGGCGAGCGGTTTCCGGTGGACGGCGTGCTGCGCGAGGGACAAACCCAGGTCGATGAGTCCATGTTGACTGGAGAGTCCTTGGCGGTTGCCAAGGACCTGGGCGACAAATTGACGGGTGGTGCGATCAATGGCGATGGGCGCGTGCTGATGCAGGTGAGCGCCGTTGGCAGCGAGACCGTGCTGTCGCGCATCATTCGGCTGGTGGAAGATGCACAGGCCGCTAAGGCCCCGATCCAGCGCATGGTCGACCAGGTGTCGGCGGTGTTTGTGCCGGTGGTGTTGGTGCTGGCGCTGTTGACTTTGCTGGCGTGGCTGGGGCTGGCCGGGGCACCCTTTGAGACTGCCATGATCCATGCCGTGGCGGTGCTGGTCATAGCCTGCCCCTGCGCCTTGGGCCTGGCGACTCCGGCGGCCATTATGGCGGGCACCGGTGTGGCGGCCAAGTTTGGCATTTTGATCAAGGACGCACAGGCGCTGGAGGTGGCGCACAAGGTCAATACCGTGGTGTTTGACAAAACCGGCACCCTCACTGTGGGCCAGCCGCGATTGACAGCATTTGTGGTCGCGCCAGGTGAGGACTCCGATGCTGTGCTGACCCTTGCCGCCAGCTTGCAAAGCGGCAGCGAACACCCTCTGGCCCGCGCGGTGGTGGCAGCTGCCCAGGCACGTACCCTGCAGACCACTGCGCCTGAGCAGGTGCGTGCGGTGCCAGGTCGTGGCAGCGAGGGCGAAGTGGGTGTGCGCCGGCTGGTGCTGGGCAGTGTGCGTTGGATGGATGAGTTGGCACTGTCCCTGGGACCCTTGGCGGCGCAGGCGCAGCAGCTACAGCAAGAGGGGTCCTCCGTGTCGGTGTTGGCCGAGCGCACCGAAGTGGGCTTGCGTCTGCTGGCTTTGCTGGCGTTTGGTGACGAGCCCAAGCCAGGTGCCAAGGAAACGCTCGCTGCCCTGCGCGCGCGCGGCGTGCAGATCGTGATGCTGTCGGGTGATAACCGCGGTTCTGCCGAGGCCATGGCGCAGCGGCTGGGCTTGCAGACGCAGCATGGCGAGGTGATTGCCGAGGTACTGCCGGGCGACAAATCAGCGCATATCCAGGCTTTGCAAAAACAGGGGCGAACCGTTGCCATGGTGGGCGATGGCATAAACGATGCTCCGGCGCTGGCGGCAGCGGACGTCGGGCTTGCCATGGGCAATGGAACCGATGTGGCCATGCACGCGGCCGGCATTACCCTGATGCGAGGCGACGTGGCACTGGTGGCGGCTGCGCTCGATATTTCGCACCGCACGGTGGCCAAGATTCGGCAAAACCTGTTTTGGGCCTTTGCCTACAACGTGGCAGGCATTCCGCTGGCGGCCTTGGGTTATTTGAACCCTGTAGTGGCCGGTGCGGCCATGGCCATGAGTTCAGTGAGTGTGATGAGCAACGCACTGTTGCTTAAGCGCTGGAAGCCACGCCTTCGCGAACTGAGGGGTCCAGGTTCGGGTTAGTCCCCGGACCACACAGGCGCGGGGCGGGTTAAGCTTACGTCCGATATTCATCAGCGGCCAACGCAAGAGCATCCAGCGTGAGCCGCCTCTAATTGAGGGTTGAGATGACAACGATGGGGACCAGCATGCAGCACCTTAGTCTGCGCATTATTCGAGAGGAACACAGTACGCTGTCGGCCATGATGAAGGCGATGCGCGCCATGGTGGAGCGGGGTCCTGCAGGCAATCCGGCGCAGTTTTTTGATGTATTGCGCGCCATGCTGTTTTACTTTGACGAGTTTCCCCAGCGCTTGCACCACACCAAAGAGACCGAGCTGCTGTTCCCCCGGGTGCTAAAGGCGGTGCCAGAGTTGGCCGAAGACATTGCCCGGCTCGACCGCGACCATGCGGCGGTGGAACAGGCGGTGCGCGAGTTGCAGCACTTGCTGTTGGGCTGGGAGTTGTTGGGCGAGTCGCGCATGCCCGCTTTCATCGAGAAAGCGCACCGCTATGTCGACACTTACCAGGAGCACATGCGCCTGGAAGAAACCGTGATCCTGCCGCAAACAATCAAGGCGCTCAGCGATGCAGACTGGAAAGAGCTCGATGCCGCTTTTGAGGAAAACCGCAATCCATATCTGGGCCGCTTCCCACCTGACCCCGCCTATGACCGCCTGTTTTCCCGCATCATGAAAGAGTGCCAGCGCCCGGAATAGGCGCGGCGCATCCCTTAGGCGTGGGGGTAGTCGGTGTAACCGGCTGCGCCGCCGCCATAAAAAGTCGCCCGATTGGGCACCGCCAACGGGGTGCCGTTGCGTAGGCGCTGCACCAGGTCCGGATTCGAGATAAACGGTTTACCAAAGGCCACCAGATCAGCATCCTGAGCCAGAGCTTGTGCAGCCAGCTCCGGTGTGTAGCCGTTGTTCACCATCCAGGCACCCGATCCGCCGCCTTGGCGATACACATCCTTGAGCGATGCATAGTCAAAAGGTCGATCCGGGATTTCCCGGGCACCGCCGGTGGCACCCTCGATGACGTGGATGTAGGCCAGGTTTAGCTCGGCGAGGTGGTGCACTACATAGTCAAACAATTGCTGCGGATCGGCATCGACCACGTCGTTGGCGGGCGTAACGGGCGAGAGACGAATCCCTACCCGACCACCGCCGATGTCGTCAACCACGGCACGCATCACTTCTAGCAACAGGCGCGCACGGTTTTTGAGCGTGCCGCCGTAGTCATCGGTACGGTGGTTGCTGCCGGTCTTGAGAAACTGGTCTAGCAAATAGCCGTTGGCGGCGTGTACTTCGACACCGTCGAAGCCGCAGGCAATGGCATTGCGCGCCGCATGGCGGTAATCGAGCACAATGCCAGGAATTTCTTCGGCCTCTAGCGCACGAGGTTCCGAGGTGTCGACAAAGGTCGGCACGCCATCACGCATCAGCACGGTTTTGGTATGCGCTCGTATGGCGGACGGTGCAACTGGCTGGCCAAAGTGGGGCTGCAGTTCGGTGTGCGAGACGCGCCCGACATGCCAGAGCTGCACCACGATCTTGCCACCCGCCTGGTGCACGGCATGGGTAATTTTGCGCCAGCCATCGAGTTGCTCGGTGCTGTAAAGCCCC
>JAIPCE010000255.1 GCA_021738345.1 Rhodoferax sp. | reverse complement strand
GCTCGGCCGCAGCCGCCGACGCCGCCATGCGCCTGGGTGTCAACTACCCGCAAGGTCCGCTGGCCTGGGCGGATCAGGTCGGCGTTCGCACATTGCGCGATGCCCTGGCGCACCTGGGCAGCAGCTACGGCGAAGACCGCTACCGCATTTCACCTCTCCTGCAACGCCACGTTTTCACCGGAAAAAAGATCCATGACTAAACACGCTCCGCCACTGACAGCCGAAGAAGCACAGGCGCTGGCTCTGGCCACCGCAGCCGCCATGTGGGAGCGTGACCGCGCAGCCCAAGGCTTGGGCATGCAGATCGAGGGCATTGCCCCGGGCTATGCCAAGCTCACCATGCCGGTGCGCACCGACATGGTCAACGGCCACCATATCTGCCATGGCGGCATGATTTTTACGCTCGCCGACACCGCCTTTGCCTACTCGTGCAACAGCTACAACAAGAACACGGTCGCCTCCGCCTGCCATATCGACTTTCTGGCACCGGCGCGCGAGGGCGATGTGATGGAGGCTGAGTCGATTGAGCAGTCGCAGTCGGGTCGCACCGGGGTCTACGACGTGACCGTGCGCGTGCGCGGCGGCAAAACCATTGCGCTGTTTCGCGGCAAGTCCTATCGCATCCAGGGCGAAGTGATTGCCGGCCTGCAGCAAGTTGACACCCCGGCACCGACCACCGCCGCATAAACCTCACCCCTTCCAGGAGACCCCATGACCGCCAAACGCCCCCAACCCGGCGAACTCGAAGCCATAGAGACCGCCAGCCGCGACGAGATTTCTGCCCTGCAACTGCAGCGCCTGCAATGGTCGTTGCAGCACGCCTACGACAACGTGCCCTTCCACAAAAAGGCCTTTGACGAAAAAGGCGTGCATCCCAGCGACCTCAAGACGCTGTCCGATCTGGCCAAGTTCCCGTTCATGACCAAGACCGCGCTGCGCGACAACTACCCGTTTGGCCTGTTTGGCGTGCCACGCAACAAAATCGCGCGCCTGCATGCGTCGTCGGGCACCACAGGCAAGTCGATTGTGGTGGGCTATACCCTCAAAGACATTGACAACTGGGCCAATTTGGTGGCCCGCTCGATTCGGGCTGCCGGTGGCCGTGCCGGCGACATGCTGCACAACGCCTACGGCTACGGCATGTTCACCGGGGGACTGGGCGCGCACTACGGTGCCGAGCGCCTGGGTTGCACGGTGGTGCCGATGTCGGGCGGTCAGACCGAGAAACAGGTACAGCAGATCATTGACTTTCAGCCGCAAATCATCATGGTCACGCCGTCTTACTCCTTGGTCATTGCCGAAGAGTTCGAGCGGCTGGGCATCACACCCGACCAGATTTCGCTACAAGTGGGCATTTTTGGCGCCGAGCCTTGGGGCGAAGGCATGCGCGCCGAGATTGAGCGCAAGCTGGGCATCGATGCCATCGACATATATGGCCTGACCGAAGTCATGGGCCCGGGCGTGGCCTGCGAATGCATAGAGTCCAAAGACGGCCCGGTGATATGGGAAGACCATTTCTACCCAGAAATCATCAACCCCGAGACCGGCGAAGTGCTGCCCGACGGGGAAGACGGCGAACTGGTGTTTACCTCGCTGTCCAAAGAGGCGTTCCCGGTGATTCGCTACCGCACCCGCGACCTGACCCGCTTGCTGCCGCCGACCTCGCGTTCGTTTCGGCGCATGGGCAAGATCACCGGCCGCTCTGACGACATGCTGATCGTGCGCGGTGTCAATGTGTTCCCCTCGCAAATTGAAGAGCAGATACTGCGTGACAAGCGCCTGTCGGGCAACTACCAGATTTTGCTGACCCGCGACGGGCACCTGGACAACGTGGAAGTGCGTTGCGAGTTGCAGCGTGAGTTTTCCAGCAGCCTGTCGCCAGCCGAGGTGGCGGCCATTTCCAAAGAGCTGCAGCACCATATCAAGACCATCGTCGGCATTTCGACCCGCATCACGGTGCTGGGCTTTGAGTCGATTCCCCGCACCCTGACCGGCAAGGCGCGCCGCCTGATCGACGAACGTCCCCAACAAATTTAAGGAAACCTGATGACTGATGCTTTTATTTGCGACGCGGTTCGCACTCCGATTGGTCGCTACGGCGGCGCGCTGGCGGGCGTACGCGCCGACGACCTCGCGGCCGTTCCCCTTAAGGCGCTGATGGCGCGCAACCCCCAGGTCGACTGGGCAAGGGTGGACGACATCATCTTTGGCTGTGCCAACCAGGCCGGCGAAGACAACCGCAATGTGGCGCGCATGGCGGGCCTGCTGGCGGGCCTGCCGGTTGAAGTGCCGGGCACCACGGTGAACCGCCTGTGTGGCTCCTCGCTCGATTGCGTAGGCATGGCAGCACGTGCAATCAAATCGGGTGAGACCGACCTGATGATCGCCGGTGGCGTGGAAAGCATGTCGCGGGCGCCGTTTGTGATGGGCAAGGCCGAGTCGGCCTATTCGCGCAACGCGGCTATTTTTGATACCACCATCGGCTGGCGGTTTGTCAACCCGCAGATGAAAAAGCTCTACGACACCCACTCGATGCCGCAGACGGCCGACAACGTGGCGGCAGATTTCAATATCTCGCGCGCTGACCAGGATGCCTTTGCGCTGCGCTCGCAGCAGCGTTGGGCGGCAGCCCAGGCCGCCGGACGCTTTGCCGATGAACTGGTGCCGGTGCTGATCCCCAACAAAAAGGGCGACCCCACCGTGGTCGACACCGACGAGCATCCGCGCCCCGAAACCACGCTGGCCATGCTGTCCAAGCTCAAGGGTGTCAACGGCCCTGAGCTGTCGGTGACCGCTGGCAATGCATCAGGCGTCAATGACGGGGCCTGTGCGCTGCTGATTGCCAGTGCCGCCGCCGCGCAAGCCCATGGCTTGACACCGCGTGCTCGCATCATGGGCATGGCCGCAGCGGGCCTGGCACCGCGCATCATGGGTTTTGGCCCGGCCCCCGCAGTGCGCAAAGTGTTGGCCAAAACGGGTCTGAGCCTGGCCCAGATGGACGTGATCGAGCTCAACGAAGCCTTTGCCGCCCAAGGCCTGGCGGTGCTGCGCGACCTGGGCCTCAAAGACGACGAGGCCCGCGTCAACCCCAACGGCGGT
The DNA here is from genome assembly GCA_021738345.1 of Rhodoferax sp. Taxonomy (GTDB): domain Bacteria; phylum Pseudomonadota; class Gammaproteobacteria; order Burkholderiales; family Burkholderiaceae_C; genus Allorhodoferax. The sequence continues at coordinate 4,391 of JAIPCE010000255.1, read as the reverse complement.
GCCATTGCCTTGGGCCACCCGCTGGGCATGAGCGGTGCGCGCCTCGTGACGACGGCGATGTATCAATTGGCACGCAGTGGCGGGCGTTATGCGCTGTGCACGATGTGCATTGGAGTTGGGCAAGGGATTGCCCTGGTGATAGAGAGAGTCTGATTTTTTAACCCTGTTGGAGACAAAAGCATGAAATTTACCCTGAAGAAACTGGCGGTTGGTGCAGCACTTGCCATGGGCGCGCTGGTCGCTATGGCCGCCGACCCGATCAAGATCGGCACGGTGCTGTCGGTCACTGGCCCGGCAGCCTTCCTAGGTGACCCCGAGCTCAAAACCCTGCAGATGTATGTCGAAGACATCAACAAAAAGGGCGGCGTGCTGGGCCGTCAGCTGGAGTTGGTGCACTATGACGACGGCAGCGACGCGAGCAAGGCCAATGGCTTTGGCAAGCGCCTGATCGACGACGACAAGGTTGACCTCATCGTCGGCGGCACCACTACCGGTGCGACCATGTCCATGGCACCGCTGGTCGAAAAAGCCGGTGTGCCCTTTATCTCGCTGGCCGGTGCCGTGGTGATCGTCGAGCCGGTGAAAAAATGGGTGTTCAAGACGCCCCACACCGACCGCATGGCCGCAGAAAAAGTGTTTGAGGACATGAAGAAGCACAATATCTCCAAGGTGGCCTTGTTCTCCGAGACCAGCGGTTTTGGCCAGTCCGGCAAGAAGGAAACCGAAGGCGTGGCCGCCAAATACGGCATCACCCTGGTCGCCAATGAAACCTATGGCCCCAAGGACACCGACATGAGCCCGCAGCTCACCAAAATCCGCAACACGGCGGGTGTGCAGGCGGTGTTCATTTTTGGTCTGGGACAAGGCCCGGCCATCGCCACCAAGAACTACAAGCAGTTGGGCATGACGCTGCCGCTGTACCACGCGCACGGTGTGGCCTCGGAAGAGTTCATCAAGCTCGCAGGCCCGGCCGCTGAAGGTGTGCGCCTGCCCGCAGCCGCCTTGCTGGTGGCCGACAAACTTGCTGCCAACGACCCGCAAAAGGCGGTCGCCGAAGGCTACGCCAAGGCCTTCACAGCCAAGTGGAAGACCGACGTGTCGACCTTTGGTGGCCATGCTTACGACGGCCTGATGCTGGCGGTGGATGCCATCAAGCGCGCCGGCGGCACCGACAAGGCCAAGGTGCGTGATGCCATCGAAGCCACCAAGAACTTTGTCGGCACCGGCGGCGTGGTCAACATGTCGGCCACCGACCACATGGGCCTGGACCTGTCGGCGTTTCGCATGCTCGAGATCAAGGGCGGCGACTGGACGCTGGCCAAGTAAACCACTGCACGATCGGCTCTCAGGTGCTGCCCCATGGCGGGCAGCATCCGTGGGTAGTCACGTCTAAAACTGTACTAAACCATGTTTGAAACCCTGGAAATTGTCCACGCCGGCAAGGTCGCCACACTCTGGATGAACCGTCCCGAGGTGTTCAATGCCTTCAACGAGCGACTGATTGCCGAACTCGCCGACGCCTGCCGGATGCTTGACAGCGATCCGCGGGTGCGCGTGGTGGTACTGGCCGGGCGCGGCACGCATTTTTCAGCCGGTGCCGACCTGAACTGGATGCGCCGTGCCGCGACCGCCAGTGAAGCCGATAACCTGACCGATGCGCACCGCTTTGCTGCGATGTTGCGCACCCTGTCGGAGTTGTCCAAACCCACGATTGCGCGCATTCAGGGTGCCGCCCTGGGTGGCGGCACCGGGTTGGCTGCGGCCTGCGACATGGTGGTGGCCAGTAGCGACGCGGTGTTTTCCACTTCGGAGGTGCGCTTTGGCATTATTCCGGCCGTGATCAGCCCCTATGTGCTGCGCGCCGTCGGGCCACGCCACGCTCTGCGCTACTTTCAGACCGCTGAGCGGATTTCTGCCGAGCGCGCCATGGCCATAGGTCTGGTCAGCGAGGTCACGCAACCCGAAGGTCTCGACACCGGCGTCGCGGCGCTGGTGGAGCAACTTCTGATGGGTGCACCCAGCGCGCAAAAAGCAGCCAAAGATCTGATCGCCGCTATCCAGGGGCAGCCCATCAACGATGCCACGGTCGATGAGACCGCCCGCCGCATTGCGCGCCAGCGTGCCACCCCCGAGGGCCGCGACGGCATTGCCGCATTTCTCGACAAACGACCGCCCGCCTGGCGGTCAGATTGAGCAACCCTTCTTTCAACCCCAAGGAAAACCACCCTATGTACACACAGTCATTCAATGTACAAGAGATCCCCGGCCAGAAAAAGGCTCCGCCGGTGGAGTCTCTGGAAAACCCGGAGTCGCTGGCACGCTTTAACAAAAAGCTCGAAGACGAGGGAAAAATCGAGCCGCAGGACTGGATGCCGGACGCCTACCGCAAGACCCTGGTGCGCCAGATCAGCCAGCACGCCCACAGCGAAATTGTCGGTATGCTGCCCGAGGGCAACTGGATCAGCCGTGCGCCCAGCCTCAAGCGCAAGTGCATTCTGATTGCCAAGGTGCAAGACGAAGGCGGCCACGGCCTGTACCTGTACAGCGCGGCCGAAACCCTGGGCACCGGGCGCGACCAGATGCTGGCCGACCTGCACAGCGGCAAAGCCAAGTACAGCTCCATCTTCAATTACCCCACGCTCAACTGGGCCGATGTGGGCACGATTGGCTGGCTGGTTGATGGCGCGGCCATCATGAACCAGATTCCCCTGTGCCGCTGCAGCTATGGACCCTATGCGCGCGCCATGATCCGCGTTTGCAAGGAAGAGTCGTTTCACCAGCGCCAGGGATACGAGGCACTGTTGGTCATGATGCAAGGCACGGCCGAGCAGCGTGCCATGGTGCAAGACTCGGTGAACCGCTTCTGGTGGAAGTGCCTGGCCATGTTTGGACCACCAGACGCCAAGAGCCCGCACAGCGAGCAGGCCATGCGCTGGGGCATCAAGCGCATCAGCAACGACGACCTGCGCCAGAAATTCATCGACGCCACGGTGCCGCAAGCCAACGTGCTCGGCATCACCCTGCCCGACCCCTTGCTCAAATGGAACGAAGAACGTCAGCACTACGACCACGGCGAAATTGACTGGGACGAGTTCTGGAGCACGGTCAACGGCAATGGCCCGTGCAACCGCGAGCGCCTGGCGACCCGCGTCAAAGCCCATAACGATGGCCAATGGGTGCGCGACGCCGCCCTGGCCTACGCCCGCAAATCCACAGATCGCAAAAACCAAACCACAAAGGAAGCAGCATGAGCACCCCCGCATTGAAAGATTGGCCCCTCTGGGAAGTATTTGTTCGCAGCAAGCAAGGCCTGGAGCACAAGCACTGTGGCAGCCTGCACGCCTCTGACGGCCAGCACGCCCTGCAAATGGCACGCGACGTCTATACCCGCCGCCAGGAAGGCGTGAGCATCTGGGTGGTGCCGTCCAAGAGCATCACGGCCAGCGCCCCCGAGGACAAGGACGCCTTGTTTGAGCCCGCAGCGGACAAGATTTACCGCCACCCCACCTTTTATGACATCCCAGAGGAAGTGGGGCACATGTAATGGCAGCGTACCAAGACTATTTGCTGCACCTGGCAGACAACGCGGTCATTCTGGGACAGCGCAACGCCGAATGGTGCGGCCACGGCCCGGTCATTGAAGAAGACCTGGCCCTGGCCAATAACAGCCTGGACCTGATCGGCCAGGCCCGCATGCTCTACCAGCATGTGGCGACCGTGCGCAAGGACGGCAAAAGCAGTGAAGACCTGCTGGCCTACTTCCGCGACGTGCCCGAGTTCAAAAATTACACCCTGGTCGAGCTGCCGCACAGCACGGCGCTGGCGGGCACGGCCTCTGCCGACCGCGACTATGCGGTGACAATTGGCCGCAACTTCCTTTACAGCGCCCTGATGGTGCTGGTCTGGGAAGCATTGAAGAAGTCGACTGACGCGCAACTCGCTGCAATTGCCGCCAAGTCCTTCAAAGAGACGCAATACCACCTGCGCCACTCCAGCGACTGGATGCTGCGCCTGGGTGACGGCACACCCGAGTCGCACGCAAAAATACAGGCCGCCATCGACCATTTGATGCCTTACACGCAAGAGTTCTGGACCGCTAGCGCCATGGAAACCTCAGCTGTCAAAACCGGCATGGGAGTCGACGTGGCAACCTTGCAAAGCGCCTGGAATTCCCTGGTGGACGACACACTGGCGGCAGCGACGCTCAAGCGCCCACCCGCTGGCGGCTTTGTGTCGACTGGCAAGCACGGCGTGCACTCCGAGCACCTGGGCTTTGTGCTGGCCGAAATGCAAAGCCTGGCCCGCGCCCACCCCGAAGCGGTCTGGTAAGCGCCATGGCACTGCACGCCACGCCAGACGCGCCGGCGCACGTTGCACCGGGCCTGCCCGAT
>JAIPCE010000254.1 GCA_021738345.1 Rhodoferax sp. | reverse complement strand
CTGCTTTGGCAGCGGTTGCGGGGGGAGCAATGGGGGCAGATGCTGTGTTCATCGAATGGCCTAAAAAAGTCAGCTTAGCGTCAGTCTCGAAAGATGCGCAATCATATCTTATATAAGACATAAGACAAGTTGACTTTTACTTCCATAAAGGGGTAAACTCCTGCGCACTCTGCCGGGGTTGGCAATTGTCAGAGACCCCGGCGGTACACTTTTTTTCATCACTTCCTGGAGTACTTACCATGAGCAAGACACCCGTTCGCGTTGCGGTCACCGGCGCTGCTGGACAAATTGGATATGCCCTGTTGTTTCGAATCGCCTCGGGCGAAATGCTGGGCAAGGACCAGCCTGTGGTGCTGAGTTTGCTCGAAGTGCCGGTCGAAAAAGCCCAGCAGGCCTTGCAGGGCGTGATGATGGAATTGCAAGACTGTGCCTTCCCGCTGCTCGCGGGCATGGAAGCCCATAGCGACCCGCTCACGGCGTTCAAGGACGTCGATTACGCCTTGTTGGTCGGTGCGCGTCCGCGTGGCCCGGGCATGGAGCGTGCAGACCTGCTCGCCGCCAACGCCGAAATTTTTACTGCCCAGGGCAAGGCGCTGAATGCGGTGGCAAGCCGCAACGTCAAGGTGCTGGTGGTTGGCAATCCGGCAAACACCAACGCCTATATTGCGATGAAGAGTGCGCCTGACCTGCCGCGCAAGAATTTCACGGCCATGTTGCGCCTTGACCATAACCGCGCCTTGAGCCAATTGGCCGCCAAAACTGGTAAAGCCGTGGCAGACATCGAGAAAATGGCGGTCTGGGGCAACCATTCCCCCACCATGTATGCCGACTACCGCTTTGCGACGATTGGCGGGGCCAGCGTCAAGGACATGATCAATGACCACGACTGGAACGTCAATACCTTCTTGCCCACCGTGGGCAAACGGGGCGCGGCGATTATTGCGGCCCGTGGCGTATCGTCCGCCGCCTCAGCCGCCAATGCGGCGATCGACCACATGCACGACTGGGCGCTCGGTACCAACGGCAAATGGGTCACCATGGGTATTCCCTCGGATGGTCAGTACGGTATTCCCAAAGACACCGTGTTTGGCTTTGCAGTGACTTGCGAGGGTGGCGAATACAAGCTGGTTGAAGGCCTGCCAGTTGATACGTTCAGCCAGGAATGCATCAACAAGACCCTCAAAGAATTGCAAGACGAGCAGGCCGGCGTGGCCCACTTGCTGTAAATCTGAATTACTGCAACCGTCAGTCATCACCCCGTGCCCGGCAGTGCGAGCCCGATGCAGTGCGAGACCCGCTCCCCCGCGACACGCCCGGTAGCTGACCTTGCCGAGCAGGCAAGGGGGCCGCGTGGCACTGGTTCGCGCGTGCACCCCCGTGACGCCTTGTTGGGCGCGCAGGCCGCCATGGGTGTTTTGCCGGTGTGCGACCATTACAGCGGGGTCGAAGCGCGCATGGTCAAAAGCTTGCAGTTGCAGCGCGAGTTGATCGAGGAATTTGGCACCTGCGTGTTCGACGTCACACTCGACTGCGAGGATGGCGCTCCGGCCGGTGCCGAACGTGAGCAGGCAGACCTGGTCTGCGCGCTGGCGAACGCAGCGAGCAACGAGGCCCGCAGGGCTGCGTGCCTGGCGCAGCCGCGTGTGGGTGTACGCCTGCATGCGGTCGACCACCCGGCCTTTGCCTCAGACGTGGAGCAGATCATCGGTGGCGCTGCGACCGTGCTTTCCTATGTGATGATCCCCAAGGTGGAGTCGGTCGCAGAGGTAGAAAAAGCAGTGCACGCGATGGATGCCGTGTGCCAGGGCACGCTGCGCCCGAATGCCATACCCCTGCACGTCTTGATCGAGTCGCCCGCTGCCGTGCACCAGGCTTTTGCCATTGCGGCACACCCGCGTGTGCAATCGATCAGCTTTGGTTTGATGGATTTTGTATCGGCCCATGGTGGCGCAATTCCGTCCTCTGCGATGGGTGTGCGCTCGGCGACCGACACGACTCGCCTGGACCAGTTTCACCATCCCCTGGTGGTCCGGGCCAAATTGGAAGTTGCCAGTGCCTGCCACGCATTTGGCAAAGTGCCCTCTCATTGTGTGGTTACCGAGTTTCGCGACACGCAGGCTTTGCTTAGATCCGCAAAAATCGCAGCTGAAGCGCTGGGCTATTTGCGCATGTGGAGCATTCATCCGAGCCAGATACGCCCGATCCTCGAGGCCTTTTCACCCACGCGTGACGAAGTCGATTCCGCCTTGCACATTGTTCTGGCTGGCGAAATGGCGGATTGGGCGCCGGTTGCAGTGGATGGCAAGTTGCACGACCGTGCGAGTTACCGGTATTTTTGGCAGGTGTTGGAGCGGGCGTATCAAACCGGATGCGAGCTTCCCGATGCTGCGCGTGATTTCTTTGTTGTCAACAGGCGCTGAAGATGCAGTGGATTGATGCGTTGCGGATGGTGGTTCTTTTGCTAGGGATGATCGCCATAAGCGCAGAGTCCCACGGCAAGACGCGCGGCAATGGGCCCGTGCCCAAGCTCGCCAAGGTTTTGGCCAAATCGCTGAAGGCATCCCCGTCAGTCAAGTATTTGTCACCCATGCCGCTGATGCTGCCGCTCGCAGAATGGACCCCGCATGCGACACCCATGGTGACACCTGCGGATGTCCTCTCTCCCGAGCAGTTGCGCATAGCCGAACATGTATTGGTGGGCGCGATGCGCTGCGAAAAAGGTGTCATGGTGTCGGTGCGACGCCACCCGGGCTCGGCCGGACATTTCTGGCTGGATGCCGGGCGGAAAAGCCACTTGATGTTGCCAGTGGTGACTGCTACCGGCGCGGTGCGTCTGGAAGCAGCGGGTACCGGCGCAGTGTGGATTCAATTGGCGCACAAATCGATGTTGATGAACCAGAAACTCGGCAGACGTATTGCCGACGACTGTATGCACGCCGAGCAGTGGACCGTGGCCCGAAATCTGGCGCTTTCACCCGGACCTGGATTGCTGGATGGACCCACGAGAAGCGTGGTGTCCGTTCGCTGGGATATTTCTGCGTATTAGCAGTGGCGCCGAGTGGGTGGTGACAGGGTTTCCAAGCCTGAGCGCTTTTTGATGTTTTCGAGTTTTTTGTTGTTTTTGAAGGAGTAAGTACCATGTTGAAATCCTACCGTGAACATGTGGCCGAGCGGGCTGCATTGGGCATTCCGCCCTTACCCCTGTCTGCCAAACAGACGGCGGAGTTGATTGATCTGCTCAAGGCACCGCCGGCTGGCGAAGAATCCTTGCTGGTTGACCTGATCACCCATCGTGTGCCGGCTGGGGTGGACGACGCGGCAAAAGTCAAGGCCAGTTACTTGGCGGCGGTGGCACACGGAACCGAGCAATGCGCCCTGATCAGCCGTGCGCGCGCCACAGAATTGCTGGGCACCATGCTCGGCGGCTACAACATCAGCCCGCTGGTTGATTTGCTCGACGATGCGGCAGTGGCTGCTGAAGCGGCTGAGGGGCTGAAGAAAACCTTGCTGATGTTCGACCAGTTTCATGATGTCAAGGAAAAGGCCGATCAAGGCAACTCACACGCCAAGGCGGTGTTGCAAAGCTGGGCCGATGCTGAGTGGTTTACCAGTCGACCCGACGTGCCAAAGTCGATTACGGTCACGATTTTGAAGGTCACCGGGGAGACCAACACCGATGACCTGTCACCAGCGCCTGATGCCTGGAGCCGTCCCGATATTCCCCTGCATGCGCTGGCCATGCTCAAGAACAAGCGCGATGGCATTACGCCAGAAGAAGACGGCAAGCGCGGTCCCATCAAGTTCATTGAAGACCTGCGGGCACGTGGCAATTTGGTGGCCTATGTGGGCGACGTGGTCGGTACCGGGTCAAGTCGCAAGTCGGCGACCAATTCCGTGTTGTGGTTTACTGGGGAAGACATTCCCTATGTGCCTAACAAGCGCTTTGGTGGCGTATGCCTGGGCACCAAGATTGCCCCGATTTTTTACAACACCATGGAGGATGCTGGTGCACTGCCGATCGAACTGGACGTGAGCCAGATGAACATGGGTGATGTGGTCGAACTTCGCCCCTACGACGGCAAGGCCTTGAAAGATGGCAAGGAAGTTGCTTCGTTTCAGGTCAAGAGCGAGGTGCTATTTGATGAAGTACGAGCCGGTGGCCGCATTCCCCTGATCATTGGGCGTGGCCTGACGGCCAAAGCGCGTGAGGCCTTGGGACTGACACCATCGACCCTTTTCCGTTTACCGCAAAACCCGGCCGACACCGGGAAAGGCTTCAGTCTGGCGCAAAAGATGGTGGGCCGTGCTTGTGGCTTGCCTGAAGGGCAGGGCGTTCGTCCAGGTACCTACTGCGAACCCCGGATGACCTCGGTTGGATCGCAGGATACGACGGGTCCCATGACGCGCGACGAATTGAAGGATCTGGCCTGCCTGGGCTTTAGCGCCGACTTGGTCATGCAGTCGTTTTGCCACACGGCGGCCTACCCCAAGCCAGTGGATGTGAAAATGCACCACGAACTCCCAGAGTTCATCAGCACCCGCGGTGGCATTTCCTTACGCCCGGGAGACGGCGTCATTCACAGCTGGCTGAACCGCCTGCTGTTGCCAGATACCGTGGGCACCGGTGGCGACAGCCATACCCGTTTTCCGATTGGTATTAGTTTCCCAGCCGGGTCCGGTCTGGTGGCCTTTGCGGCGGCAACCGGTGTGATGCCGCTGGACATGCCAGAGTCGGTGCTGGTGCGATTCAAGGGCAAGATGCAAAATGGCGTGACACTGCGTGACCTGGTCAATGCCATTCCCCTGTATGCCATCAAGGCGGGCTTGCTGACCGTTGAAAAGAAGGGCAAGAAAAATATTTTCTCCGGCCGCATTCTGGAGATTGAAGGCTTGCCCGACTTGAAAGTGGAGCAAGCGTTTGAGCTGTCAGACGCATCGGCGGAGCGCTCTGCTGCCGGTTGCACGGTACACCTGAACAAGGAACCGATTCAGGAATACATCAGCAGCAACGTCACCATGATGAAATGGATGATCGCCAATGGTTACTCCGACGCACGTACTCTGTCCCGCCGCATCGCGGCTCAGGAAGCATGGCTCAAAGATCCCCAACTCCTCAAAGGCGACGTCGACGCCGACTATGCCGCCGTGATCGAGATCGACCTGGCGGACATCCACGAACCGATCGTGGCCTGCCCCAATGATCCGGACGACGTCAAAACCCTTTCTGATGTGTCAGGTGCCAAGATTGACGAGGTCTTTATTGGGAGTTGCATGACCAATATCGGTCATTTCAGGGCGGCCTCCAAGCTGATGGAAGGTAAGCGCGATATCCCTGTCAAGCTGTGGATTGCGCCCCCGACCAAGATGGACGCCAAGCAACTCAGCGACGAAGGGCACTATGGCGTGCTGGGCGGTGCCGGTGCACGCATGGAGATGCCCGGCTGCAGTCTGTGCATGGGGAATCAGGCGCAGGTTAAGGAGGGAGCTACCGTGTTCTCCACCTCAACGCGCAATTTCCCGAACCGCTTGGGCAAAAACAGCAATGTCTATCTGGGTTCTGCCGAGCTGGCCGCGATTTGCTCCAAGCTGGGCCGTATTCCGACCAAGGAAGAGTATCTGGCCGACATGGGAGTCTTGACCGCCGCCAGTGACAAGGTGTATCAGTACCTGAACTTTGACAAGATCAGCGACTACACCGAGTCTGCTGCGACCGTCAAGGACGCCGTGGCCGCGTAATTCCCGTTGCTGGGCTTGGGCTCGTAGCGCCGCAGCGAAAGTTGCGGCGCTTTTTGCGTTAAGGGCGTGTGGTGTACGGAGGTAAACTGCAGCAAGTCAAATAAATGTCAAAAATCTGACTTATTTCGCGAATTGGAGTAGTGCATGTTGTTTGGGAAGTTGTTGCCGCGTGAAGGCAATTTTTTTGTGATGTTTAATCAGCACGCGGATCGTATCGTTGAAGCGGCCCATGCATTTTCCAAGCTGGTGGCCAATTACGCGGATTTGGACTTGCGTGCCAAGTACAACCAGGAAGTCGACAATGCCGAGCGCGCTGCCGACCGTGTCACGCACGAATGCAACAAAGCTATTCACATCACCTTTATCACGCCCATTGATCGGGAGCAGATTCACTCCCTCATCAACACCATGGACGACGTCGCTGATCTGATTCAGGACTCCGCAGAAACCATGGCCCTGTATGACGTGCACCACATGACCGAAGAAATTGTTCGATTGACAGACCTTAGTGTCCGCTGCTGCGAGCGCCTAAGGGATGCGGTCAAACTGCTAGGCAATATCGCCGAGCCATCCACCGCCGAGGCGGCACTCAAGACTTGCGATGAAATCGACCGGCTGGAATCGGATGCGGACCGTGTCATGCGTACCGCGATGAGTAAATTGTTTCGCGAAGAGCCTGATGTGCGTGAAGTCATCAAGCTCAAGGCCATATACGAGCTGCTCGAGACCATTACGGACAAGTGCGAAGACGTGGCCAATGTGATTGAGGGCATCGTCCTCGAAAACTCCTGATTCGGGCGGATTTCCGATTATGGATGCCGTACATACGAGTCTGTGGGTGGTGGTGTTGCTTGTCGCATTGGCGCTGGCGTTTGACTTCATGAATGGCTTTCATGACGCTGCAAACTCGATTGCAACCGTGGTATCGACCGGAGTCCTCAAGCCGGGCCAGGCCATTTTATTTGCGGCGTTCTTTAACGTCATTGCCATTTTTATCTTCCAGCTCAGCGTTGCTGCAACGGTCGGCAAGGGCATTGTTCAGCCCGGTGTGGTCGACACCCATGTGGTTTTTGGCGCGCTCATCGGGGCCATTACCTGGAATGTCATTACCTGGTATTACGGCATTCCCAGCAGTTCTTCGCATGCGCTGATTGGCGGAATCGTAGGCGCAGTCATCGCAAAATCGGGTGCTGGCACGCTGGTGGCGGCAGGCATCTGGAAGACCGTGATTTTTATCTTCGTGTCGCCCTTTTTGGGGTTTACGTTGGGCTCCATCATGATGGTGCTGGTGGCATGGGTGTTTCGGCGCACCCGGCCGTCTCGGGTGGACAAGTGGTTCAGACGATTGCAATTGGTTTCAGCGGGTGCCTACAGCCTTGGGCATGGCGGCAACGATGCGCAAAAGACTATCGGCATTATCTGGATGCTGCTGGTGGCCACGGGCTATGTTGCAGGGTCTGACAAAGCGCCACCCACCTGGGTCATCGTGACGTGTTACGCCTCGATCGGAGCGGGGACCATGTTTGGCGGCTGGCGCATCGTGAAAACCATGGGCCAGCGCATTACCAAGCTCAAGCCGGTGGGCGGTTTTTGCGCCGAGACAGGGGGCGCGATCACCTTGTTTTTGGCCACAATGTTCGGTATCCCGGTGTCAACCACCCATACGATTACAGGTGCGATTGTGGGCGTGGGTTCAACCCAGCGTGCGAGCGCGGTGCGCTGGGGTGTCGCCGGCAATATTGTGTGGGCCTGGATTTTCACC
>JAIPCE010000253.1 GCA_021738345.1 Rhodoferax sp. | reverse complement strand
AGGAGTTGGCGATCGTCCACCTGGTTGTGGGGGCCAGGTCCAGTCGGGAAATCGCTGAGCAACTCGCAATCAGCGTGCGCACCGTGGAGAATCACCGCAGTCACATTCTGGAAAAACTCCACGTGAATTCGACGGTCGATCTGGTCAAGCTCTTGCTTTAGGATGCGGAAACAGCCATTGCACCGTTTCTGGCGGCACTGACGGGCGCATTGCGTCGATACCCATCGTTTATGTGGCTAGCCACACGGCACTCAGGGCGTCTCGCACTGCATCCCGTCAGCACCACCATCAACGGTACCTCCGCTATTTCCGCACCCCTTAACGCCGAGGCAATGGGCCACGGCTGACAAAATCACCGTGGCAGGTACCGGCTTGATCAAAAACCTGCAGATGCCGATCTTCAAAGCCATGCTTTCGTCCATGACGGCGCTGTAACCGGTGCACATGATGATTGGAAGATCAGGCCGGATTTCGAGCATCGCCTGGGCGAGATCGACGCCAGACAACTCTGGCATCGACAAGTCCGTAATCACCAGATCAACGTCGTCAGACGCATCGTGAAACGCGCGCAAGGCAGCGCTCGCGTCAGTAAAACCCATGACCGTGCATCCGCTGCCTTCCAGCAAGGCGGTCAGGACACCAACGATTCCCGCCTCATCGTCCACCACCATCACGCGCGATGACAGGTGCATGCCCTGGCTATCAGGCATCGGGTAAGGTGCATGCGCGTCAGCCTTGGGTTCGTGCGCAGGCAGGTAAATACGAAAATCAGCACCCGATCCGGGTTCTGTCACGAGTTCGATATGCCCCTCGGCAGAATGCACGATGCCATGCAAGACCGACAAACCCAATCCGCTGCCGGACCCCACCGGCTTGGTGCTGAAGAACGGATCGAAGATTCGCGAACGGTTTTCGGGGGCAATGCCAACGCCCGTGTCACGTACCGAAATCATCAGGTAGTTGCCCTCAAAAGACTGGTGGCAGGATTCGCAGTGTCTTGGCGCCTGCACGCGCGCTGCGTCAACGAAGACGTCAATCGTGCCTGTGCCCGAGATGGCGTCGCGGGCATTGATACCCAGGTTCATCAAAATCTGGTGAAGCTGAACCGAGCTCATCAGCACCTGGGGCAAGCTCTTGCCGAGTTTGATCTTGATCGCGATGGACGCTGGCAGTGTCGACTGCAGCAACTTCACCACTTCCTTGACGATTGGCTGGGCAAAAATGGTCGTTGCTGCGGCTTCACGCTTCTGACTGAACGTAAGCAGCTGTTGTACCAACTCCTTGCCGCGGATGCCGGCCTGCAAAACCTCGCGCAAATACTTGTTGGTCTGCGGACTCAGAGTCGCCTCTGAGGTCATCTGAATCAGTTCGGTGTGCCCAAGAATGGAGGCCAATATATTGTTGAAGTCATGCGCGATGCCGCCCGTGAGGTGCCCTATCAGTTCCATTTTTTGGGCTTGCTGCAATTGCCGTTCCAGTAATTGTTGTTGCTCCTCCTTGTTGAATCTGTCGGTAATGTCACGGCGATAGCAGAGGTTGCCGTAAATACGCTGCTCGGCGTCCCGCAGCGGCGTCTTGTAGGTGTCGAACACCCGTGGCTTGTCCCCTGTCAGAAAAATCTTCTCGCGCTCCAAATGAACAGTCTCACCGCGAAACACCGCCTTGTCATAGTCATGCAGCCCCAGGGAGCCGGTACGGGGGTCGCCCTCATACAGTTCAGGGGGCATGAATTCCGTATCGCGATGGCCAATCAAATCTTCCGGGTGAAGATCAAGGGCCTTGGCAAAGGTCTCATTGACCAGCATGAAGCGGTTCTCTGCGTCCTTGACAAAGATCCAGTCAGGCGATGCATCAATGACTTTTTGAATCAGGATTTTGGACTGTAGCGTTGCGTCGGTGACGCGCTTTTGCAGATCGGAGTCTTCCTTGATGGCGCGGTAATCCTTGATCAACCGGCGGTGCCGGTTCAACATCAGCACCGCAATGGCGACGGCCTGGACCAGCAGCACGAACAATGCCGCAATGATCCACTCCATGTGGTCCGGCCAAAACTTGAATGAAAACCAGGGGTACAACTCAGTGCCCCAACCGCGCTGCGACACCATTGCAGTGGCCGCCAAAACAAGCGCTTTCCAGGGGGCTGATAGGTTCAAGGGAGTGCCGAATCCAGGTTGAATTGTCGATTGTGAGCTTGTCATTGCTAGCGTTGTGACCGAGCCTGCAGGTCTGGAGAGTAGGTGCCACTTGGAATTTACGTGACAAACCGGGTCGGTACAAGGTGGGCGCGTGCTGATACAGCCAGAGTTTTCGAAAAAACAACCCGAAATGGTGGTTTACCACCAGGACTGCTGAGTAGTTCTACTCTGTGACGAGCGGTAGAAAGCAACGAGCATCCGTGCTTCAAGCAAACATTTCTCTGCACCCGCAGTATGGGCTGCTGAAGCTTTTGATGAATAAGACGGACCTGAACGAACTTGCGAAACGCTACTTCCTTGCCTCCGACGGCAAGACCGTACCGCAGTTGATTCGAAAAATTCAAGCGGCACAAGGCCACGCCGACTGTTTTGCCACCGGCAAGCTCAGATGCGAAGAGTTGACCTGCCCATGGCGCGAGCAGTGTCTTCCTGACTCCAAATGACAGGTCCATATGACGCCATTCGAATCGATTCTTAAAAGGGGTTAGACATGTTTGCGAATATGAAAATAGGGTTGCGCCTGACGCTGGGATTTGCCATCGTACTGGCGCTCATGGCGGTGCTGGCGTTGGTGGGAATCAACGGCATGTCCACAGTCGAAAGCCGGCTCGACGAAATTGTCAACGACAACATGGTCAAGATGAACCTCAACGACAAGATGGCAAAGTCCTTGAATGATGTGCAGCGCCAGATCAGAACCCTGATGCTCATCAAGGACCCGGCAGGGCAGCTAGCCCAGCGCCAGGCGATCGAAAAATCACGCGCTGAATACAACGATGCCTTTGACGAACTGAACAAGAAGCCCGCAAGCGAAAAAGGCAAGGCGCTGCGTGCCAAGATCAAGGAAGCGGCGCACATTGCCCGACCGCTCAATGACAGCGTCGTAGAGTTGAACTCGGCGGGAAAAACCGAAGAGGCGGTGAATTTTCTGATGGGACAGGCGCGCCCGGCGGCACAGAAGTGGCAAAACGCCTTGGACGAGAACACCGCTTTTCAGGAAGAGGGCAACAAGGCCGATTACGCTTCCGCGCTAGCCGCCTATAGTTCGGCCCAACGGCTGATGCTGATCCTGACCGGGCTTGCCATTGCCTTGGGCGGATCACTGGCCTGGTTTCTGACCCGCTCGATCACCGGTCCTGTCAACGAGGCGCTCAACGTCGCCAACCGCCTAGCCGAGGGCGATTTGACCGTTCGCATCGGTGCCACATCGCGGGACGAAACCGGCCAGATGTTGCAGGCCATGGGCAATATGATTGCCAAGCTCAGCCAGGTGGTCAGCGATGTCAACGGCGGAGCACAGGCATTGGCCGGTGCGTCTGAAGAGGTCAGCGCAACCGCCACCACCTTGTCCCAGGCGGCCAGTGAACAAGCCGCAGGGGTTGAGGAAACCAGTGCCTCGATAGAACAGATGACCTCCAGCATTGCGCAAAATACCGAGAATGCGAAAGTAACCGATGGCATGGCCAGCAAGGCCGCCAGGGACGCCGTCGATGGCGGCGAGGCCGTCAATGCGACCGTGGAAGCCATGAAGCAAATTGCCAAGAAAATCGGCATCATCGATGACATTGCGGCGCAAACCAATTTGCTGGCGCTCAATGCGGCGATTGAGGCGGCACGGGCAGGTGAGCACGGCAAAGGCTTTGCCGTGGTCGCCGCCGAGGTGCGCAAGTTGGCCGAGCGCAGCCAGGTGGCGGCGCAGGAAATTGGCGAGGTTGCCAGCACCAGTGTCGAACTGGCAGAAAAGGCCGGTCGCCTGCTGGCTGAAATTGTTCCCAACATTCGCAAGACTTCAGACCTGGTCCAGGAGATCACCGCCGCGTCTTCGGAGCAATCCACGGGTGCCGGGCAGATCAACTCAGCGGTCAGTCAATTGAACCAGACGACCCAGCAAAACGCCTCAAGTTCCGAAGAATTGGCAGCAACTGCCGAAGAGATGAGCAGCCAGGCCGAACAGTTGCAAAGCACCATGGCTTTCTTCAAGCTTCCCGGCTCCGGTCAGTTCGGCGCTGGCAACTCGGTCGCGCGGCATTCCGCCAGCAGCAAAAGGGCAGCCGTAAAGCCTGTCGCAGCAAAGTCCAAGCCCGCTCCGACGAACACCTCAGATGTTGATGAATCTCTATTCTCCAAGTTCTGAAAGGATGCCAAAATGACTGCATTGGTGTCCTCCGCAAAGCGGCTATTGCAAAACGACGCAAACGACATTCAGGACGAGGACAAGCAATACTTGACTTTCATGCTCGGCGGAGAAATGTTCGGTATCGGTATTTTGTGTATCAAGGAAATCATCTGGTACGCTGACCTGACAGACGTTCCCATGATGCCGACGTGCATCCGCGGAGTGATCAACTTGCGCGGCGCGGTGGTCCCCGTATTGGACCTCTCCAGCCGGTTTGGCAAACCGTCGACGCCGATTGTCAAAAGTACCTGTATCGTGATTGTCGAGTTACCCCTGGCCAACCGAGGCAACCCCACAAACATGGGTATCGTGGTCGACTCGGTGCAAGCGGTCCTGGAAATTCCCGCATCAGAAATTGAGGCTGCGCCGACTTTCGGCGCCAGAATTCGCCAAGACTTCATCGACGGTATTGCCAAAGTGCAAGGCAAGTTCGTCATTCTTCTTAATGTGAATAGCGTGTTGTCCGCCGAGGAGATCGGTCAACTGGGAGAATTGGTGGTCGCATGACTTCGTGGCAACTGGTGTTATGGATGGTTGGCGCGGTTCTGCTGCAACTGTCGGTCTACCTGGCCATCGGGTTTTGGCGCCATTGGCAGCATTACGACGCCTTGCGCCGAACGGTCATAGAAGGCGGCCTGCCGGCTTACCACACTCTCGATTCGGCCCCGGCCGAACCCATGCCTGCGGCCTGGTCAGGCTGGCGTACGTTCAAAGTCACCGACAGAGTCCTTGAGAACACCGCCGGCGATATTTGCTCTTTTCATCTTGCGCCGCAAGACGGTCAGGCATTGCCCACGTTCAGACCCGGCCAATACCTGACGTTTCAACTGCTTATTCCCATGGAGAAGGGTGGAACCGAGCCCCTCACGCGCTGTTATTCGCTGTCTGACGGGCCGCATCCCGAGAGTTACCGCGTATCGATCAAGCGCGTGCCTGCGCCGGCAAACAGCAAGCACCCAGCCGGACGGGCGTCGAACTTTTTCCATGATCAGGTGCAGTTGGGCAGCCTGTTACAGGTGCGTGCACCGGCAGGGCACTTTCACATGGACCGCAGCGACGCGCCAGTGGTGCTGTTGGGCGCTGGCATCGGTATTACGCCGATGTTGAGCATGGTGCAATGCTGCCTAGTTGCGCAGCCCGGACGCGAAGTCTGGCTGTTTTACGGCGTGCGGCAGATCCGGGAACTGATGGCCCAGGCAGAGCTCGAAGCCATTGCACACACACACGCCAATTTTCACTTGTACTTCTGTGTCAGTGATGTCGGAGAAGACCTTGCACAGGGCAGCACCTACCGGCGCCACGGCCGTATCCACATTGATCTGTTACGCGCCTTGCTTCCCCTGAAGCCCTACCATTTCTATCTCTGCGGTCCAACACCAATGCTCGAAAGCCTGGTGCCTGCTCTGGAGGATTGGGGGGTGCCTGATGCACGGATCCACTTTGAAGCCTTTGGCCCCGCATCCGTGAAGCGCAGAAGTGCGGGCCGAGCCGCTGCACCCAACACGTCAGCAGCCGTCGCAGACACGGCAGACACGGCAGACATCATCACCTTTGCCAAGTCTGGCAAGCAGGTGTCGTGGCAGCCGGGCTGTGCAAATTTGCTGGAGTTTGCCGAGACCCACCAGGTCGCAGTGAACTCCGGCTGTCGCTCGGGTAACTGCGGTAGCTGCCAGACCACGATTCGATCGGGACAGGTGCGCTACCGGGAAGCGCCCGACTTTGACCCAGAACCAGGTACTTGCCTGCTGTGCGTGTGCACCCCCGCTTCCCCGCTTGCGCTGGAGTTGTAAATGAAGCAATCCCTGTGGCGTGACCACATCCTGCCCTTTGGTGTGCTGCTTGGCCTGTTGGCCACTGCCACGCTATCAGGGGACTACCTCTTGCACCGGCTCAATCTGGTTTGGGTCGGTCGGTACTTGGGCATCCTGGGCACCTTGCTGATTGTTTTTTCCCTGTACTACTCGCTGCGCAAGCGCAAGCTTGTGCGCGCGGGGAACCCGAAGTTTCTGCTGAAATTGCACGAATATTTGGCCTGGCTGGGGTCACTGATGGTGCTGATCCACGCGGGCGTGCACTTCAACGCGATCCTGCCCTGGCTGGCCACGGTGGCCATGGGCGTGAATGTGGTCAGTGGCCTGGTGGGCAAGATACTGCTTCAACGCGCCAAGGCGCATGTGCAAAACCAACGCGAGCTTTTCCAGTTGCGTGGCATGTCCAGGCCTGAGGTTGAGCAAGCCGTGTTCTGGGATTCGGTGGCACTGCAGAGCATGAACCAGTGGCGCAAGGTGCACATACCGATCTTCATCATTTTTTCGATACTTGCTCTGGGACACATCATCAGCGTGTTTTTGTTTTGGGGCTGGGCATGAGCAAACTCATCAAGATCATCCTGAGCCTGAATCTGGCCGTACTGGCAGCGCTGACCTTCATTTACTCGGACCTGATGGTGGCGCCAGGCAAGCTGATTCCGGAACATAAGGCGCTAGAGCGCGATTGTTTTGCCTGCCATGCGGCACTGACCGGCGCCAATTCGGAAAAATGCGCTACTTGCCATAAGCCGGCAGACATTGGCCGGCTAAGCACCAAGGGATTGGCAATCATCCGGCCCAGTACCAGCGTGGCTTTCCACCAGGAGCTCACGCGCCAGGACTGTGTGGCTTGCCATAGCGACCATGCGGGCGTAAAGCGCTATACCCGCCAGCGCCAGTTTGACCACAGTCTGCTCAAGCCGAGCAGTTTGACGCAGTGCCAGACCTGCCACAAGGCGCCCACAGACCCGCTACACACCCAAGTCACTGGCAACTGTCAGCAATGCCACACACAAGAAAAATGGACCCCCGCCACCTTTGCGCACGACAAATACTTTGTTCTCGACCGCGACCACAATGCGGCGTGCGCCACCTGCCATGTGCGCAACGATTACAGCCGCACCACCTGCTATGGCTGCCATGAACACACCCCTGACAAAATCCGCCGCGAACACATCGAGGAAGGCATCAGCAAGTTTGACAATTGTGTGGAATGCCATCGCAGCGCCAACAAACACGACACCAAGAGCAGCCGTGAATCAGACACAAAGCGCCGCGGCAAACATCGGGACGGGCGCGACGACTAGCGACCTTTGTTTACACGCGGGGGTCAAAACGGGGGGAAAACGCTTTCAGG
>JAIPCE010000005.1 GCA_021738345.1 Rhodoferax sp. | reverse complement strand
CGACTTCGAGGCCTTCTTGCCCGAGCGTGCATCGCCTCTACCCAAGGCAGATGATGCCGAAGCACGCGGTCGCTTGCGCTTACTGTTGCTTCGCGCACTGCGCGAAGGCAGCGTTCCGAACCAGGCCATAGAAGACCTAACGCGCGACGATGACCAAACGCCCAACACCGACGCCGAGGCCCTGCTGCGCATGGTCGTCAACGATCTGGGCGCGGAGACCGACGAGCGCCATGAATATTCCGCTCATCACGAAAACTTCACGGTGCATGTCGAGCCCCGAGAAACTCACGACGAAGAGCAAACTGTCGACGATGCATTGGCCCATATTGACGAATTGGAATCGCGCCGCAATGACCCGATACGCATCTACCTTCGCGCTTTTCAATATGACGCGATTCTGACCGCCGATGAAGAAGTCGCAATTGGAAAAGCGATGGAACATGGCATCGAGGCCGCGCTAGATGCGCTGGCAGGGTCCATCACCGGAATCCAAGCCGTCCTCGAAGCATCCCAGTTGGTCCGGGCAGGAACGAAGCCACTTCGCTGGATGTCGTCCGGGACGCGGGATGACGCTTCCGAGTTGGAATCCAACCAAGTCGAGTTCCGACCTTCCAAGGTCGATGGCTCCGCTGATTCAGAAAGCGACGCGGGGCCGCAGGACGACTCTGATGACGACAATCCGGAGAACGAGCTTTCCGAGTTCATCGCCAATGCGGAACACCTTTTGGCTACCGTCCACCCGCCGAAAGCAAATAGTGCCACACTAAAAACCTCGCGCGAGGCACTTGGCGCGATGGGCTTGTCGCGCTGCTACCTTTTGGCCTTGGCTGATTCTGGCCGGATCGCTGAACCACAATCAGCGCGCACGTTCAAATGTGCAATGGATGAATACAGGTCCGCACGGGATCGCATGGCCGTCGCGAACCTGAAACTGGTCTACTCCATCGCCAAGAAATATTTGTATAGCGGAATGCCCTTGGACGACCTGCTTCAAGAGGGGAACATCGGCCTATTGAAGGGTGTCGAACGTTTCGACTGGCGAAGGGGGTTCAAGTTCTCCACGTACGCAACTTGGTGGATTCGACAGCAAGTGTCGCGATTCGTTGCCGACATGGCTAAAACCATCCGCTTGCCCGTTCATGTTTATGAAAAGGTCCGAAGAATCGGGCAGGTTTCGCGCAACTTCGAAGCCGACCACAGCAGAGCCCCCACAGCAGCCGAAATTTCCGACCTCGCCGACTTGCCCCTGCGCAAGGTGGAGGCCTACCTACAAATCGCTGGTGAGCCGCTGCCTATCCACGAGCTCGACATCGACACCATGATCGCTACCGATGCGCGCGATGAATACGTCTCGCCGGACCCTATGGATGTCGTAGCAGGTCAACAATCGGAACAGCTGGTTCACTTATGTCTCAGATCGCTCAAGACTCAAGACGAGCATGTGCTTAGGATGCGGTTTGGCATCGGCGTGCCGGTTGCCTTGACCTTGGAGGAAATCGGTGCACAACTTGATTTGACCCGTGAGCGAATCCGCCAGATCGAGGTGGAAGCCATTCGCAAACTACAACATCCGAGTCGGCAAGTGAAACTTCTGCGTGGATACAACAACCCCAACCCGCCCGAACGTCCCAAAGTCGGCGAAAGCGAGGATGAAACCCTGTTCCAAAAGTTGGTAAATGCCGTCGCCGTTGTGCCACCATGGAAAAACGCTCGTGAGAAGCCTCCTGTCCCAGTCGAGATACCGAGCCTCGACGCAGATCAGATCAAACCTCCGGCGCGGCCCCATTCAGTGTCTGGCCTAGTGCAGAAGCTTCTAGACTCAGCCACCGTGTTTGGAGCCACGGTCAAGTTCGATCAAGAGGGCACAGATAGCATCATTTGGATCGATTTCAGCAAAGCCCCGACGACTCCACCGCGACCGCTGATCCGCAGGTTGATCGACTCGGGATTCAAATTTTGGCCTGGCAAAGGGTATTGGCGATGACTCAAAAGACTCGCAACGCGCCGCCGCGCGCAGCGGCAATGCTCGAATCCCTCCGTGGGCTTGGCTACTCCACCGCCGCCGCGTTGGCTGACATCGTCGACAACAGCATTTCCGCGGGCGCGACCGAAGCACGCATCGAGTTCGTGTGGGATGGCACGAATAGCCGAATCTCCATACTTGACGATGGGCGTGGCATGGCGGATGGCGAGCTCGAGAGCGCCCTGCGCCTTGGCGACAAAAATCCGCTCGACGCTCGCGATGTCCGCGACCTTGGCCGCTTCGGCATGGGACTTAAGACCGCGTCCTTTTCGCAATGCCGCAGGCTGACGGTCGCCTCCGTGAAAAACAGCATTCAAAGCTGCCTGCGCTGGGATCTCGAAGAACTGGCCGCACGCCGCGACAGTGATTGGCTGCTGTTCGAAGGGCCAGCAAAGGGCTCCACGCCTTACCTCGCCGACTTGAAAGGCAAACGCTCGGGCACGCTGGTTCTGTGGGAGTCGATGGATCGCATCGTTTCCGAGGGCTACACCGCCGACGACTTCAACGATCTAGTCGACACCGTCGAATCCCATCTGGCCATGGTCTTCCATCGCCTGATTCAAGGCCCACGCGCCAAGTTCAAACTGCTTTTGAATAGCCAAGCCGTCGCGCCTTGGGACCCGTTCATGACTGGACATCCCGCCAAGCCATGGTCCTCGCCGACCACGCACCACGCGACCGATTACGGCGCGGTCTCTGTGCAGTGCCATGTCCTGCCGCACAGGGACAAGCTGACCCCAGCCGAATTCGATGAAAACGGTGGTCCGGCGGGCTGGACCGCGCAGCAAGGCTTCTACGTTTATCGAAACGAGCGACTCTTGGTAGCTGGCGGCTGGCTTGGCCTCGGCAATGCCCGCGCATGGAATCGGGAAGAAGCCCATCGCTTGGCCCGCATCCGAATTGACATCCCCAACACTGCGGATGCCGACTGGAAAATCGACGTTCGAAAATCGACCGCGCGCCCGCCAGTCTCCTTGCGGCCATGGCTCATGGCCCTGGCCGAAAACACCCGTGAGAAGGCACGCCGCGTATTTGCTTATCGCGGCACGCCCGCGCCAGCGCAAGGTAACATCCCGATCGAACAAGCTTGGCGTGCCGAACGGGTGAAGGCTGGCATGCGGTACCGAATCGAAGAAACGCACCCCTCTGTAGCTGCCGTGCTGGCCAATGCTGGCGCCTTGGGACCACTGGTCAAATCCATGCTGCGCGTGATTGAGGAGACAGTGCCGGTGCAGCGCATCTGGCTCGACACCGCAGAAAACAAGGAAACGCCGCGAACCGGCTTCGAAGGCGAGCCCAACGAGGCAGTCGTCGAGGTGGCCCAAGTGCTCTTCGACGACCTCATTGAGCGTAAGAGGATGACTGTCGAAGAGGCGCGCAAGTCGCTGCTACGCACCGAACCCTTTCAAAAATATCCCGCGCTTGTCGCGAAACTCGGATTGGACGCATGATCGAATCAGAAGCCGTCGCGGCGCAAGCCGAATTGCTCGAAAACGTTGTAGCCACCGCGCAACGGCTGATCAAGACCGAAAAGGACAAGACCAAGATCACGCCATCCTTCATTGCCGCGAAGGTAAAGCGTGCCGCCGACATATTCGCCGCCGAAAGCCCGCTGCCCGTCGACCAACAGCAGGCCGTGTCCACCTTGATTCAACGTTTCAGCCACTGGATGGGAAAGGCCACCACGCTCCAAGACAACGTGGGCCACATCGATTGGCTCAATGCATCGCGCAAGCGCGACTGGCCCTATTGGCGCAGATACCGTGATTTTCAAGAAGACAAGCTGTCCGATGTCGTTGTCGACGGTCTCGACGAGACTACCAACAACATCCTGGAACTACTGGAAGACCCCCTACGATCGGGCGCGTGGGATCGCCGTGGCCTAGTCGTCGGCCATGTGCAGTCTGGCAAGACCAGCAACTATTCGGGACTGATCTGCAAGGCCACCGACGCGGGTTACAAGATCATCATCGTCTTGGCTGGCATGCACAATAATTTGCGTTCGCAGACTCAAATGCGCCTCGAGGAGGGCTTTTTGGGTTACGAGACCACCGATGACCGAGGTGCCGGAAAGGCTATTGGGGTCGCGCACTTCGGCGATGACTTGAAAACCAATTCCGCCACCACCCGAGCCGATAACGGCGATTTCAGCAAGGTCGCGGCCAAGCACTTTCACGGCATTTCGCCGGAAGAGCGCCCATGGTTATTCGTGGTCAAGAAGCAAAAGACGGTACTCACAGCCCTGCTCAATTGGCTTAAATCCCGCGTGGCCGACGCCACCGACATAGATAACGGGCGTAAGCTCATCACAAAGCTGCCGCTTCTGATGATCGACGACGAGGCCGACAACGCGTCGGTGGACACGGGCGAGCAGGTCTTGGATGAAGACGGCAATTTGGATGAGGAGTACCAGCCCAAGACGATCAACAGCCTGATCCGCCAGATTCTGCATACGTTCACCCGCAAGGCCTATGTGGGGTACACCGCCACACCCTTCGCCAACATCTTTATCCACCACAAGGGGGCGACCGCCAAAGAAGGTCCCGACCTTTTCCCGCGCTCGTTCATCATCAACCTGGCCGCACCATCCAACTACGTCGGTCCCGCTCGGCTCTTTGGCCGCATGACCAAGCAAGGTCGCGTCGGAGCGCTGCCGCTGTCCCGCGACATCGTCGACAACTACGATCCCCAAACTGGATCGGGCTGGATGCCGCCGAAGCACAACAAGAACCATACGCCCACCTTCAACGGACACGAGACCATCCCGCCATCGCTGCGCAACGCTGTGTATTCCTTCGTACTTGCCTGTGCGGCGCGCGAGCTTCGCGGGCAAGGTTCGCAGCATAGCTCCATGCTGATCCACACGACGCGATTCGTCGCGGTGCAAAGCCTTGTTCGGGAGCAAGTGGAAAACACCGTGCGGCGCATGCGCCAGAAGATCACGCGAGGTATCGACGCAACCGAGCTCCTCACCCAGATGCAGCAGCTTTGGATAGATGATTTCGTGCCGACCCGGGATGAAGTCGCTGAGCTCTCGCCTCCCCACGAGCAGCCGCCCGACATGCCAAGTTGGGAAGAAATCCTGGCTGCCCTGCCGCTTGTCATCGAAGACATCGAAGTCCGCTCCATAAACGGCACAGCCAAAGACGCGCTCGACTACGCGGTTCCAGGCGCGGCCTTGAAGGTTATCGCCATAGGCGGCGACAAGTTGGCGAGGGGCCTCACGCTCGAGGGCCTCTGCGTCAGCTATTTCATCCGCACCACGCGGATGTACGACACGCTCATGCAAATGGGCCGCTGGTTCGGCTATCGCCCTGGATACCTCGACCTTTGCCGCCTCTACACATCGCCGGATTTGGTGCGCTGGTTCGGCCACATTGCCGATGCCTCCGAAGAGTTGCGCGAAGAGTTCGACTTCATGGCAGATGCGCGCCTCACGCCAGAGCAATACGGGCTAAAGGTCAAATCGCATGAAGTTCTGACGATCACGTCGCCGCTGAAAATGCGCAACTCGCAGACGCTGTCGCTCACGTACAGTGGGACGCGCCCGCAAACCATCCTGTTCCACCGGGACGCAAAAGTCCAAGCGAGCAATCTTGCCGCAGTCGACTCTCTATTGGCCTCCATGGGCGCTCCTACTGTGATTGGTCCTGAATACGCGCGCGACGGCAGCGCTGACAAGTGGAAGCGCTCGAGGCTATGGAGGGACGTAGACGCGGCCACTATTCTCTCTTTCTTGGGCTCCTATGCCACCCACCCCAGCGCAACCAGCGCGAAAGGCCCGGTCTTGGCTGACTTCGTCACGAAGATGGTTGGGATCGGCCAGTTGAAACAGTGGAGCGTCGCTCTCTTGGCCGAAGGCGAAGGTGTCGGCGAGTCGCATGCCTTCTCTAGGGGAATCAGCGTCGAGAGTTTCCCAATGCGCACCCCCGACACTTCCAAGAATCACGACCAACCCATTGACCCCGCCAAATTTTCAATCGGCGTGCTCACCGACCCTTCAGACGAGGCCATAGACCTTGACGACAACGCGTGGCGAGCGGCCTTGGCGCTCACGCAGGCCGCATGGAAGCCCGACCCCGCTAGAGGCCGCGAAAAGAAGCCAACTATCCCAAGCGGCAAAGGCATTCGTACTGCACGCGCGAAGCTTGGCGGCCCCGCCGATCGCGGCTTGCTGCTTCTGTACCCACTTTCCCCCTACGTGGGCAAGGACAAGCTTCCCGAAAAGCTAATCGTGCCTGGCTGGGACAAACCCATCATGGCCTTCGCCATCGCATTTCCGTCGAGCGACAGCGCGATTCAAGTCGAATACGAAGTGAACCTTCTGTACTGGATGCAAGAATATGGCCCGTCCGAGTAAAGACTTCTACATGGCATGGTCGTCGCTCGCCGGCGACGCCGCAGAACTAGGTTGGCGCTCTATAGACCTGTCTCCTTCCGGTCCGTTGGACGTTCGCGCGGGCCGACGTTCGCCCGACAACGCCGAAGCCGTGCTGGTCGGCTTCCCCACTGCAATGATCCCTGCCTCAGACAAGCTTCCTGAAGGTCAGGGGTTTTCAGTGGAGCGTGTCGATTTCGAGGGAGCTGGAAAACTCTGGATCGCCTTGTCCCGCAAGTCAGCGGGAAGCCCCGAACTGTTCGCGACTATGTCATGTGATGTCATCGGCGCATTGGACGACGCGGCGGCGGCGGGTGCGGACGAGACTCGGCTCGCGCGCGTCTGCATTGGTCGCGTGGGCGCGTGGCAAGAGTTCATGCGCAAGGGCACGCAGGCTCTAAGTCCCGAAGCTGAAATCGGCTTGGTCGGCGAGCTTGTACTTTTAGGCGCGATCATCGGAGCAGGTGTCCCTGCCGCCCAGGCGATTGAGTCATGGATTGGCCCGCTCGACGGGATTCAAGACTTTGAAATTGGCACTGGCGCGTTTGAAGCCAAAGCAACGCTCTCCGCCAAAGGTTTTCCTGCCAAGATCGGATCGTTGGAACAACTCGATGATTCGGTTCGCCAGCCCTTGTTCATGGCCGGCACCCGGTTTCGCCAACTTGAATCCGGGCAAAATCTTCCCGAATTCGTCGAGACCATGCGTGTAGCGATCCAAGGCGACGCGGAGGCCACGCGGCTGCTTTCCGAGCGGATTTTGGCCGCAGGCTATATCGACTCGCACGAAGGCTGCTACCCCCGAAGATTCGCTCTGAACGAAATCCGGGTGCTTAAAGTCGGCGAGGGATTTCCCCGGCTGACCCCAGGCACCGCACCCGCAGGGATCACGCGGGCCATGTATGAAATCGACCTAGACAAGGTGCCGGGCGACAACGTGGGCGTTGATTTAGCCCTCAAACAAATGGGAGCAATTTGAATATGGATTTATCTGAATTC
The DNA here is from genome assembly GCA_021738345.1 of Rhodoferax sp. Lineage (GTDB taxonomy): Bacteria > Pseudomonadota > Gammaproteobacteria > Burkholderiales > Burkholderiaceae_C > Allorhodoferax. The sequence continues at coordinate 37,557 of JAIPCE010000005.1, read as the reverse complement.
CTGCGCGAGACGCAGAGTGCTGTCAAAGCGCAAATGCGCGATGGAGCCCTTTACGAGGAGCTCGTGTTCTGTAGCATCGTCATGGAGCACATGTCGGACATCGGCATGACCTTCGAGCCGGTCGAGTGCCACTTTGAGGGAAAAGTGGGAAATGCAAACCTGCGCCTAAGCGGGTACTCGATTTCGGAGGAAGGCGATCAGCTCGACCTTTTTGTGAGCCTGTACGCCAATGCCGAAGAGCCCACGGCCATCCCGGATACCGAAACCAAAACGGCTGTTGAGCAATGCCTGCGCTTTCTGTCGCTGTGCGCAGAGGGCAAGATGGCACCCAAGCTCGATCCGACCAGCGACGTTCGCTCGCTTGCCGAGACCCTGCAAGCAATCTATGACGATTTGGAACAAATTCGCGTCTATGTCATCACCGACAGGGTGGCCAAGTCCAAGAGCTTCAAGACGCGCGACATTGGCGGCAAAGCCGTGCGGCTGGAAGTTATGGACATCCAGCGGCTCCACCGCCATTGGTCCGAGGGCAAGCCGCGCGACGAGCTAATCGTGGATTTCAATTTGGTATGCGGTGGCCCTCTGCCCTGTGTCTACGTACCCGGCGAAAGCGATTACGACTACGCCCTCACCGCGATACCCGCCGAGGCGTTGCGGTTGCTGTACGAGCAATTCGGAGCCCGTCTTCTAGAAGCCAACGTACGCTCGTTTTTGAGTGTCAAAGGTAAAGGCGTGAACGCGGGCATTCAAAACACACTGAGGTCCGCCCCCGAGCGATTCATGGCCTACAACAACGGCATCGTGATTGTGGCCGACAAGATGGAATTGGACAAGGCGGGCGGCGAAGGCTCCACCGGCATCCTGTGGCTCAAAGGCCTTCAAATCGTCAACGGCGGACAGACGACAGCCTCGATCTACTTCACCAAGAAAAAGTTTCCGGAAACTGACCTTAGCCGCGTGCGCGTCCCGGCCAAGATCATCGTCATGCGCGATGAGGATTCCGCAAAAGAAGAGGCCCTGGTCTCTGATATATCTCGGTACGCCAACAGCCAAAACGCCGTACGGCAATCGGACCTCTCGGCCAATAAACCTTTCCATGTCGAGATCGAAAAGCTCTCGCGCTCGGTGTTCTGCCCCGATGGCGTGGGCCAATGGTTCTACGAACGGGCTGCTGGGAGCTACAACACGTTACTGACGCGCGATGGCACCACACCCGCAAAGCTCAAAGCCTTAAAAGAGGCCATACCTATTGCGCGGCGCATCACCAAAACCGACCTTGCGAAGTACATCACCGCATGGGAAAAAAAGCCCGACATCGTCAGCCTTGGGTCGCAAAAAAACTTTGACCGTTTCATGGCGATGCTGACTCCAGCCGACGGTCAAGAGGCTCCCTTGCCCACCGTCGCAGAGTACAAGGCCATGATCGCCAAGGCAAAAATATACCGCGACGCGCAGAAAATCTTACGCCCAATGTTCCAAGCCTTCCAAGCCAACGTGGTGGCTTATACGGTATCGCTGCTATCCGAAAAGCTCAGCCATCGCATCGACCTCGAGCGTGTATGGAACAAGCAAGCGGTCTCCCCCCAGCTGTTGGCTCAGATCGCGGTGTGGGCCAAAGAAGTCAATGAGGTACTCCATGCATCAGCGGGCGGAAAGATGGTGTCTGAGTGGGCCAAGCGCCCCGAGTGCAAAGACGCAGTCATGGGCGCGCGCTATTCCGCCGCAGCGACCAATATTCCAGAGCTGAAATAACGTATTCGGTTCAAGACATGACCGACATCGTCTCGCCCGCGACGCGCAGCCGGATGATGTCGGGCATCAATGCCAAAAACTCGCGACCAGAGATGCTGGTCAGACGTTTGCTCCATTCGGCGGGTTTTCGCTTCCGGCTGCATCGTAAAGACCTGCCTGGCACTCCGGATATTGTTCTGCCGAAATTCAAAATCGCAATTTTTGTCAATGGATGCTTTTGGCATAGTCATTCCGAATGCAACTATGCGAAGGTACCAGCAACTCACTCTGAATTCTGGGTGAAAAAGCTCGCAGCCAATGTCGCTCGCGACAAGGCGGCAGAGGAGAAACTGATTGCTACCGGCTGGCGTGTTCTATGCGTCTGGGAATGTGCAACTCGCTGCTCTGGCGCAATAGATGATCTGCTTTCCGCCATTTTGAAGTGGATGAACAGCAACGAGCGCATCGGCGAGATCAGTGCAATGAACATGCCGAAAACGCCGCTGACATTAGCACACCACGCGCAATCCCTGCGATAAGCCAGATGTCCGTTGCGTGGCTTATCGATAAGAAGAGGTGCTGAGAAACTTGAAAATAATCTTTGCAATTTTTCGCGCGAGCAATGGCGGGACTGCATTGCCCACTTGCCCATATTGCTGCGTTCGATTGCCTTCGAAGAAGTAATTGTCAGGGAAAGTTTGCAATCGCGCAGCCTCACGCACCGTCAGGCTGCGGCACTGCGCCGGATCGTGATGGATGTAGTAGTGTCCGTCCTTCTGGATGTGGGCGACCACGGTTGAGGCGGGATCATTTTTCACCTGCACGCGAAATCGGTCAAGGAATGGAATGGAGTCCGCATCTACGTTGACGTGATCGGGCAGTAGTAAGGGGGGGAAATTGCGCAGCGTTGGCGAGTAATTGACCACTTGGGCATAACTCGACGCAAACATGTAACGATGCAAGTCAGACACCATATGGCTTCGACTCTCGTGCTGTATCACCCCACCAACGCGCTCGTCCAACAGCCAATTTTTAAGCATTTTAGGCATGTTGGGAGCGACGATGACTTTCATTGCCATGAATTTCGAGCCAGCGGACTCGTAGCTTTTGGCCCTTTCGATGGACGCTTTGACGATAGGCATGATGTCCTTTCGAATCGGAAAATGCCAGTGAACAAAGTTGGCCGTGGTCTTGCGCAAAGCTGTTAACCACTTTTTGTGCGAGTCCTCTTCTTTGGAAATGCGGCTGCGAATCGCGGGCATTCCTGAAAGCGCAGTCTCTACGTCGACCTTCGGAAACGCTTTTCTCAACAAAAACATGCGTGGATCTACCGTCAGCTCAGGCGTCTTGTTCACCACGTCGGCCCGAATGCCAAACAGAATCACGCGATGGCGGCATTGCGGAATCCCGTAGTGCTCCGACTGGATCACGTAGTCGCGAGGCTCCAGCTCGATGCCGTCAACCACCAATGACCGGATTTCATAATTCAGTCCCTCCTTTGGCTCGCGAAGGTCGGCCATGATCCGCTCAAATATGCTTGTACCTCCATGGGTGGAATTAAGCATTCCTTTGACATTTTCCATGACGAAAACACTTGGCTCGAACTGCTGGATGATCCGCAAATACTCCGTATAGAGAAAATGCCTCTTGTCGCTCTCAAAAGCTTCTTGTTCTTTGACGCTTTTGCCACGCAAGCGCGATCGGCCCGCCAGCGAATACGCTTGGCACGGCGGCCCGCCAATCAACACCCAGTTCTTCTGCGTGCCCAGAGCTGCGCTGATCCATCCATCGACCACCTCAGGGGGTGTTACGCCTAGCTCTGCACATCGGGCCTCCTGATCGGCCTCTGCGGCAACCCCCTTTATGTCTGGGTGCGCCAAGAAATCTTCGCGCTTTACTTCGCCGCGGATGTACTGATAGTAAATATCTGGCGCTTTGCCTTTGGGAAATTTGCGAAACATGGCTCGCAGGTGAAGCGTGCGATGGGTGACAGGGTCTTTTTCGATGGAAACATTGACGGCAAAACGCGAATTTCCCGCCTCGTCCCTGACCGATGAAAACCCCTCGCAAAGCCCCCCCGGTCCGGCGAAGAGGTCAATCACCGGAATCACGTTCTGCACTGTCATCTATTCTTAGTTGATTGTTTGTACTGTCAATACAGAAATAATAGCGCGCATGCGCAGATCGTCTAAGTCCGTATCTCTGGGCACAGAAATGACCATGTTAACGCAATCCATGGGGGACCCACATGCCCACCTGCACTGTGGGGCGGCACAGCGATTTCGAGCGATCCAATTAGTTAAGCGCCAGTATTCAAGAAAACGCTCAACAATGCACGTTCTTTCAGGCCGAGGTGGTGCGTTGGCGTTTGGTATCGCGTTTTAGCCGAATTTCAACGGTTCGGCGGACCGCACTGGCCGCTTTGATCAGCGTATCGAGCTGGATGAACAGGTTGGTCGGGTCAAGCAACTTGCCCAGCTGTGAGCGGCTGGTGGCGGACAAGACCATCAAGGGCCACCTTAAAGCACTGCGTGAACGTGGCCGAATCCAGCGCGTCGGTTCGGACAAGGCCGGCCATTGGCAAATCATTGATCCAACATAAATATATATTTGTATATAAAATGCCGCATGGCAGCAGAAAAAATTCTTGAATGGTCAGGTTCATCCAAACGGGATTTGATCGAGGCAAACTATGAAAAAGCAAGCAAAAACCCACGTTGACGGCACAGAGTTCGAGCGCAGCAGCGGCAACGTGTTTGCAGACATGGGGCTTGCGCAACCCGAAGAACTCAAAACCAAGCTGGTTTTGGCCATGCGCTTGAGCGAGCGCATCAAAGCACTGCATTTGAAACAAGCAGAAATTGGTGCGCGGCTGGGGCTGGCCCAGCCCAATGTCTCTGCCCTTCTGAACTATCGGCTGGATAACTTTTCTTCGGAAAAGCTGCTGGAATTTTTCAATACCTTGGGTTATGACGTCGACTTTTTAATACGGCCAACCACCGGGTCGCAACGTGGCAATATCCGCGTGTTGATGGCTATTTGAATTGGTCTCGCACCCAAACCCGAAGCCCGCCCCCGCATCTACGCCTACGCAGTTGCCGATGTCGCACACCACGGCCAAGGCAAAGCCGCAGCTAGCGTCCATCGCGTTTCATCTCCAGCCGCTGTCGCCCCGCCCTGCCTCTGCGGGATAGGCCTTGAGGGTTTTGAAATTATCGAGACGTTGCTGCGCGATAAGCTGCTTCAACTGCATGAAGAACAGTCGCATGCAAAGTCCCGAGTTTGGGCGTGTTTCCATGTGGGTTTCTAACTGGCACTTTGAAGTAACGATCAGACCAGGGTATATCCACAATCTCTTTGAAGTCAAACTTCGCGTCATAAGCCAGTCCAGCGAGCGCATAGGCCGCTGGGTGTTTGACTTGGGTGATTGCAACCTCACCAGTTTTTAATCGTGTCAGGTGCTGGGATGTTCCATACACCACACTAACCAAATCGCCATCCTCCCGCCGCTCGACACTCATAACAATTGCTGGACGTGGTTTTGGCCCTGGTTCGATGTCTGGCACCTCTGAAAACAAGCACCAAACGATGTCGCCGGGTGCTGGGAGTTTCCAGTTCCGGCTCATGCAAACAATGCCTCTCTTGAAAGGACCTTGCCCTTTGGCAAGTTCTCCGTTGCATCCTTGCGCAATCCCCGGACTTGTTTTGATGTCAACGGCCCGTCATCAGGCGCATAGGCGGGCAACACATCAGTTGCGAACCTTGACAATGCCATGTGAATGACCTGTGTTTCGTTCACATCCAGCTCTTTGGCCAACGCCTTAACTGTTTCACGAGTCACGCCAAATTGCGTATCCCTGGACCGGAATTTCACCAGCAAGTTTTTTGCTACGGTTGTCATGTCTGACCCTCAGTTTACATATACGAAATATATATCACTAATCTGATCGTTGCAAGCAGTAAAACTACAAACCTTTTGGTGGATAGGTGAACTGGGCGGTCATGAAGGCCGCCCATTGGGCGGCTTTGCCGTAGCTTTTTTTAGTAGAGTCGAACCGTGGCGCGGTAGCATGAGCCCCGTTTCCCCAGCCCGCTCATCGAACCGGAGGTGCGGATTTCCCGCCTGTTTGGAGAGCCAGTGACTACGCTAGCCGTGCGGCCTTGACCACTTGAATCTCGCACGCGTTGGGCTCGTTGTTAGTACTACAGTGTGCCCCGCAACTCCGCCAGCCTCTTAGGCTGAACCCGGCCAGTATGTCACGAAGGTGAACCGCCCCGCCTTGGCGGTTGATAGCTCAGCGCGCTTTAAGTTGCTTCCTTAGCTCGAAGCAAAGAAATGCAGTTAGCTTCTGTAATGGGAAGCGTCTCGTGGCTTTTATTTAACCTATCGGTAAGCAAGAAATTGATAAATGCTTCCTTTTAGGTTATCATTTAAATTCAACGTGACTACCTATAGGTTAGCGAAATGTCCTCAGAATTAAACTATTTGCGGCTAGAACAGCTCCAGTCGTCGTTGAGCGCCTATGGGGTTTTACGGGCAAAAAGAGTACCACCGCGCGGTTGGCTGAAAGAAATCCGCGAGGCTCTCGGCGTTACTCAACGCCAACAAGCAGCGCGCCTGGGTGTTACAGGGGCCGCGGTGCATAAGTCCGAGCAGTCAGAAGCGGATGAGCGCATCACGCTTGGTCAGTTACGCAAATTAGCCGACAGCCTGGACTGTGACCTACATTACGCCCTCGTGCCCCGCACACCGCTAACGGAGGTCGTACAGCGACGTGCGGAGCAGCTTGCGAGCGAAGAAGTGCTCGGAGTAGCGCATACGATGAGCCTGGAAAACCAACGGCCCACGGACGCGCGCATCCAAAAGCAGGTGGCCCGTCGAGCCGAAGAGCTGCTGCGCGGGAAGTGGTCCGAGTTATGGCGTTAGTCCTCGACGAGCAGGACGAGCAGGACGGGCAGACCCCGCTGGACCCGGATGAGAAGGCTGGACTGATTCCAGGGCACATCGAAACGAAAGGCGCACTGAACGACTGGGAGCAGGAAAACATTCTATTGGCGACCAAGTGGCTCCGGCGCGCCAAGATTGCGGATGTCCTATCCGAAGGCTTTTGCCGAGACTTGCACCACAAAATGTTCGACAAGACCTGGAAGTGGGCGGGCACGTTTCGAAAATCTGACAAGAACATTGGATGCGATTGGACCTTGGTCGCAGTAAAGCTGATGCCGCTGGCCAGGGCTACCAGACCCTGATCAATGCGGCTTTGCGCGCGGCCATAGACCCCGAGTCGGCCCCGGTCACGGTCAAGGCACTGCGCGAAGTGCTCAAAGAACGGTTTGCGTTGGCGGCCTGATCCCTTCTGCGCTACGTCGCCGCTTGAAAATCCCGCCAGTTGGTAAACAGTTGTTTGTAGCCGCTCACCGGCACCACGCTGCCCGGATGGCCTTCAGCAATGGCAATCTCGTTTTGGCACAGCACCACCAGCGTGCTCAGTGCGGGCGGCTCTTTGGTGTTGAGCTGGTGCAACTCGCTGTGCCACAGGTTGAGCTGCTCGGGCTGCGCCACTTCGCCCACCGCCTCCACCCGCGCCTGCAGCAGCGCAAACGACTCTGCCAGCTCCTTGTGCCGCTGTTTGCGGTCGGTGTAGCCAAACACCAGAGCCAGCAGCCCCAGTGCTGACACACCCGCGCCCACCAAGGGTGCGGTGTCTTTCACAAAGCTGGCCAGCAGCGACGCGCCCAGCATGCTGCGGGTGCTCGAGAAATCTCGTCGCTATTGGAGACCAGGTATCCCCGAAGCACAACAAGAACAATACGCCCATCCGTGAGAGCGGGTCATAGACGCTTACGATTGTGTAGAAAACTGCTACATGGCCAAATTGGCGACCGGCTATTGCTGATGCGCTTCAGGGCTTTGGCGAAGCGCGGACGCACAGGATGTGCAGCAATCGGATAAGGCAAAGGCACTAGCGTCCATCGCGTTTCATCTCCAGCCGCTGTCGCCCCGCCCTGCCTCTGGCCTTCCACTGCGACAGCTGCTGTTGCCGCTCCAGAGCACTCATGGTGTCCCGGCGACTCTCGCGCAGCATCTTGTGGTAATTCTTCAGTCGATCCGGGTTCACGTGCTCACGCACTGCGCAGCCGGGCTCATCCTGATGACAGCAGTCTCGGAAACGACAAGACGTGGCAAGGGTGCCGACATCTTCAAACAGGGCACTTAGCGTTTGGGCATCCACATCTGGCCGCAGTGTTCTCACACCGGGCGTGTCAATGACACACGCACCGGTCGGCAGCAGGTGCAACGAGCGCGCGGTGGTGGTGTGTTTGCCGCGACTGTCGTGCTCACGCACCGCACCCGTGTCCTGGGTGGCACTGCCTAAAAGGCTATTGGTGAGCGTACTCTTTCCCGCACCCGAAGAACCAAGCAGCACCAGCGTCTGCCCCGGCGACAAGTAGGGAGTTAAAACCTTCGAGGCTTCTGCCGTACGCGCGTCGACTGCCACCACATCCACATGGCTTCCCACGCGCTCGCGTACTTCCTGTATTCGACGCCCCACCCGATCTGGCTCCGTCATTTGAACCACATCCGCCTTGGTCAACACCACCACAGGCAATACGCCGCTGCTGCCCACCAGGGCCAGGTAACGCTCCAACCGTTGCAGGTTGAAATCCAGATCGAGCCCCATCACCAAAAGCGCCGTGTCCACGTTACTGACCACGGTGTGTCGACTGCCGTCGGCGTCCCGGCGGACAATCTGGCTGACCGGTCGAGCCCGAAAGATCACCCATAACTGCTGGTGCTCATCTTTCTGGCAGAGCACCCAGTCCCCCACAGCCAGGGCACTTCCCTCCTCCAGCAGGGAGCGGGTCAGGCGGGCCGTGCACCGCGCTGGAAGTTGCTGCGCACCATCGTGAACCTCAACGGTCTCGCGATGGACAACAGCGGTTCGCATCCACTGAGGCGGTGACGCTTGTAGGCTCAAATCCATCGGCGCAACTGCTGTGGCCAGGGTCTGTGCCAGGAGGGAAGTAAGTCCTAAAGGACGCAATGTCTCAAATGAAAATTCAATCATGTCTTGCAATATCTTTGTGGTGAACTGCGGCAAGGGCGTGACGATGCACGCCATTGCCGCAAGAAAACGAGAGGACGGGCTAGCGACCCGACAAAGACAGAGAAGACAGGAACCCTGTTCAACAGGGCGAGAATCCGGCTGCTATGCTAAGGAAAACAGTAGCAGCAAGATCCGGTAACTCAACTCTCAGGCAGCCAGCGTGAAGGGAGTGGATGTGCGATCAATCATGGCGGTACTCCTTCAAGTAGGTTGAGAATGGTGACCAAACGGCATGCACCGTGTGGAATGCCGATTGTCTGTATCTGACGCAGGCACTGTCAACAAACAACTGCCAATTGGATGTTGAAGCGTGTGGAATTGCAACAACGCACTGATGGGTTGCGTATGATGCGTGGCGTGCACGAACCCAGACTCACGCGCGAATTGCGCAATCTTCTCGAACTCAGCCGCATTGCTGCACTGGGCACGACGCAGGACGACGGAACACCCTTCGTCTCCATGGTTCCGTTCGCGATTGAGCCGCAACAGCGCTGCCTGGTTATCCACGTCAGTGGTCTGGCCGCGCACACGCGGTACCTGCAGGCCCGGGAGCGGGTGTCGCTGCTGGTCATGGCGGCAGAGGTGCCTGACAGATCCGTTCACGACCTGCCGAGGGTCACACTGCAGGGGCGCGCGAGTCTTCCGGCGCGGGACAGTGCACTCTGGACCCCATGCAAAGCCGCGTATCTGAAACGATTTCCGGACGTCGAACCGATGACGGAGCTCGGCGATTTTCGTTTTGTCAGCATCCTTATGGATACGGCCCGGCACGTTGCAGGTTTTGGTGCTGCGCGTACGGTCGAGGCAGAAGTGCTCAGAGAAGTTTTGGGCGGGAAAGGCCCTGCGTGACGATGCATCCCTAAACTGCACCACAGGTGCGCAATCACCGTTCAGTGCGCGTCCGCCTGACTCGCGGCGCGCACTGCGGCGCTGGTGTCGGATTGGGCGCCGTTAAAGAACAGGTTCAGCGCCACCGCAGCCAGACTAGACAGCAAAATGCCAGACTCGATGAGGGGGTGGATGCTGTGAGGCATCCATTGTTTGAAGTTGGGTGCGATAAGTGGCACCATGCCGACACCGATCGAGATCGCCACAATCATGGCGTTGAAGCGGTTGACCTTGAAATCGACCCCGGCCAAAATCCGGATGCCGGTGGCCGCCACCATGCCAAACATTACCAGACCGGCACCGCCCAGCACCACCGTGGGCAGGGACTCGACCAGTGCCGCCATCTTGGGTAGCAGGCCCAGCACAATCAAAATCACGCCACCTGCCACACAGACAAAACGGCTCTTAACCCCGGTGACGGCCACCAACCCCACGTTTTGCGAAAAACTGGTGTACGGAAAGGTGTTGAAAATGCCGCCAATCAGCGTGCCCAGGCCGTCGGTGCGCAGGCCGCGGGCCAGGGCGGGTTGGTCGACCTTGCGCTCGGTCATTTCACCCAAGGCCAGAAACATGCCGGTGGATTCGATCATCACCACAATCATCACCAGTGTCATGGTCAAAATCAGTACCGGGTCAAAAATGGGCATGCCAAAGTGAAACGGCAGCACCACATCAAACCAGGCCGCCTTACCCACCTTGTCGAAGTTCATCAGGCCCAGCGCGGTGGCCACCACACCGCCAATTACGATGCCTAGCAACACCGAGATATTGGCAATGAAGCCACGGCCAAAGCGCGCAATCACCATGATGGAAACCAGCACCAGCGCAGACACACCCACGCCGGACAAGTCGGCGTACTTGGGATTGGGCACCTTGGGCACCAGGGCCAGGTCTTTGGGCACTGCGGGCAGGGCCGACCCCGGCGCACCTGCAGCCTGGCTCACGTCGGCCAGCCATTTGGCATGCTCGGGGTTGACAATAGACGGGGCCGTGGGGCCAAACGGGTTGCCAAAAATCCAGTTGATACCGATGCGCATCAGGCTGATACCAATCACCACAATGATGGTGCCAGTCACCACGGGCGGGAAAAAGCGCAACATGCGACTGACCGCAGGTGCAATCGCAATCGAGATCACCCCCGCACCAATAATGGCGCCAAAAATCAGCTGTGCCCCGGGTGCGCCGGGGTTGGCGTTGGCCATGGCCACCATGGGTGCCACCGAGGCAAAGGTCACGCCCATCATCACCGGCAGGCGAATGCCAAACCATTGGGTTGCGCCCAGGGCCTGAATCAGCGTGACCAGGCCGCAGCAAAACAAGTCGGCCGAGATCAGGTAGGCCACATCCTCCGGGCTGAGCTTGAGCGCGCGCCCCACAATCAAGGGCACGGCAATGGCACCGGCGTACATCACCAGCACATGCTGCAAACCCAAGGCAGCGACTTTGCCGGTGGGCAGGTGTTCGTCAACCGGATGAACAGACTGAGACATATATAGGCTCCTGACTAAAACATGGAGCCACAACTGTATACAATAAATTTAGGAAAGTGTATACAGATTAACCCTTGATCGACAGCGAAGAGTGGTTCATTCGCTTCGCCTCTGATGGGCCGTAGTTCCCGCGCGGGAATGGCGGAGACAGCGAAAGAAGTTCATGTATTCATCTACTTATCTATTAAGTTTTTTAATAAAACCGTTTAAAAACAGATACTTAAGAAAAAGTATCTATTGATGAATGAACATGCCTCTGGCCCAGTCGCGGCGGACTTTTCTGCAATTTACCCGCTTTGAATTCAACAGCGATTTTGCAAAGTGGTAAAAGCGTCTGGATGTTTGGCAATCAGTGCTTCAGTCCACAAGGGCAAGCCGAATTTTTTACAGCTTTAGTTGCCCTACTGCAGCAAATCCACCAGCGCCCGCGCAATGACTTTGGTGGCGCGGCGCAGGTCTTCGAGGTCCAGACGTTCGTCGGCGCGTTTGGCGTGCGATTCGAGCACGGTGCGCGGGCCGGCACCGTAGATCACGCCGGGAATGCCGGCCTCGCAGAACAGGCGCACATCGGTATAGAGCGGGGTGCCCAGTGCCGGAATGTCCTCGCCAAACACTGCCTTGCCGTGCGTTTGTAAGGCTTCGATCAGCGGGCGGTTACCGGGCAGCGGCCGCATGCTGTGGGCTAGCAGCATGCGCCGCACCTCCACCCGAATGCCAGGCAACTCGGCGGCGGTCTGGGCAATCAGGGCGCGCAAGCTGGCTTCCACTTCGGCGGCGTTTTCTTCGGGGATCATGCGGCGGTCGAGCTTGAAGCTGACCTTGCCGGGGATGACATTGGTGTTGGTGCCGCCCTGGATCAGTCCGACATTGAGGTAAGGGTGGGTGATGCCTTCGACCCCGGAGGTGATGGACTTGTATAGCGTATTTTGGGCGTAGAGCGAGTTCAGTAGCTTGACCGCCGCCTGCAGTGCATCCACACCACTGTCGGGAATGGCGGCATGCGCCATCTGGCCGTGCACCGTGACTTCGAGCTGCAGGCAGCCGTTGTGCGCGGTGATGACCTGGTAGCTAAAGCCGGCGGCAACCATCAGGTCGGGTCGGGTGAGCTGGTGTTTGAGCAGCCAGCCGGGGCCGACTTCGCCGCCAAATTCTTCGTCGTAGGTAAACAGGAGCTCAAGCTGGCCCTGCTTGGGTGGCGCCACGGCTTCGAGGGCGCGCATGGCAAAGGTGTAGGTCGAGAAATCGCATTTGCTGACCGCGCTGGCACGGCCGAAAATTTTGCCGTCACTCACCTCGCCGCCATAAGGGTCGTGCGTCCAGCCCTCGCCGGGGGGCACCACATCGCCATGGGCATTCAGGGCAATGGTTTTGCCACCTGGGCCATACGAACGGCGCACGATCAGGTTGGTGACGCTTTCCAGACCGGCAGCCTGCACATCAGCCGCGGGTACCGCATGTTTCTCCGCGTCAATGCCCATGGCCTGCAGCAGCTCGGCGGTGCGCTCGGCGTGGGGCGCATTGTTGCCGGGCGGCGTGTCGGTGGGAACGCGGATGAGTTGCTGCAAAAACTGCACTTGTTCGTCAAAGTGCGCGTCAATCCAGGCATCGATTTGGGTGTAAGGGGTCATGGTGTGGGGTCGGTAGGGTCGGTAGAGTGGGGTGGATTCAGGCGGTCCGGGCGATGCACTCAGGCGTGCGCGGCTGGGGAGGTCGCCAGTTGCTGCAGTACATGGTCAAAGGCTTCTACGGCCAGTTGCATGTCGTCGCTGGTGGTGGACTCCAGGGGGTTGTGGCTGATGCCGGCGTTTTGGCCGCGTACAAACAGCATGGCCTGCGGCATGATGGCGTGCAGCTTCATGGCATCGTGGCCAGCCCCGCTGGGCAGGCGGTGCACCGGCAGCCCCAGCGCAGCAACGGCGGTTTCCCACAGTTGCTGCAAGGCGGGTGCGCTGGGAGCGGCACTGACGCTCATCGACAGTTCGAGTTCACAACCCAGGCCGCGGCGGGTGCAAATCTGTTGCAGCTTTTCGAGCACATCCTGCGTCAGGCGGTCACGCTGGGCATTGTTGGGCGCACGCAGGTCGAGGCTGAAATCGCAGCGCCCCGGCACCACATTGATACTGCCCTGCGGTACGTTGATCTGGCCCATGGTGGCCACCGAGTCGCCGTCTTGCAGTGCGCGCTGTTCCATAAACAGCGCCAGCTCGGCCACCGCGCACAGGGCATCGCTGCGCTGGTTCATCGGGGTGGTGCCGGCGTGGCTCGCCTGCCCGATCACCCGGCCTGTGTAGCGCACACCCGCGTTGATGGCGCTGACCACGCCCAGCGGCAGATTCAGGGCATTGAGCACCGGGCCTTGTTCAATATGCACCTCGACAAAACCCAGGTAGTGCGCCGCGTCGCGATTCAGTGTGGGGATGTCGTCGACACTCAGGCCGGCGTGTTGCATGGCGGCACGCAGGCTGATGCCGTCGGCATCAAGTTGGTCCAGCCACGCAGGGTTGAAGTCACCGGTGAGCGCGCCAGAGCCCAAAAATGTGGCCTTGAAGCGTTGGCCTTCTTCCTCCGAAAAAGCCACCACCTCCAGCGCAAATGGCAAACGGGTGCCTGCACGGTGCAGACGGTGCACGCAGGCCATGGGGACAAAAATACCCAGCCGCCCATCGTATTTGCCCGCATTGCGCACGGTGTCGTAATGGCTACCTGTGAGCAGGGTTTTGACTCCCGCGCGAGCTTCACCCAGCGCCTCATACCGGCCCACCACATTGCCCACAGCGTCGATCTGCGCCGAGTCAAAGCCGCAGTCCAGCATGCGCTGGCGAATCTCTTGGGCGCAGGCCCGGTGCGCGTCGGTCAGGTAGGTAACGGTCAGGTGATCAGTGTGGTCGGAGTGTTGGCTCAGACTTTCGTGCCAGTCCCACACGTTGTTGCCGCGCGACGGCGTCAGGTCAAATTTGTCGTTCAGGCGAATCTCGGCAATGCGGTGGATATTGCGCAGGCACTCAGCGAGCTCAAAATCACTTTGGCTGTGCAGGCGGCGCTCGAAAGTGGCGATGATTTCGGCCCGGCTCAGGCCGCTGCCGCGCGGGCCGCGTACCGCCAAAATAAAGGGCCAGCCGAACTTGGCGTTGTATTCGGCATTGAGCTGCTGCAGCCTGGCAAACTCTTCGGGGCTGCAGTGCGTCAGGCCGGCCTTGCTTTGCTCGTTGGTCGACTCAACGGTGAGCGACTGGCTCACCATGGCTTTGCCAGCCAGCTCGGGGTGGGCGCGTATCAGTTCAATCTGCGCGGCACGTGGGGCCTGGGCCAGGACCTGGGTCATCCGGTACTTGAGGTGGTGGATCGACACAAAAGGCCGCTGGGCGAGTGCCGCCTCGGCAATCCACGGTGAATGTTCATACAGACCATCGAGCAGTTGCAGGGCGTCGGTGGGCGTGGCGGCGTTGAGTTGTTCGAGTGTGAGGGGCATGGCCGTTAGTTGGGATTAAAGGGGTGGGTGGCTTTCCAGTGCCGAGCAATGTCCAGGCGGCGGCAGACCCAGACATCCGGGTGGTGCCCGATGTGGTCCAGAAAACGCTGCAAAGCGGCGATGCGCCCGGGGCGGCCCAGCAGGCGGCAGTGCATGCCTACACTCATCATCTTGGGCGCGTTCAGTCCTGCGGGGTCGCCCTCGGCGTAAAGGGCATCGAAGCTGTCCTTGAGGTACTGGTAGAACGGGTCGGCGTGGGAGTAGCCCTGCGGCAAGGAAAAACGCATGTCATTGCAGTCCAGGGTGTAGGGCACGATGAGCTGGGGCACCACGCTGCCATCGGTCTTGCGCACTCGCATCCAGAACGGCAGGTCGTCGCCGTAGTAGTCGGCATCGTATTCAAAGCCGCCAAAATCAGCGACCAGGCGCCGTGTGTTGGGGCTGTCGCGCCCGGTGTACCAGCCCAGCGGGCGCTCGCCCATAAGGCGGGTAAGTATCTCCATGCCGCGCGCCATGTGTTCGCGCTCCACCGCTTCAGGCAGATTTTGGTAATGGATCCAGCGCCAACCGTGGCAGGCGATCTCGTGCCCGAGTTGCTGGCAGGCTTGCACCAGCTCGGGATAGCGCTCTAGCGCCATGCTGACGCCAAACACCGTGAGCGGCAGCTGGCGCTGCTCAAACTCGCGCAGAATGCGCCAGACCCCGGCGCGCGCCCCGAAGTCGTAAATGCCCTCCATGCTGATATGCCTGTCCGCGTAGCTGGCCGGGTTGAACATTTCTGACAAAAACTGCTCACTGCCTGCATCGCCGTGCAGCACACAGTTTTCGCCGCCCTCTTCATAGTTCAGCACAAACTGCACCGCAATGCGGGCACGCTTGGGCCATTGCGCATGGGGCGGCTTGGGACCGTAACCTTTGAGGTCGCGCGGGTAGGGCAGGGTGGTGTCGTAGTGGTGCATGGTGCGATAGTGTCAGGTCAATGCGGCGGTGAGCGCGTCGGCCGGCGGACGCAGGTCAAAGTCGAGGTTGGACTCTACATGTTGCAGATGTTCGTCCATGAGCCGCACCGCCAAAGCCTCGTCCTTGGCAGCCAAGGCTTTCACGATCTGCACGTGTTCGTCGCTGGAGTGTTCTGCCGCACGTGCTGACTGGTACATCAAGGTGATCAGGGAGCAGCGGGAAATCAGCTCGCCAAGCAGCTCGGCCAGCACCTGGTTGCCCATCAGTTCGGCCATGCGCACATGAAAATCGCCCAGCAGCTCGGTGCGATGGCTGCGCCCGCCAGCGTCGTCCTGACCCAGCGCTGCTTGCTCGGCTTTTACATGGGCCTGCAAGACCTTGATCTGCTTGGGGTTGACCTGGCGCACAAAGGCACGTGTGGTTTCGGCCTCGAGCATGCGGCGCACCGCAAACACCTGGCGTGCCTCGGCCACCGAAGGGCTTGCCACAAAGGCGCCGCGCGCGGGCTCCATGGCAATGAGCCGGTGCTGCGACAACTGAAACAGCGCCTGGCGCACCAGCGTGCGCGACACGCCAAACTGGGTGGCAATCTTTTGCTCGGCCAACTTGGTGCCGGGCTTGAGCCGGTGCGACACAATGGCCTGCGTGAGCGCGGACACGATCTGGTCGGTGCTGGAGCCGCCCGCGGCGCTGGAATTCATTTGTTCAGAAGCCATGGTCGGATGATAGCGCGTTGCATAAAAAGTGTATACACTTTGCTGGAATTTTTGGAGTGAGTGACGGGCTTGGTTACGGTTTTCGGAAGGCTTGCACGCGGTTTACCCGCGCTTCATATCGCCTTTCTACATTCATCTGGGTAAACACCTAGCATCGGGTCGACCGTTTGGACAGCCCTCGAGTCTGTCGGGTACGCCGGGCGCACAATAGCGGCCAAGCAGTCCTTTGCCCCACTTCAAGGAGAAATTGACACCATGCAACTCGATGACATGAAAATTTCCACCCGACTCGTTCTTGGGTTTGGCGTGCTGGGATTGTTGACCGCCATGCTGGGCGCTATCTCGCAATTCAAGGTTGATACCATCAATGGCTTGTTTCATGCAGTCATGGAGGAGCGCATTCCGAAAATCATTGCCGTTAATGCCGTCAAAGACGACGTCAACACGATTGCGATTGCGCTGCGCAACATCATCATCATGAACGACGGCGCGCTCATCAAACAAGAGGCGCAACGCATCGAAGTGGCGCGTAAGCATATTGGCAGCGAACTGGAACAGCTCAAGGCGCAAATCGCATCGCCAGAAGGCAAGTCTCTGATTGCCAAGGTCTACCTGACGCGTAGCGCGTATGACCCGCTGCAGGTGGAAGCGGTCGAACTTGCCGTGGCGGGACAAGTGTTTGAGGCCAAGGCCATGCTGCAGGACAAGGTGGTGCCGGCCCAACGTGCCTACTTTGAGGCGCTGGACGGACTGCTGCGCTATCAGGACACCTTGTTGCGCGAGTCGACCGAGGCCACGCAGCAGGCCACCGGCAGCGTCAAATATGTCAACGTGGGCATGGTGGCAGCGGCGCTTACCCTTGGGATATTCATGGCCATCTGGATCATCCGGTCGATCACCCAACCGATCAACAAGGCTGTCGAGATATCTGCGGCGGTGGCGGCGGGCGATTTGACCATGCGGTTTGAGGCCCATGGTTCCAACGAAACAGGGCGCTTGCTGTTGGCTTTCAAGGAGATGCAGGACCACCTGATCCAGGTTGTCAGCGATGTGCGCGACGGCTCACAAGGCGTTGCGCTGGCGAGCGCCGCCATTGCCGATGCGGACGCAGCTTTGTCCTCGCGCACCGAACACCAAGCCAGCTCGCTGGAAGAAACGGCGGCATCCATGGAGCAACTGAGTGCCACGGTGCAGCAAAACGCGGACAGTGCACGCAGCGCCAACGCCCTTGCCCTCACCGCCTCCGCGGTGGCGGAAAAAGGTGGCCAAGCCGTCAGTCAGGTGGTTGAAACCATGAAGGACATCAACACCTCCTCACGCAAGATTGCCGACATCATTCAGGTGATCGACGGTATCGCGTTCCAGACCAACATCCTCGCCTTGAACGCGGCTGTGGAGGCCGCGCGGGCCGGTGAGCAGGGCCGGGGATTTGCTGTGGTGGCGAGCGAGGTGCGCAGCCTGGCGGGGCGCTCGGCGGCGGCGGCGCGAGAAATCAAGTCCTTGATTGGCGCCAGTGTGGAGCGTGTGATGCTGGGCACGGAACAGGTAGACCGTGCAGGCAGCACGATGGCCGAGGTGGTCAGCAGCATCCGGCAGGTGACCGATCTGATGGGTCAGATCAGCAAGGCCAGCGCCGAGCAGAGTCTGGGCGTCTCGCAGGTCAGCGAGGCAGTCAAACTTATGGACCAGGTGACTCAGCAAAACGCCGCGCTCGTGGAACAAATGGCGGCCTCGGCCATGCGCTTGAAGTCGCAGGCCGAAGACTTGGTGCAAGTGGTGTCGGTGTTCCGGCTGCGCGACAGTGGCCCTAGCGCCCCAGGTCTTTTGCGCTGACGCCGGCGATGCCCCAGTTTTCCTTCGGCACGTCTTGTATCCAGACCCGTACATTGGCAATAGGGGCGCCGGTGGCTTCGACCAGCGCGGCGCTGACTTTTTCGATCACCGCACGTTTTTGTTCATCGGTGCGGCCTTCGATCATATAAATTTGGGCAAATGGCATGGGCTTGTCCTTGAGGGTCAGGGTTAAACAAATCGGATGCTGGTGCTGCCCATGCCTTGCACGCGCAGCGTCACGTTGTCACCGGCCTGCACGGCCACGGCTTCGGTGATGCCGCCCGAGAGGATCAGTGTGCCGGCCGGAATGGACTCGCCGCGTGCGCCCAACAAGTTTGCCAGGGCCGCAATGGCCGCAGCCGGGTGGCCCATGACGGCGGCACCTGCACCAAAGGCAACCGGGACGCCGTTTTTCTCCAGCACCACGCCTACGGTGCGCAGGTCGCAGTCGCTCACCGCTGTGGGCTGGCCACCGACGACGAAGCGGGCGGCTGAGGTGTTGTCTGCCACCACGCTTTTCAGGTCAAACTTGAAATCGCGGTAACGGCTGTCGATGACCTCGATGCCGGGCATGACAAAGTCAGTGGCCGCCAGCACGGTGCCGATGTGGCAGCCGGGGCCGCGCAGTTCGGTCTTGGTGACAAAGGCGATTTCGGGCTCGACTTTGGGGTGAATCAGTTCGCTAACCTTGCACTCGCCGCCGTCGGCGACCACATAGTCGTCGGTCATGAAGCCGAAGACCGGCGTGCTGACGCCCATCTGCTTCATTTTGGCGTGCGATGTCAGGCCGGCTTTGAGGCCGGCGATGCGCAGGCCGCGCGCCAGCTTGCGGCGGCGGATTTCGTTCTGGATCGCATAGGCATCGTCCCAGTCCATGTCGGGGTAGTCATCGGTGATCTTGGTGGTGTCAGTTTGGGTTAACTGGCAGTTTTCCAGCCGGTCGGCCAGGGCATTGATGGTTTGTAGATCGAGTTTCATGAATGGTTGACCTTGGTTAAAGCACTTCGACTGTTCGACAAGCTCACAGCTCAGTGCGAACGTAGGAGAGTTGCAGGGGTCGCAGGCGTTATGCGTTGGCACGCTGGCGGGCCAGTGTCATGGCGGTGTCTTCGATCATGTCTTCCTGGCCGCCGACCATGCCGCGCCGGCCCATCTCGACCAGAATGTCGCGGGCACTGACACCGTATTTTTTCTCTGCCCGCTTCGCGAACAAGAGGAATGAGCCATAGACGCCAGCGTAGCCCAGCGTCAGCGCATCGCGGTCGATGCGAATCGGGAAGTCCATGATCGGCACCACCAGGTCTTCGGCGACGTCCTGGATCTTGTACACATCGACTCCCGTGGCGACACCCATCATGTCGAGTACCGAGACCAGTACCTCCATGGGCGTGTTGCCGGCACCGGCACCGAGGCCTGCGGCGGCGGCATCGATACGGGTGGCACCTACTTCAATGGCGGCAATCGAGTTGGCGACGCCCATGGCCAGGTTGTGGTGGCCATGAAAACCCAGCTCGGTCTCGGGTTTGAGGGCCGCGCGCACCGCGCCCAGACGCGCCTTGACGCCATCGGGCAGCAGGTGACCGGCCGAGTCGGTCACGTAGATGCAATTGGCGCCGTAGCCTTGCATCAACAGGGCCTGGCTCACCAGCTTCTCGGGGCTGGCCATGTGTGCCATCATCAAAAAGCCTACGGTGTCCATGCCCAGCGCGCGTGCCTTGGTGATGTGTTGCTCTGACACATCGGCCTCGGTGCAATGGGTGGCGACGCGAATGGTGTGCACACCCAAATCCCGGGCCATCAGCAAATGGTCCACGGTGCCAATGCCAGGTATCAACAGAGCCGATATCTTGGCCTGCTTCATGAGGGGAATGACGGTACTGAGGTATTCCTCGTCGGTGTGCGCCGGAAAGCCGTAGTTGACCGAGGAGCCGCCCAGGCCGTCACCGTGGGTGACCTCGATCAGGGGAATTCCCGCCGCATCCAGCCCGCAGGCGATGGATTTCATC
The DNA here is from genome assembly GCA_021738345.1 of Rhodoferax sp. Taxonomy (GTDB): domain Bacteria; phylum Pseudomonadota; class Gammaproteobacteria; order Burkholderiales; family Burkholderiaceae_C; genus Allorhodoferax. The sequence continues at coordinate 17,355 of JAIPCE010000005.1, read as the reverse complement.
TGGTCCAGCGTCATCAGGTGGCGCTTGGGGTGCATGCCGTCCCGCAGGGTCATGTCGTGCAGGGTGATTTTTTTGCCTTGAAAAGTCATTCAATTCTCCAAATGGGTTCAGGCTGCAGTGGCCTGGAGCGTGAGGCGACCGGCGATGATTTCTTCGGCAAACATCTCCGCAGTACGTGCCGCCGCAGCGGTCATGATGTCGAGGTTGCCGGCGTACTTGGGCAGGTAGTCGCCCAGGCCTTCGACCTCCAGAAACACCGACACGCGCATGCCGTCGAACACCGGACCATTGACCAACTTGTAGCCGGGCACGTACTTTTGCACCTCTTTGATCATGGAGTGGATCGACTCGGTAATCTTGGCCTGGTCGGGCTCGGTCTCAGTCAGGCAATGCACGGTGTCGCGCATGATGAGCGGGGGCTCAGCCGGGTTGAGGATGATGATGGCTTTGCCTTTCTTGGCACCACCGACCTTCTCGACCGCGCTTGCCGTGGTGCGGGTGAATTCGTCGATATTCTTGCGCGTACCCGGGCCGGCCGACTTGCTTGACACGGTGGCGACGATTTCGCCATAGGCCACCGGCTGCACCCTGCTCACCGCGGCCACCATTGGAATCGTGGCCTGGCCGCCGCAGGTGACCATGTTGACGTTCATCTCACCCTTGCCAACGTGCTCGATAAGATTGACCGGCGGCACGCAAAACGGGCCGATGGCAGCGGGCGTCAGGTCGATCATGAGTGCGCCCAGTGCATTGACCTTGCGGCTGTTCTCTGCGTGTACATAGGCGCTGGTGGCGTCAAAGACGATTTGCACGCCGTCCGCTTTCATGTGCGGCACCAGTCCGTCGACACCTTCGGCCGTGGTCTTGATACCCATCTCGCGGGCGCGCTTGAGGCCATCGGATTCGGGGTCTATGCCCACCATCCAGACCGGCTCCAACACCTGGCTGCGTTGCAGCTTGGCCAGCAGGTCGGTGCCAATGTTGCCAGGGCCGATCAGGGCACATTTGATTTTTTGCATGAAGACTCCGTAAGATAAACAATTAGGCAAAACGCACCGAGCAACTGCCCAGCCCGCCAATGCTGACGCGGAAGTTGTCGCCCGCCTTGGCCGGTGACATGGCGGCCAGCGCGCCCGAAAGGATGACCTCACCGGCCTTAATGCCGATGCCCAGGCGACCCAGCGTGTTGACCAGCCAGGCGACCGCGTTGACCGGTGACCCCAGAGCGGCAGCGCCAGCACCGGTGCCTATGATCTCGCCGTTCTTCTCCAGCACCATGCCACAGGTCGACAGGTCGATGCGGCGCGGATCGACGGCGCGGTCGCCCAGCACAAACACGCCACACGAGGCGTTGTCGGCCACCGTGTCCTGAATTTTGATTTTCCAGTCGCGGATGCGGCTATCGACAATCTCAAAGCACGGCATCACGCACTCGGTGGCGGCCAGAACGTCGGCGTTGCTGATGCCAGGGCCCATCAGGTCCTTTTTGAGAATGAAGGCAATTTCGCCCTCGGCCTTGGGTTGGATCAGCGTCGCCATGTCAATCGACTGGCCTTCGTTGTAGACCATGCCGTCGAGCAGGTAGCCAAAGTCAGGCTGATAGACGCCCAGCATGTTCATCACGGCGGCGGAGGTGACGCCAATCTTCTTGCCGACTACGCGCTCACCCGCCTGCAGACGCTTGGAAAGCATGCGCTGCTGGATGTGGTAGGCGTTTTCGATCGTGATTTCCGGGTGACGCGTAGTCAGCGGATCGACGACCGTTCTGTGGGTCATGGCGTGGTAAAGCTCGTCGCCCAGGGTTTCTATCAGGGGGGTATCCATAGTGTCGTGGTCCGGTTGGTTCAATTTGGAGAAAAGTAACTACTCAGGTCCTCGTGAAATTCAGTAATCCCGTTCGCACTGAGCTGTGAGCTTGTCGAACAGTCGAAGTGCTCGCTGCACATTGGAAAGGCTTCGACAAGCTCAGCCCGAACGGTGTGCATACCTGATTAGTTACAAAAAAAATGCGTCTGCCCGCTGGATTGAAGTGCCTCAGTACTTGACCATTACGTTGCGCAGTTCGGTGTAGAACTCTAGCGAATGCACGCCGCCTTCACGCCCGATGCCGGACTGCTTGGAGCCGCCAAACGGGGTGCGCAGGTCGCGCAGGAACCAGCTATTGATCCAGCACAGGCCAACTTCGATCTGGGTGGCTACGCGGCTGGCGCGGCTGATGTCCTGCGTGTAGATGGAGGTTGCCAGGCCATATCGGGTGTCGTTGGCCATGCGAACCGCCTCTTCTTCGGTGTCAAAGGGCTGGATATGGCAGCAGGGTCCAAAGATTTCTTCCCGCACCACTGTGGCGGTTTCGGGTAGGCCGGTCCAGATCGTGGGTTGCACCCAGCAGCCGTCCTTGAGGTCGTCGGGCATGTCGGGCACACCACCGCCAAACACAATGTTGGCGCCTTCATCCTTGGCGCGGGCGTAGTAGGACAAGACCTTTTTCTGGTGAATCTTGCTCACCAGCGGGCCAATTTTCGTGTCGTGATCAAACGGACGGCCGGGCTTCATGGTTTCGGCCTTGACCTTGAGCGCGGCGACAAATTTGTCAAAAATCGGGCGCTCTACGTAGACCCGCTCGGTGCCCAGACAGACCTGGCCGCAGTTCTCAAAAACTGAGCGCGTGACGGTGTTGACAGCGTTCTCGAAGTCACAGTCAGCAAACACCACGGCCGCATTCTTGCCACCCAGCTCCAGCGACACCGGACGGATACCGTCGGCAGCGGCTTTCATGATGGCAGTGCCGGTCCGGGTCTCGCCGGTAAAGGTAATGCCGTTGACTCCCGGGTGGGCGGTCAAAAAAGACCCGGCCGAGTCGACACCAAAGCCGTTGACCACGTTGTAAACACCCGCTGGCACGCCGACCTTGTTCATGACTTCACCGAGCAAGGTGGCGGTGCTGGGGGTGGCTTCAGACGGTTTGACCACCACGGTGTTGCCGCAGGCCATGGCCGGACCACACTTCCAGGTCATGAGCAGCAGCGGCAGGTTCCAGGGGCAGATGATGGCGATGACACCGCGTGGGGTGCGCACGCCGTAGCTGCGCGCCGTCTTGCCGTCCGGGGTGCGCATCTCGAACGACTCGGTCGACACGTTCTTGATGGTGTCGGTAAAAATCTTGAAGTTGGCCGCACCACGCGGAATGTCGATGTGCGAGGCCAAGTGCGCGGGTTTGCCTGTATCAGCAATTTCCGCCTGCAAAAAATCATCAAAACGGTGGTTGATTTCAGCCACCAAACCATCGAGCATGGCGCAGCGGTCCACCACCGACAGTTTGCCCCAGGGCCCATGCAGCGCCGCCCGGGCCGCTGCCACCGCCGCATCCACTTCGGGTTTGCCCGCCTCGTACACCATGCCGATCAGCGAGTTGTCCACGGGATTGCGCTTTTCGTAGGTCTTGCCGCTGGCATTGGTGACGTATTCGCCGTTGATAAAGTTTTTGATCTCTTTCATGGGGATTCCTTCAGAAGTGGGGCCTGCCTGCGCGGCACGCGCAGAAACAAAAAATCAATGTGGGTCGGGTGCGACATCGACCCCTATGGCTGCCAGCCCAGCTCGTGCGCAGACTTCGTCTTGCTGTTCACTGCCGCCCGATACGCCGATGCCGCCAATGCGTTGCCCGTCATGCAGAATCGGAAGCCCGCCGCCAAAGGCGACAAAGCGCGGACGTCGCACAATGCCTTCGCGCACGGCGTCGGAGTGCTGCTGCAGCGCGCTGGACCATTCGCCGGTCGCCAGGCCAAAACTCACGGCGGTATAGGCCTTGTCAAGCGCAATCTCGACCGAGTGCAGGGGTGCGCCCGGCATGCGCAAAAAGGCCGCCATGCCGCCGGACGCGTCCACTACGGCCACATTGATCCGTGCGCCCATCTCCTGGGCCGCCTGCACGGCAGCGCCAACGGCCGCATGGGCGGCCTGGCAGTCAATGGTGGGCATGGGAACGCTGGGTGAATATCCTGTGGATATCGGTGTCATGTTGTTAGTCTCTAACAAATTCAAACTTTGTAAATAATGAGAAGAATTCGAACATCAAAGTCATTCGCGGCGAGGGCGCCGCTCCAACAATTACAAAGCTCCGTTGCTCCGTTGGAGCGGCGCCCTCGCCGCGAACGGTTGTTCGGTTCCGGCTCGTCCGGCTTAGGGGTTAAAGGCAGGCAAGGGCTGAGGCTGTGCCTGCCTGGGGCAATCAGTCAATCAATCAGGTCACTACGCTCAGGAAGGCGCCGTTGAGCTTGCGATCGTGGTAGAAAATACCCCGGCCCACGTGTTCCCAGCTCCAGGTGATGGGGTGGTTGTCGGGGTAATGGTCGTAGCCGCCGCAGAAGGTCTCGAGGCGGTTTCCCGAGGGGTCAAAGAAATAGATCGTGGTGCCTTGGGTAATGCCGTGACGGGTCGGTCCAATATCAATAGACACACGGTTAATGCTCATGATGTCGGCCGCCCTGAGCACCTGCTCCCAAGTTGCCAGTTGGAAGGCCACATGGTGCAGTTTTCCGTCTTCGGCGTGGCGCACCATGGCCAGATCATGCGCCTTGGCGCTGCAGGTAAGCCAAACCGCCAGGTCGGTGCTGCCGTCTTCGAGCTTGACGCGCTCGACTAGGTTAAAGCCCAGCACTTCTTCAAACAGTTTGCGTGAACCGTCGATATCGCCGCCGTACAACAGCGCATGGTCCATGCGGACCGGGCGAATGCCCTTGCCATCGACCACATCGACTTCGGGGTCGTTGTAGCCCATGCCGTTGCCGACATCGGTCTTTTCGGCGTAGAGCTCAATCGTGTGGCCGGTCGGAATCTGAAAACGCACGCGCTCGCCGGTCTCAAGCAGGTCGCCGGCGGGCATGCGCTCGGTCGCCACGCCATAGGCTTTGAGCTTGGCCTCAAAATCCTCCAGGGTCGCCTTGTTGAGCACTTTGTAGCCGAAAAAGTCCAGACCGGCGCGGTCGGCCTGGCGCAAGATCACGCTGTTGTGGTCGCGCTCTGAACGGGTCTTGAAATAGACGCGGCCCGACGCATCGCGTCCGGTTTCGACCAAGCCCATCACATCGGTATAAAACTTGACCGACTCATCCATGTCGAGTACGCGCAGTTGGGCGTGGCCCGGACGCAAAACACCTGTCATTGCCATTTTTTGGTCTCCAGTTAGTCTTCAGGTTGAAATAGAGAGAGCGTCTGACGGTTCAACCGCCCGGCAGACGTTTTTTTTCATGGGTCCGATGACCTGTAGGGCAATGGCGCTGGTCGGCCGCACGCGGCAGGCCAGCACACAGCCCTGGGCTTCTTCGGCTTCGCTGATGTGCGCCCGGCTCATCACCCGCTTGGTGTAGGAGCCGCTTACCACTTGCACTTTGCAAACCCCACAGCCACCCCCTCGGCAACCCACCGGGATGCCCTTTTTGCCGAGCGACTCCATGCCTTCGAGCAGGGACTGGGAGTCATAGCAGCGGTAGCTGCTGCCGTCGTTTTCGATGGTGACCGTATGGATTGCCATGGCATTCAAATCTTGCGAAACAGAGGGCTGCGTACCTGTTGCGCGTCCGCCGCCGACAAAAACTTTTCGGTGTAGATGTCGCGCTCAAAAAGTCGACCTTGCATCAAGGTATTGATGCAGGCATCAATCATGAGCGGCGGGCCGCACAGGTACGCCTTGCGGCCCCGAAAGTCGTTGTTGAAGTGCGCCTTGGCCACGTTGTGCACAAAACCGGTGGCACCAGTCCAGCCCGCCGGGGCCGGCGCATCGGAAAGCACCGCCAGGTACTCAAAATTGGGGTGCTTGGCCGCTAGCGCCGTGAATTCGTCGTGGTGGTACAACTCGGACGGGTTTCTTGCGCCATTGATCAGCGTGATCGGCAGCGCGCTGCCCTGTTCCAGTAAATCCAGCACCATGGAGCGCGGGCTCGACAGGCCCGAGCCGCCGGCCAAAAACAGGTAGGGCAATTGCTCGGCCACATGCTGCTTTTGGCGCACAAAAAAGCGTCCATACGGACCGGCAAAGCGCAGCGTGTCACCCGCCTTGAGTTCATCGTGGACCCAGTTGGTGGCACGTCCACCGGGCACGCGGCGGATGTTGAGCTCAATCTCGCCGCCAGAAGACGGCGCGCTGGCAATCGAAAAAGCCCGGCGCTGGTCCTGCCCCGGAACCACCAGGTTGATGTACTGGCCCGCCTGAAAGCGCAGGGATTGTCCCGCGCCAAGCGTGATCCAGACGCCTTTGATCGTCGGCGTGAGGTCGGCGATGCGCGACACCTTGCCGTGGTAGTCAAGGACCGGGAGGTTAAGCGCATCGGGCTCGTCGTCGATCTCGGCCTCGATCGTGACATCGGACTCGAGCGTGGCGCAGCAGGCCAGGCACTTGCCCTCTTCGCGCTCATAGTCCATGAGCGCGAAGTTGGATGCCGCACCGTGCTCGACTTCACCATCGGTGACCTCGACCTTGCAGGTTGCACAAAGGCCGTGGCAGCAGGCGTGCGGCAGGTAAATGCCGGCCCGCAGTGCGGCGTCAAGAATGGTTTGCCCGGTCTCGACTTCCAGCACCTGCCCGGTGGGTTCGATGGTGAGTTGGTAGCTCATGTGACGCGTCCAGGATTAGCTGCACGACCCTTGCAACCCGGTCAGACCAGGGGTGCGAAAGCGAATCACATCCTTGTGGCCCAGACCGTTCTCAGCCAGGGTTTTCTCGGCATCGGGTTGCCAGGCTTTGCCCGACTTGAACCATTCGGCCGTCTTCCAGTCGATCTTGGCGAAGTCAGGATGTGCCCCGAAAAAGCCGGGGAATGCCCCCGCCAGCATGTCGCCAAACTTCAGGGTCGGCGGCATGGGAACACAAAAGGGCGCGCAAAACATCAGGTGGTCTTCCCAGCCGATATAAAGCAGGGGCGCGGGAAACTTGTCCACCGTGTCCTGTTGCATGAAAGGATAGGGGCTAACAGATTTGGTTGTCATCGTGCGGTCTCCTGCTGTTGCGTTAGTTGCCGGTGGCCAGATCACGCCAGGCCTTGAAGTTTTTCTGATCCTGTGAGCCTTCAAAGTCGAGGTTGTCGCGGCCCATTTCCATGCGGTACCACTTGAGCACTTCGGCCAGCGGGTTGAAATCAGGGGCGGTCGGGTCGGCCTCAGGGGTGAAACAATTGCCCTGGTAAATCTGGTGCACTGGCAGCCAGCTCTGGATGTATTTCTCGGGTTCGTGGTCGAAAATGCTCTTGCAGCCGTCCGAGCAGAAGTGGTATTTCATGCCGCTGTAATCAGATTCGCGGTAGGCGATCTTGGTGGGATCGTCGGGTTCGGTGAAAAACATCGGAATCTGGCAGGTTTGGCACAGCATCGGCAAGGTGGTGTTGTAGAAGCGGCGCCCCTCTTTTTGCTCTTTGGCCCAATGCTCATAACGGGGACGGTAATACTTGTCGAAGGTGTCCGGGTACTTCTCGGACAGCCAGGCCATTTCAGACTCGGACGGGGTCCAGGTGTGAAACGGAGCCGCCGCGCCGTAGTTGTAGAACACCGCCCAAGCCTGGTGCGACAGGTGGTCTTTGTCTTTGCAGGCCTGCTCCCAACCCTTGGGAATGGTGATGCCGTAGCGCGCCAGGTCGGCAAACAGTGCGCCGCCATTGGCTTCCGCATAGGTTTCCCAGGCCTCTTTCCAGCTCATCACGCGCTTCGGCAACATGTAGTCCATCATCATGGCCACCAGGGTCAGCACGCGGTAGCCGCGCCAGAACCACTTGTCGATCCAGGCTTGCACGATGGGCAGGTTGTCGGGGTCTTGCTCCAGGATGAACTTGATCATCTCCAGGCCCAGCGTCATGTGGCGTGCCTCGTCGCTTTGGGCCGAGAAGCCAAACGCCATAGCGGCCATATCGCCGTTGTAGGCAGCACCTGAAATGAACGGCACAAACAGCAGATTGGTCAGCACATACTCAAAGGCAAAGCCAATCGCCACCATGAACTCAAACGGGCCGGCCGTCACGGCATCGTCAAAGAATGATTTGGGGACGGAGAGGTACCACACGCGATCATGCTGGTGGCGGAAATTTTGCATGCCGTTGTAGAACTTGTTGTAGTTCGACATCGAGTGAATCTGCGTCTGCGAATGGCGGATTTCATCGAGCGCCTGCATCTGGCAGGCAACGCGCGGTCCGGCACCACCGAGCTGGCGACCCACATGGGCAAAGCCGCGGTGTGCCATGTACTCGAGCGGCGAGACACCTGTTAAAAACAGTTTCAGCGCATTGACATAGCGTGCGTCGGTCACTTGCAGGTGGCCGTTGTTCTGGTTGAACGCGTCAAGGATGGCGTAAAGCTTTTTCTCTTTTTCGGCCTGGTATTTCCAGTACGCATCCATCGTCAAGCGGAACGGGTCCTCGAACTTGTTCCAGTCGTGGATCTTGATGCCCTCGTATTCCAGATACGGGTAGACGTCGCGCACAGCCTGGTAGGTGGGGGTCCAGTTGAGGTCCCGGGTCAACAGGTTGTAGCGGTCTTTCAGATTGAGCTTTTTCGTGACTTTCATGTCCATTTTTCGTCTCCTGGTGTGTGGGTCTGCTTGTGTCGAGAGGGCCAACTGGACTCAGTGGGCCCAACGCAGGGTGAATTCGTCTTCGGTTTCATCGATGTGCCCGGTCAGCGTGATCAGGTTGATGTGCAACTCCTGCAAATCAAAGGTCCGTCCGAGCTGCTCTTCAACCGAGCTGCGCCGAATCACGAGCTGATCGGGGGCATCTATCTTCACCATTGCGGGCTGGCGATTGACCGTGGCGTTGGGGTTGTCGGCCACGATGGCATCGACGATGCAACGCGTTTCTTCGTTGGTCTGGAAGGCAATGAATACATTGGACATGGTGTGGCCTTCCTTTAGTTGGCTGCGGTCAGGCCGGCTTTGGCCATGCGGGCATCGAGCTGGGCCGAGACCCGAGCCAACGCTGCATCGCTTTCCGCGCCCAAGGCTTGCTTGGCAATCGGTTGCAGTGCAGCCATGGTGCGACCGCGCCAGTGGGCGAGCCACTGCTGCAATTGCACCTTGTTCTCAGCGTTCTCTGCCGCTGCGACCTTCATGCAGGCATCGACCCACTTGCTGCTGTCGGCAAACCAATCGGACTGAAAACGTGTCAGCAGCGACACGGTGGAGCCCGCTTTGGCGCTCAGTGCCTGGTCAACCTCGGTGTACGCCAGGCCTGACAGCAGTCCATCGATTGCGACGTTTTGCGCGACAAACAGCTCAAACCAGTCTTTGATGACCCAGGTGTCTTCGACCAGGCGGCGCAGCTCCTGCCACTGCGGTTGCTCTAGCCAGGCCTTCTTGGCAAACTGCACTTCGCCCTGGTCACCGAGCGTGAGCCCCAGACGCGTCAGGTACTGCGCAATGCCGAGCTGGTCCATGCCATGGTACAGGCAGGCTTGGGTGATGGCGGTGCCAAAACCGTAGGCACACATCGACGCGCCGTTCATGTTGGCGCCCCAGGCCACATGGCGCAGCGGCACGTAAAAGTCCAGCGCGGTACGGCGGGCCGCATCGTCATAGGAGGCATCGAGACCGCGCGACTCGACAAATTCAAAGTCCGCCTCGGCGGTTTCCTGCATCCGGGCACGCGATGCCGTGTAAGTGCCGTAATAGAACTGGCGCGGGTCCTTCAGTGCATACCAGTCTTTCATGGTGATCGCGGTGCGCGTGGCATCAAAGATTTCGTGCTCCGGATCCCAGGTGGGGCGGTAGTGCGGGTTGGCACTGGCTTGCAGGTCCATCGTGCCCTCGATGTAGCGCGACGCTGCCTTGTCATTGCCAATGCGTGCGGCAATGTGGTCAAAGGTTTGCCGCAGCGGCTCGATGCTGACGGTGCGTAGATCAATATGCATTTGGGTGGGTCTCCTCACGTTGTGGTTGGTGTGTCATGCCTTATTGCTTCCATGGCGGATCTGCTGCTCGCGGGCAGCGCGCAGGCTCCAGTCCCATTCTTCGTTATCGCCGTCTTGCGCTTGCGTCAGAGGACCCTGGGTCGGGGTCACCTGGTGCATCACGCAAAACTCGTCAAACGCCGACTGCGCCATCAGCAATTCGACGAACAACTCTGGCTCGCCCACCGCAAACTCAAACTCGATCAGACCGTTGGCATGCGTCTTCATGATGCGGATGAATTTGCGCTCGGGATTAAAGTCGGGTGGTGTTTTCATGAAGCAGGTGGGTTGACTTCCGTACCATTGCAAGTTGCTTGCCTGATTGCGTGCCAAGTCCAAAAATCTCGGGATTTCTAGGGTAAACCCCGATACGTGCGAGCAATATGCACGGCAATCCACCGAGGTTTAACTGAAAAATCGTTCAAGTTGGCCCCCTGTTTGCGGCTGAATCCGCGCATAATTGATCATTTGAGCCAATCTGTAGGCGAGCATTTGCTCAAATGATCAAATTCAAGGCGCAACGGTAATTTGACCTCGCTGAAGCGCGGCACATTGAAAATATCGAGAAAACGCATCCCATCCATTTTGAGAGCCTATGCCAAGCCATTTCAAATATCCGCCGGACAAAGACTTGCGGCGCCTGTTGCGCTTTGAACCCGACAGCGGTGCCATCTGGCTCGGCGAACTCAGAATGTTGCTGATGCACACGTCGGCACTGGCGGGGTTGCGGCAGGATTTGATCGGCTCGGTGGGTGCCTCGCATGCCAAGCGCATCCTCACACGCATGGGCTATGCGTCGGGCCTCAGTGACGCGGCCTATGCCATCAAGCTGCGTCCCAATGAGTCGCTGCAGGCCAGCTTTCTGGTCGGACCCCAATTGCACATGCTAGAAGGTGCGGCGCGCGTTACACCGACCAAACTCGATTTCGACGTGGCAAGCGGTCAGTTTCATGGCGAGTTTCGCTGGGACCAGTCCTGGGAAGCGCATGCCCACCGGCAAAAATACGGCACCGTGGACGAACCTGCCTGCTGGACTGCATTGGGCTATGCCAGCGGCTACACCAGCGCCTTCATGGGCCGCCTGATCCTGTTCAAGGAAACCCGCTGCGCGGCCTGTGGCGCTGACCATTGCCAGATTGAGGGCCGCCCGATCGAAGAGTGGCCAGACGGCGAGGAGCATCGCCTGTACTTCAACGAAGACTCGTTGATGGAAAAAATGGTCGCCTTGCAGTCACAGATCGAGGCGCTCAAGTCCACTTTCGAGCCCGCCACGCTGGGTGGGCACCTCATTGGCAACTCGACCGCCTTTCGCAAAGCCTACGCGTTGATGGAAAAGGCCGCCAGAACCCAGGTGACGGTGCTGTTGACCGGCGAGACGGGCGTGGGAAAGGAGCGTTTTGCGCGTGCGCTGCACCAGCTTTCCACGCGTCAGAAAGGGCCGTTTGTGGCGGTCAATTGCGCCGCACTGCCCGCCGAACTCATAGAGGCTGAATTGTTTGGCGTTGAAAAAGGCGCCTACACGGGTGCCCATGCGTCGCGCGCCGGCCGCTTCGAGCGCGCCGACGGCGGCACCTTGCTACTCGACGAAGTGGGCGAATTGCCGCTAGCCGCACAGGCCAAGTTATTGCGCGCCTTGCAGGAGGGCGAGATCGAGCGTGTGGGCGGGGAGGCTGCGCGGCCCATCAATATCCGCTTGCTGGCGGCCACCAATGTCGACCTTGAAAAAGCGGTGCGCGAGGGACGCTTTCGGCGTGACCTGTGGTACCGGCTCAATGTGTACCCGATCTGCCTGCCGCCGCTGCGCGAGCGGGTGGCCGATATTGCGCTGCTGGCGGATGCCATGCTGGCGCGTTTTTGCGCCTTGCATGACAAGCGACTGTCTGGTTTTGCCGAGCGCGCCCTGCAGGCCTTGGAAAAACACGACTGGCCCGGCAATGTGCGTGAACTCGAAAACCTGGTGGAACGGGGCGTGATTCTTGCTTCTCAGGGCGGCATGATTCAGTTGGAAGATCTTTTTCCCAATGTGCCAGACGCGGGTCAGATCAGTCTGGATGCCCATGGCAAACTCGCGAACCTGCCGAGGTCCCATGACGATGACCTGAGCGAGCGCATTCTCAACAGCGGATCGTCGCTCGACGAGATTGAGACGCGCGCGCTGAACTACGCGGTGGCGCACGCGCGCGGCAACCTGTCCGAGGCGGCCCGCATGCTCGGCTTGAGCCGGGCGCAACTGGCCTACCGGCAAAAGCGCAGCAACACAAACGCAGCAGAGAGCAAGCTTGACCCCGCAGATCGTTCTGAGCGCTTGCCATGACCAGCTTCACGCCTCGATTGACCAACCTCGATGCGGCCGGGCCGCAGGCGCCGCGTACGCTGGCCGAGGGCGCCTACCTGAGTCTGCGCCGGGACGTGGTGTGCGGAAAACTGGCGCCGGGCGAGAAACTGCGCGTCGAACATCTGAAAGACCAATACCAGGTGGGCTCCAGCACGTTGCGCGAGGCCCTGTCGCTCTTGGTATCGGACGCACTCGTCACCGTGGAGGGACAGCGAGGCTTCAGGGTGGCACCGATTTCAATGGCCGACCTGGAGGATGTCACCAACACCCGCGTGATGCTGGAAACCGAGGCTTTGCGCCAGTCGATTCGGCGTGGCGACGAGCAGTGGGCTGAAACCTTGCGGGCCAGTTACCAGCTATTGAGCCAGTCTGAAACCCAGTCGGAGGGGCCTCAGCCCGAACTGTGGGAGAGGCGCAACAAGAACTTTCACGAGGCGCTGATCGCTGCCCATGATTCGCCGTGGACCAAATACATGCTGGCCATCCTGTACCGCCATGCCGAGCGCTACCGCAACATCAACTGGCGTCTGACCGCCGCGCACACCAGCGGCCGCAATGTGCACATTGAGCACGAAGCGATCTTTCAGGCTGCGATTCACCGCCGTGAGGCGCGGGCGCTGCTGGAACTTGAGGCGCACATTCGCTTGACGCACGACATCGTCAAAATGCAGGCGCAACAAAAGCTTGCGGTCAAAGATGCAGCGCCAGTGCCTGGGGAATGAGCCACAGCGCCGCAGCTTTGCCGAAAATCACGAGGTCCAGACCACGTCTTCGTCGGCGACGACGCCCTGGGGGGTGCGGCCAAAGGCGGTGGAGATGCCGGCTTCGATCTTGACATCGGGTGCCATGGCGTCGCGCAGGCCGGTCGCTTCCAGAGCGTCAGTCCAGGCAAACTTGTAGGCTGTGGGCATGGTCGCCTTGACCGACTGCAGGCCGTCGCGCGGCCCTACTTCGCTGATCCGTACCTCGGGATGGGGAATTGTGGACAGGGTTATTTCTTGGGGGACAGGGACTTCTTCAGAATCTCGACCACTGCATTCACGTCTTCAATCGGCACCTGACCCGGTGCCGATGCGTCTACGCCAATGGCGAAACTCATGGCCGAGCCGCAGGTCCAGCCAAACAGGCGGGTCAGTGAACCATAGGCGCCCATCGACATGCTGATCAGTGGAATGTCCAGCTTCTGGCTCGATTCCAGGGTGGCCGACAGGACCGTGAGCACATCTTCCAGCCGCTGGGGCATGACCGCCACCTTGGCAATATCTGCACCCAGGCTTTGGGCAAGAGCAAACTTGGCGCACAACTCGGCGTGGCTGGGCGTGGCCGAGAAGTTGTGGAACGACAGCACCAGTTGAATGCCCTTGGCACGGGATTGCGCACGCACTTGGGCAATGTGCGCGGCCTCGTTGACCATCTCGTAGTCGATAAGCTCGATACTGCGGCTGTCCATGACGGCTGCGTACAGGGCCAGCACGCCGGCCTCATCGAGTGCAATTTTCTCGCCGCCTTCGCGGGCCGAGCGACGGGTGAACAGCACCGGAATGCTGTTGGCGGCTTTGCGAATCTCTGCTGCCAGCGTGATCACCGCATCGGTATTGCCAATGTCGTCAAAGAAATCGACACGCCACTCGAGCAAATCCGGGGCCTTGGGCACCACGCGTTGCAGCTCGGCCAGTACCTCCTCACGCGACCGCCCGACCAGCGGCGTGCAGATGATGGGCATCTTGGCGCTATCGGCTGTCTGTCCGGGGAGGACGATGGGTTTGCCTGCATGCATGTCAATTTCTCCAGAAGTGAATAGCGCTGAATTTAGCAGGCCGCTTCCATGTCCTCGGCGGTGAAGTCGCCTTCTTCCAGGGACGGGTCGTAGAACGTGCCAAACTGTTCCTAGTCGCTGGGACGGACTTCCATGATTGGCACTGACATTCAGGCGGTTTTATAGGGCCTGCGGTGCACGTTCTCGGAAATCACGCTGCCACCCCAGGTGCCGCATCCCAGTCTGTCAAAGTGCGAAGCTGCGCACTATATTGAACCTAGATTCCTCCGTTGACCGCTTACTTCTGAAACCAACTCTTGATGAACACTCGCTTTTTTGGCTTTGAAGGACATCACCATTTGGGTGACAGCGCCACGCACCCGATTGCGCCGCTGGCAACGCGCCTGGGGCCGAAGACCCTTCTTGCTGGCAGTAGCCAGCAGCGCCCTCGCGCCTACCCAGACGCGCCGCCAGCAGCCCACTCGTGCACGTCCCTGTCGAAGAAAGCCGGCTGAATTACACCCGGTCTGGACCTACCCGAAGTCCTGGCCTCTGAGCTTGCGACAATAGCCACCCAGCCACACCAGTGCGTGTAGTGCAAGGCAGTTCAGCCCTATCCACGAACTTCAACATGTGAGGGACCCCTTTATGCCACCCATCGCAGAACTTATCCAGCAAGGTTCGGCCAATTTGTGGGTCTTTGTGCCCACCGCCGTCTTGCTTGGCGCATTGCACGGGCTGGAACCTGGGCACTCCAAGACCATGATGGCATCCTTCATCATTGCGATCCGGGGAACCATGGGCCAGGCGGTGCTCCTGGGTCTGTGCGCAGCGCTCTCGCATTCGCTGATCGTCTGGGCGTTGGCAGCCGCGGCATTGCACTTCGGCAATGCCATGATCGCCGAGCAGGCCGAACCCTATCTGATGCTGCTGTCCTCTGCGGTGGTGATGGTGGTCGCGGGCTGGATGTTTCTGCGCACGCGCCGGGACGACGCAGCCGCACGGTCCCATCCCCATGGCCACGATCACCACGACCACGACCACGACCACGACCATGACCATGACCATGACCATGACCATGACCATGACCATGACCATGATTTACCTGTCGGCGACAGCGCTTTCCAGGACGCGCACGAACGCGCCCACGCCGCAGATATAGCGCGTCGATTTGTCGGGCAAAAGGTGACGACCGCACAAATTGCCCTGTTCGGACTGACCGGCGGCCTGGTTCCCTGTCCTGCGTCGGTGACCATCATGGTGATTTGCCTGAACCTCAAGCAGTATTCGCTCGGCGCGGTCATGGTTGCAAGTTTCAGCCTGGGGCTCGCCGTCTCGCTGGTCAGTGTCGGTGTCCTTGCTGCCTGGGGCGCGCAGCGCGTCGGCACGCAACTGAACCGGGGACGTTTGAGTGCGCTTGCACGCAAGATGCCTTATTTTTCCAGTGGCTTGATGGCACTGGTCGGACTCTTGATGGCGCTGCAGGCTTGGCTGCAATTGGCCGCTGCCTAATCCCGTGCCCTCCTGATGACGCAATGGGATAAAGGGGTTCGTGCTGATCTTGTCGAAGTGCTTGTCGCAGTCACACTATGTTGGCCTGGCCGACGGCAGGCGCACTTTAGAGCTCTGGGCAGGCGTAAGCTGTACGTTTTTTTGCACGTTCTACGCCAATAGGCGGCCGCCCTGGGTTGCGATTCAAAGTGAGTGGACTCTTATCCCCTCGCCCCAGCGGGGAGAGGGTTAGGGTGAGGGTTGGATGTTTGCATGATTGAAAGAAATCTGGAACCTGTGGCAGCCCCTCACCCCAGCCCTCTCCCCACTGGGGCGAGGGGGCAAAACCGAATTGCCACATCACTTTGAATCCCACCCGCCGCCATGGCAATTTCAACAAGTGACGTGATTCCCCTTTCACATGCTCGCGCAAACTTTTCCAAACCGGCAGAGGATGTTTGGGGGTGCTGAAAAAATCATCATTAAAAACGGTGATGCCTTCATCGCCATCATTGACGCGAAGCGCCTGGACTACTACCACCAGCTAGAGCGCGAACGTATCCATTTACTGTTGATCGACGAGGCACCCAAAGGTCTTGACGATGTGGCTGCCGGTCGTTGTTCAGGACGTTCGCAGCGACCTACAGTCCATAAAATGCCGTCGCTAGACTTCGGCATCAGCATGAATCTGCGCCTTCGATGGCAATGCCGATGACACAAGGGCCGATCTCCATCACGCTGGCGAAAAAGTTGGCGACCTGCCAAAGTCGGCATGGTCAATGGTGATGATGTCGGTCACCCCGCTGGAGTTGGCGATGCCGCTGCGACCGCATTCCGGCGCAGCCCTAGGTCGACCTCGGCACCGCCGGGCTAAAAATTTGTGCCTTTTTGCTTCACTGGTCTGCATTTGCGAAAAAAAGCCGCTGGTGTCGAGCGGCTTTTTGCCCTCTATGCCCGCTCACGCGGGCTCATCGGGTTTAGAAGCGCCAGCCGATGCCCACACCCACCAGCAGCGGGTCGACCTTGAAGGTGCCGGCCTTGGCTCCGCCCGCAGCCACGTCGGTTTGGATATAGGCCTTCTTGACGTCGAAGTTCAGGTACATATTGCCGGAGAGAGGAATGTCGACCCCAAACTGCAAGGCGCCACCGACACTGGAATGGTCAATCGACACGCCGGCTGGCAAGCTCGATTCGGTGAACACGGTGTAGTTCACACCTGCGCCCACATAGGGTTTGAAGCTTCCGGCGTCAAAATGGTATTGCAGCAGCAAAGTTGGTGGTAGGTGGGTGACGCTACCGATCTGGGCGGCGCCCGCGCTCAGGTCGTGCTTTTGGGGCACCGTCAGGATTAGTTCCACTGCCAGATTCTTGGTGTAGAAATAACTGATGTCAACTTCGGGGATCACCTTGTCATTGACACTGAGCGCCAGGCCGGTCGAGTCTGAGTTTGCGCTTTGCAGGCTGACAGCGCGGGCACGCACCAGCCAGGAGCCGTCCTTGATTTGAGCAAGCGCACTGGTGGAAACGAGGGTGGCAGCGGCCAAGGCGACCGCAGTAATCAGTTGTTTTTGCATATGCATCCAATGGTCTAAACAGGAAAATTCCAGTCGCCATTGCACCCGCCTGACGCTGTCTGGCGTTTGCCTTGGATCAAAGCGTATGCCTGATAACCCTACTTACTTCATAGTCTTTGCGGCACCTCAAACTATGGACACTTTCTGCACATCGCTCTTGTGGCGAAAGCAACAGTGCTACGGGCAGACCCGCCGTCATCCGCTGCCCAAGCGGTGGGCCGCACCGTTGGGGCAGATGATCGCTGCGTCAGGATCGGTCTGCAGCGCCGCCTGGC
>JAIPCE010000252.1 GCA_021738345.1 Rhodoferax sp. | reverse complement strand
ACATCTACCGCATCATTCGCAGTGGCGAAGTACGGCTCAACAAGGGCAGGGTCCAGGCTGATACCCGGCTGCAGCCCGGCGATGTGTTACGCCTGCCGCCGGTGCGGGTGTCGGAGCGTGCTGCACAAAAGTCCGAGGCCATGGCCAGCCACGGTGGCAGCTTTGTACCTGCCAAGACTTTCCCCGTGCTGTTTGAGGACGATTACTTTCTCGCCATCAACAAGCCTGCAGGGGTGGCGGTCCATGGGGGTTCAGGGGTCAGTTTTGGTGTCATTGAGCAGCTTCGCATGGCGCGGCCCCAGGCGCCTTTTCTGGAGCTGGTGCACCGTCTGGACCGCGAAACGAGCGGCATACTGCTGGTGGCCAAAAGGCGCAGTGCCTTAACGCATCTGCAAGACCAGTTTCGCGACCGGGAGACTGGCAAAACCTATCTGGCACTGGTCCTGGGCCATTGGCCTGGCAATAGGCGGGTGCTCGACAAACCCCTTGTGAAGTATCTTTTGGCGCAAACGCCGGGGTCGGCCGATGCCGGTGAGCGGCGTGTCAAAGTGGTGGCCAAAGACGACCCCGACGGCATGCCGGCCCTGACTCTGGTCAAGGTGCGCGCCCACAGTAGCGGTCGGTCTGGCGCCGTGGCCGCCGGGGAGCAGTCCTACTCTTTGCTGGAAGTTACCCTCAAAACCGGGCGTACGCACCAGATTCGTGTTCATCTGGCCTCAGAAGGCTTGCCGATTGTGGGCGATGACAAATACGGCAACTTCGAGTGCAACAAGGCGCTAGCCAGGCAAAGTGGCGCCATGGCGCTCAAGCGCATGTTTTTGCACGCCTGGCGTTTTCAGTGCAAGCATCCGGCAACGGGTGATCGCATCGAGCTTGAGGCCCGCCTGCCGCCAGAGCTTGCAACATTTCTTCAGGCGGCACTGCCCGGCGATTCAATGCCCACTGTTTAGTGGAAAGCAAAGCGCGGCAGTTCAGATTCACCCCCTAATCAAAGGCACCAATTTTTACGATGCAAAGTTCCAAATTACCCAAGCGATCTCGCCAGTTTGACCTCATTGCGTTTGATTGGGATGGCACCCTGTTTGATTCCACCGCCATCATTACCCGCTGCATTCAGGATGCGGTGGTTGATGTGGGCGGAAGTCGGCCCACCGCACAGAATGCGTCCTATGTGATCGGGCTCGGGCTGATGCAGGCCTTAGCCCACGCGGCACCGGACGTACCGCGCGAGAAATACCCAGAACTCGGGATGCGTTACAGGCACCATTACCTGCAGCATCACAACGACATCAGTCTTTTCGACGGGGTGTTGCCGATGCTGGCCGGTTTGCGCGACCGCGCCCATTGGTTGGCGGTAGCCACCGGGAAGAACCGCCGGGGACTTGACGACGCCTTGCACTCGGTCGAATTGCACGGCATGTTCCATGGGTCGCGTACGGCCGATGAGACCTCGGGTAAACCCGATCCACGGATGTTGCACGAATTGATGCAGGAGTTTGGCGTGTCGCCCGAACGTACTTTGATGGTGGGCGACACCACGCACGATCTGCAAATGGCGCTTAACGCAGGTTGTGCCAGTGTGGGCGTGAGCTATGGCGCCCACGAACCGGCATCGTTTGAGGCGCTGCGGCCGCGTTTTGTGGCGCATTCGGTGGAAGAATTGCACACTTGGCTGCTCAATCATGCATGAATCAACACCTGAAGATGTCGGGATGGCACCCGCACAAAGGGTCTATTTGTGCCGTTCCGAGCAACTGATAAACGGCGCAGAGGCCGTACCGTTCGATCTGATGTACTTTGGGCGCGCCGCGCGCGGGTTCGCGATTCGCTTTGACGACGTCGCGTATGCCTATCTGAACCAATGTACCCATATTCCGATGGAAATGGACTACCAGCCCAACCAATTCTTTGACAGTAGCGGTGCCTGGCTGATATGCGCCACCCACGGTGCCACCTATGACCCGCAGACCGGTGCCTGCCGTGGCGGTCCATGCCGGGGCGGCTTGGTCAAGATCCGGCTGACCGAGCAACACGGAGAAGTGCACTGGCATACTGCACCCAACTTGCAACCCTTGAAATTTTGACATGACCGAACCTACGCTCCACGATACCCAAGATTTGACAGCGTCGCCAGAATCCCCTGGATTCCAAAAAACCTCGGGCGCTGCCCGGGGTGACGCAGCCCCGACCGACAGTTGGGAGAGGAAAACCCTGGAAAAATTGGCTATGTCAGCTCTCAATGAGCAGCGCCTGGCACGGCGTTGGCGCAATGGCATCCGCGTCGCGTGGCTGACATTCTTTATCGCGCTGGTGTGGATGGGGATGGATCGTCGGGGTGCCAGTACGGACGTGGCAACCCCCCACACGGCCATCGTCAAGATTGAGGGCGAGATTGCCTCGGGTGCCGAGTCGAGCGCCGAACTGGTGGTAGCGGCCATGCGCAGTGCGTTTGAGGACAAAGGTGCGCAGGCAGTGGTGCTGCTGATCAATTCACCAGGGGGTAGCCCGGTGCAGGCGGGCATCATCAACGACGAAGTACGCCGCTTGAAGACCTTGCACCAGAAACCAGTCTACGCCGTGGTGGAAGAAACCTGTGCCTCGGCTGCGTATTACATCGCGGTTGGCGCTGACAAGATATTTGTCGACAAGGCGAGTGTGGTCGGGAGCATTGGCGTGCTGATGGATGGTTTTGGCTTTACCGGCTTGATGGATAAGCTTGGGGTCGAGCGCCGTTTGATGACCGCCGGTGAAAACAAGGGTTTTATGGACCCATTTAGCCCCCAGACCGAGACCCAACGTGCCTTCGCTCAGACCATGTTGAACCAGATACATCAGCAATTCATCGCAGTGGTAAAGCAGGGGCGCGGCGCGCGCCTGAAGGAGACCCCGGAAACCTTCAGTGGCCTGTTCTGGACCGGTCAGCAGGCCATAGATATCGGGCTAGCGGACCAGCTAGGCAATGTGGACTTTGTTGCACGCGAGGTGGTAAAGGCCGAAGAGCTGATTGATTACACACGCAAGGAAAATGTTGCAGAACGTTTGGTGCGGCGTTTTGGGGCGTCGATCGGCGAGGGTGCAGTGCGCGCAATTCGCACCTTGCCAGCGGTGCGTTGAGCAGTCCAAATCGACTGGATTCCCGGCTGCGCGGGAATGACGGAAAGTCTTGCGGGATTGACGGACAGTTTTTTTGGGACGGGCGAATGGGCAGATCAGCGCCCGATGGCAAATACGGTCGGGATCGTGTTGTCGAGCGTCCACGGCTGGTGGCGCCAGTTTTTGACCAGATCGCTGTGGCCTTGGTACCGATCCAGGGTCAGACCACTGCTGGTTGCCAGCCGCGTGTTGTGCTGCAAAGTTTGTAGCAAGGTCTGCAATACGGCTGTGTTTCGGTAAGGCGTTTCGATGAATATCTGGGTTTGACCGGTTCTGAGTGCCAGGGTTTCTAACTCTTGCAGTCGCTTGGCCCGGTCTGCGGGTGCGCTCGGGACGTAACCCACGAAAGCAAAATTTTGACCATTGAGTCCGCTCGCTGCAAGCGCCAAAAGCACCGATACCGGCCCCACCAAAGGCACCACCGGTATTCCCAAATCATGGGCGGCGCGCACCACCGACGCGCCCGGATCGGCCACCGCCGGCATGCCCGCTTCGCTCACCAGCCCGATCGGGTGGCCCTGGAGGGCCGGTGCCAGCAGATAGCGCGCGTCAAATTGCCCCTGGTGGTCGCCCTTTTTGTGAATTTCTCGCGGTAGCTCCTGCAGGGTCATTTCTTGCAACGTACACGCCAGAGGGTAAATTTCACCGAGCCGTTTGAGGTAGGCACGTGCCGTCTTAGCGTTCTCGCACACCCAGTGGGTCAGTTTGGCAGCCGCGGCAAGGGTATGGTCCGGCATCACATGGTCGAGCGGAACCTGCTCGCTGCAAGAAAAGTCGAGTGGCGCCGGGACCAGATACAAGGTCCCGATCGGGCGGTCCGCCGGTGTTTTCATTGCGAGTGCTCGCATGCGACCGGATGCAGTGGGGGCACAGCCAGGCCCGCCGCCCGCAGCATGCGACTGGTTCGAATCAAGGGTAGCCCTACCAGTGCACTCGGGTCGTCGTTTTCGATGGACTCCAGCAGCGCGATGCCCAGACCTTCACTTTTTGCACTTCCCGCGCAGTCGTAGGGGGTTTCAGCAAGAAGGTAGCCTTCAATTTCATCGGCACTGAGCGTGCGAAACCTGACTTTGACCGCAGCCAGGGATTGCTGGCAAAAGTCGGTAGCAAGACACACCACGGTCACTGCGGTCTGGAAGACCACGGTTTGACCACTCATCTGGCGTAACTGGGCGACCGCCCGCGCATGCGTGCCCGGTTTGCCGAGTGCTTCGCCGTTCAGGTCGGCAACCTGATCACTGCCAATCACGATGTGGCTCGGGTAACGTTGTGCGACCGCCTGCGCCTTGGCCAGCGCCAAGCGGGTGGCAATCGCTGCCGGAAGCTCGCCGGGCTGAGGCGATTCGTCGATGTCGGGCGCGACGACAGCAAACGGCAGACGCAAGCGTTGCAATAGCGCACGCCGATAGACCGAAGTCGAGCCAAGGATGAGTTGGGTTTGAGTAGTTTCTGCCATGTCTGATTCTCTTACACTGCGCACATGAAAAACGCATTTGACCCCAGGCAATTGAATCTTGCAGCCTTTGCCAAGGCACACGGCGCTTTGCAGGGCGATGAACGGCTCGCCCATTTTGAGCGCTTGCTGGAAGAAACCCGCGACCCTGCTGCGGCGACACGCGTGCAATACGCTGCCCAGGGCGAGATCCGGAGCGACGCCGCCGGGCACGAGCAGGTCTGGTTACGTCTGTCTGCTCAAGTCACTTTGTCACTGGTATGTCAGCGTTGCCTGGAGCATGCGAGTATCGCGGTGGCCTGTGAGCGGGACTTTCGATTTGTCGCGACCGAAGCACAAGCGGCACTCGAAGATGAAGTGTCAGAAGAAGATGTGCTGGTCATCAGTCGAAGTTTCGACCTCCTGGAATTGGTCGAGGACGAATTGCTCATGGCCCTGCCCGTGGCCCCAATGCATGCCGAATGTCCCACGACGCTCAAACTTCAGGTGGCAGACCCTGATTTTGTCGAAACGAAACCCGAAAAATCCAATCCTTTCGCGGTCTTGCAAGAAATCAAAAACAAGCGCTCGTCCTGAAACTCCTGAGCTGCGCTATAATCTGAGGCTTCGCGTTTAGCTACGACGCAGTTTTACTAACCCCAAAAGCCCTGCCGATGACGCAAGGCTTACGCTCAGGAGCGGAACATGGCCGTCCAACAGAACAAAAAATCTCCTTCCAAGCGCGGTATGCACCGTTCGCACAATGCACTCACCGTGCCTGGTATTGCAGTTGAGCCCACCACCGGTGAAACCCACTTGCGCCACCACATCAGCCCGACCGGCTTTTACCGCGGACGTAAAGTGATTCAGAGCAAGTCTGAAGCATAGGTAAGGTCGTCTCAGCGAGGCCCGAAGCTACATGCTGTGTAGCGGCGGGCTTTTTGCTTTTTTGGCAGACGGGTTGCGCCTGCCCTCAGAACTTACTTACATGACCCATGATCACCATCGCCGTTGACTGTATGGGGGGCGACCATGGCCCCGAGGTCACGTTGCCCGCCTGCCGACAATTTCTCGACGCGCATCCTGACGCTGCCCTGATTGTGGTGGGTTTGCCCGAGTCAATCTCCAGCTTCAGCCACCCCCGTGCCCGTCTCGTCATGGCCAGCGAGGTGGTCACCATGGACGACCCCCTGGAAATTGCACTGCGGCGCAAAAAAGACTCTTCCATGCGGGTGGCGATCCAGCAGGTCAAAGATGGCACGGCCCAGGCAGCGGTCTCCGCCGGTAATACTGGTGCGCTGATGGCCATTTCGCGCTATCTTCTGAAAACCCTTGACGGCATCGAGCGTCCGGCCATTGCAGGCCAGATTCCCAATGCGACGGGTGGTGCCACCACAGTGCTCGATCTGGGTGCCAACGTGGACTGTAGCGCAGAGCATCTGCTGCAGTTTGCGGTCATGGGTTCGGCACTGGTCTCGGTCCTCAAGGAGGTGGAGACGCCCTCGGTGGGTCTGCTCAACATCGGAGAAGAGGTTATCAAGGGCAATGAAGTGATCAAGAGGGCTGGCGAGCTGTTGCGCTCGGCTGCCAAGCTCGGTGACCTCAATTTTTACGGAAACGTTGAGGGCAACGATATTTTCAAAGGCACCGTCGATATCATCGTGTGCGACGGATTTGTCGGTAATGTGGCTTTGAAGACCAGCGAAGGTCTGGCCGCAATGATTGGTAACTTCCTCAAGGCAGAGTTTTCGCGCAATCTGTTCACCAAGCTGGCTGCCGCGGTTTCCTTTTCTGTTCTCCGTGCGCTCAAGAACCGGGTGGATCACCGGCGCTATAACGGCGCGGCATTGCTGGGCTTGCGCGGCCTGGTGTTTAAAAGCCATGGTTCAGCCGACGTTTTGGCGTTTACCAATGCTTTGGCGCGCGCGTATGATTCTGCCAGTCACCATCTGCTCGAGCGTGTGCAGGCGCGCATTGCGCATGCCGCACCGCTGCTGGTTTCGGCACCCAACTAGTCTTCATTTCACGAAATTCATTCATGGCGAGCACGAAAAGATATTCGAGAATCACCGGCACGGGCAGCTATTTGCCGCCGCATCGTCTTAGCAATGCGGATCTGGTGCAGCACTTGGCGGATCGGGGTGTGGAGAGCTCGGATGACTGGATCGTCGAACGTACCGGCATCAGCGCGCGCCATTTTGCCGATTCAGGCGTGTTTAGCAGTGATCTGGGGTTGGAGGCGGCGCGGCGTGCGCTGGACGCCGCCGGGCGTTTGCCGCAAGACCTTGATCTCATTATTGTGGCGACGTCCACGCCCGACATGGTGTTTCCATCGACGGCCTGCATTTTGCAAAACAAACTCGGTGCCAACGGCGGTGCGGCATTTGACGTGCAGGCGGTATGCAGCGGGTTTATCTATGCACTGGCTGTTGCCGACTCCATGGTTCAGACCGGCGCTGCCAAGTGCGCTCTGGTGGTTGGCGCGGAGGTGTTCTCCAGAATCCTCGACTTTAACGATCGCACGACCTGTGTGCTATTTGGCGACGGTGCCGGCGCGGTGGTGCTGGAGGCTTCGTCTACGCCCGGAATTTTGGCCAGCGACCTGCACGCAGACGGCAAACATGTGGGCATCTTGTGCGTGCCCGGCCATGTCTCGGGTGGCAAGGTGCAAGGCGACCCGCTGCTGCGCATGGACGGTCAGGCGGTTTTCAAGCTTGCCGTCGGGCTATTGGACAGCGCGGCGCGCGCCGTGTTGGCCAAGGCGCAACTGACAGAAGCCGACATCGACTGGATGGTGCCACACCAGGCCAATATTCGCATCATGCAAGGCACGGCCAAGCGTCTGAAATTGAGCATGGATAAAGTGGTGGTGACGGTTGATCAGCACGGCAACACGTCGGCTGCGTCGATTCCGCTGGCGCTGGATTCAGCGGTGCGCTCGGGCAAGGTCAAACCCGGTGAAA
>JAIPCE010000251.1 GCA_021738345.1 Rhodoferax sp. | reverse complement strand
GGCCGCTTTGATGTCGTTGCCGCCACCAATCTGTTTGGCGATATTTTGTCGGACCTGGGCCCGGCCACCACAGGCACCATTGGTCTGGCTCCGTCTGGCAACCTCAATCCTGAGCGCAAGTTCCCGTCGCTTTTTGAGCCGGTGCATGGTTCGGCCCCTGACATATATGGCAAGAACATTGCCAACCCGGTGGCGATGGTCTGGTCTGGTGCACTGATGCTGGACTTTTTGGGTCGGGGTGAAGGCGTGTACCGGCAGGCACATGACGCCATCGTGCAAGCCATAGAGACCGTGCTCAAACAGGGCCCGCGCACCCCCGACCTCGGCGGTGACGCTTCGACGACGGCCATGGGCGAAGCGCTGGCGGCGCAGATCGCAGTTTAGAAACCGGTCGCCATGGCTTTGGCCAGGTCTGTGGCGCCGGCTTCAGGGTGTCAGCGTCAGAGTGGAGACTGCATGGGCACGGGCTTGTTCGGGGTTGAACCACCAGTTACCCCGCCGTCCTGCCACCCATTGCCTGGCCTGGTCGTTCTGGTGCGGCTGAAAATGCCGTTCGCTGACACCCCCGGCCAGTACTGCGTTGATCTTGTCGGCATCGCCAAAATCCACCACAAGCTGCATTGAAGCAAAAAAGGCGACCTCATAGGGTTTCTGGAAATCGTAGACCCCGCGGTTCAGCGTCTCGCCACTGCCACCGCGCTCCACGGTGAAGCCGCCCACCAGTTCCTGGCCCGCGCCCTTGCGGCGCAGCGGACTCACAAAGCGCAACGTATGGGCTTTGCCCCAACGCCACGCGCCGGGGTCTTTGCCCTGCAGTGCCTCCAACTGGGCACGTGCGCGGGGCGCGGCGGCGCGTATCACATCGGCCAGGGTTTCGCGCCGGGCGGGCGTGCTGGTGTCATCAAACCAGGCGCTGTCGGGTGTTTGTAGCAGCGTGTCAAAGCGCTGTTGCCAAAAATACCAGGTCGAGAGCATGTCCTTGGTCACATCGGCACCCAATTCGTCGCTGAAGGTGCCCAAGGCGATCTCGCGGTACAGCGCTTGGTAAATCAGGGGCGCGGCCGAGTCGGCATGGTCCACGCCATCCCATTGCTCCAAAATTCGTGCCAAGTCGACTTGCGCTGGGTCGGTCTTGAGCACAGCCATCAGCGCCGGTCGCAGCGCGTCGCTTTGCAGGTTGTGGTTGTCGTCCATCAGCGTCCAGTGGTCCTGCACCGTCATTTTCTGGCTCTGCCCCAGCACCTGACCCATGCGGGCATAGCGGTAGCTGGGGGCCACGTAGTTGGTGTAATACCAGGGGTAGGCGTCGGGCCGGGTGTCGTGGTTGGCGGTGCCGACCCAGGCCCGACCCGGATTGAACATGCCCGGCAGCTTGTCCTTGGGGATAAAACCGGTCCAGTCGTCGGCACCGCCGGGGTCCGGCAGGCGCGGAAATCCGCCGTCCTTGCCGCTGCGAATCGGCACCGCTCCAGTCGCACGGTGGCCAATATTGCCCTGGTCATCGCCGAACACAAAGTTGAACATCATCAGGTCGATCTTCTGGACCTCGCGGTCAAACGCCGCAGCGTCAGGTGCAGTCAACAGGTGCTCGACACCGATCTGTGGGCCGAGCACTTCGGCGTCGGTCGAGCGCAGCACCAGTACCTTGTCGCCCTTGGGCCCCAGGCCCTCATGGTCAGAAATGACCGGGCCACGCAGCGTGGTGCGGAGGGTCAGCGCCTGTTCGCGCATGCCACCAGGCGCTGTCTTGTCCTTGATGCGCAGCGTTTCCTTGATGACGCCAAACGGCACACTCTGACCCGCGTGCAGGTAATTGGCTGGGTTCTGAGGGTCGACGGTCTCGATATACAGGTCTTGCACGTCACCGTAAGCGTTGGTCACGCCAAACGCCACGTGTTTGGTGCGCCCCACCATAATGCCAGGCATGCCGGGCAGCGCCGCACCCACCGCCTGAATATCAGGGCTGAACAAACCCACCGGGTGCCAGGTGCCAGGCAAAATTCGGTTGTCCAGGTGCGGGTCGTTCGCCACCATGGCTTTGCCCGAGGCACTGCGGCTGGGGCCTACCGCCCAGTTGTTGGAGCCCAGACCCTGGTGGTTCAGCGTGTCGGGGCGAATTGCCAGATGGTTCCAATCCACGTTGAGCTGCGCCCAGTCGTTGCGCTGGGCATCGGGCATCGCGTGGGACGTTTTGGTCGACCAGTCGGGGCTGTGTGTGAGTGGAAAAATCGCCTGTGCGCGCTCCAGCCCCAGCTTGTCTATGAGTTTTTGTGCCACCACCTCTGCCTTGAAGTTGGTGGCGTGGCTGTAATGGATGTAGTGCACCAGCGTGACGAGATCGGACACCACCCAGGGTTTGGGCTGCAAGCCCAACAGTTTGAATTCCAGCGGGAAATCGCTGGCATTGTTGGCAATATAGGCGTTCATGCCATCGACATAGTGCTGGAAAAATGCGCGTGACTCGGGCGAGAGTTTCTCAGCGTGCTTGAGGCCATTACGTTGCAGGCCTAGCACCCGCATGCGGATGTCGCTGGGCAGGGTGTCGGGCCCCAGCGTGGCAGCCAGCTCGCCGCGCCAGGTCGCACGAAACAGCTCGGACTGAAACAGCCGGTGCTGCGCCGTAACGAACCCTTGGGCCTTGATGAGGTCTGGCGTATTTTCGGCAAACAGATAGGGAATGCCAGCTTTGTCGCGCAGCACCTTGACTGGCGCCTTGAGGCCGCTCAGGCTAATGCTCCCGTCTACCTGTGTTTGCCCCGCGCTACGCAGCATGTAATAGCCCGCACCGAGTCCGACACCCAGCAGGACCAGCAGGCCCAAGGCAGTGCGTTTGAGTCGACGGGAAGTGGTGGGTGACATGGATGTTTTCTCAGGGTTAAAGTGAATCGGGTGGCCGCTGCCATATCGATGTCTTGCATTGGCAGGGGATTCTATGAGTCTTTCCAGATAGGGTGAAAAGACATTTTTCGCGCTGCGATACCTGGTTGCACAGGTCAGGCAGAGCGCGGCTAGGCAGGTTACAGTGTGCCGATGCACCAACTCGTACGTTTGTTTTTATTGCCCCTATCCCTGTCAACCTGGCTGGCACTTGGCCTGGTCAACGGCGTGCAGGCCCAGGAATCGGTGCGTGACCAGGAAATTGCCCAGTGTCTGCCCGGTGAAATGGTCACCTGGGGCGACAACCGCGACCGTCCGGCGGTGGGATCGCCGATGGTGTTTGTGTATGCCCACGCCAATGCCCCGCCATGGTTCGACGAAGCACTGGTGTTCTCGGTGATCGAAAAGGCGGCCAGCCACTGGTCGGCCTGTGGCGTGGCGGCCAATGTGGTGCGCCACGGTACGTCGCAGACCCTGCCGCCGTGGGCCATCCACGTGCGTTGGAGTGAGGTGGAAAGCGGTGGCAATTTCGGTCTGGCCAACTTTGGCTTGCGCACGCTGGTGCTGGGTCCGGCAGCCTTTCAAATGCTGAAAACACGCAACCCAGCGCACGATGCCCGCGAAACCCTGCAAATGCTGGTCTCTCATGAAATGGGCCATCTGTTTGGCCTGATGGCCCATTCCAGGCGCTGTGTGGATGTGACGTCCAACTACGACAATGGCAAGGGTGAAAAGTGCATTGCGCGCGACATCAGCCAGTTGCGCCGCTATGTCGAGTACCGTGCACTACTGCCCACTGCCTGTGACATCGCCCGCTGCCGCATGGCCAACGGGCAAAAGTAGGTTCAACCGCCAGGGCGTGCCGACTGCAAAAGTTCCCGGGTTCGCAGCGCTTCCTGGCGCGCGGCCAGGGCAAAGCTGTCGTCTGATGCGGCATACAAAATGGCACGTGAAGAGTTGACGATGATCGGTCCGGTCGAAGCCTCTGCGTTGCCACGCCAGCCCGCCCGCACAGTGGCCAGCGCATCGCCGCCTTGGGCACCAATGCCGGGAATCAGCAGTGGCAGGGTTGGTGCCAGCGCGCGCACCCGCTCAATCTCGGTCGGGTAGGTTGCACCCACCACCAGACCCAGTTGCCCGTTGAGGTTCCAGGGGCCTTGCGCCAGCCGCGCAATGTGCTCATAGAGCAGCGGTGCACCCGCCACGCTTGCGAGTCGCTGCGACTGAAAGTCGTCACCGCCAGGGTTTGAGGTGCGGCACAGCAAGAAGGCGCCCTTGCCGTGGTGCTTGAGGTACGGTGCCACCGAGTCAAAGCCCATGAACGGCGACAGGGTCACCGCGTCGGCGCCATAGCGCTCGAAGGCCTCTATGGCGTACTGCTCGGCGGTGCTACCGATGTCGCCGCGCTTGGCGTCAAGAATCACCGGAACCTGCGGCGCCGTCACGTGGATGTGGGCAATCAGACGCTCCAGCTGTTCTTCGGCCCGGTGGGCAGCAAAGTAGGCAATCTGCGGCTTGAATGCAATGACCAGGTCGGCAGTGGCTTCGACAATGTCGGCACAAAAATTAAAAATCTTGCGCTCATCGTGGTGGAATTTTGGTGGAAACCGGGTGGGGTCGGGGTCTAGTCCGACGCAAAGCATGGAGCCGTTTTGGCGCTCGGCGGTGCGCAATTTTTCCAGGAATGTCATGCCCGGGATTGTAGGGCGCGCGCGGTGCCGCCCACCACTTGCACCGCAAGGCACAGGTCGGCCCAGGCTTTGGCCTTGTCGGCGCTGGCGCGCAGCAATACCGTGGGGTGATAAGTTACTACCACCGGCACCCCTGCATACCGGTACACCGTGCCGCGCTGCTTGCCCAACGGCATGGCGGTATGTTCGGGGTAGTCGGCGAGCAGGGTTTGCACGGCAAAACGGCCCATCGCCAGAATTACCTTGGGTTGCACCAGCGCGATCTCGCGTTGTAGATAGGCAGCGCATTGCACCAGCTCAGCCGCTTGCGGCAACCGGCCCAGTGGCGGGCGGCATTTGACCACGTTGCTAAGGTACGCACCCTGCGCACCGAGACCGGTTCGGCGCACGCCAACGGCCTTGAGCATGTTATCCAGCAGCAAACCGGTTTGCTCCACAAACGGCGAACCCGCGCGGTCTTCATCCTCGTCAGGCGGGTCGCCCACCACCATCCAGTCGGCTTGACCGGGGTTGGTGGGGGGCAGCAAGCTGCTGTTTTTGCGTCCTGTGCACAGAGTGCAAGCTTGACAGGTGGCAGCACGCGTCTGCAGGGCTTCCCAATCCAGTTGGGCGTAGGCGAGCGGATCGTGGTTGACAGATGGCGCTTGGGGCAACGAGGGCGACGGGGACGCTTGAGTCGCTGGCTTGGCCAGGGGCACCGGCGATGGCTGCGGCTGAGTCGGTCGGGCCAGGGGTTTTGCTGCCGGTGTGTCAGCGGGTAGGGGCATGGGCCGAACCTGGACCGGCGCTGCGGGTACTTCGGCAGCCGTGGGGTCAGGCAGCCATACGCGCACGCCCATTTCCAGCAGCATGGCACGTTGGCGGTCGTCCAGAGCGAGCGGCATGGCGGACAAGTCCTAAGAACCGAGCCTGAAGCTCATGACGATGGCATCTTCGCGCTGGCCCCTGTCAGCTGAGTAATAGTCCTTGCGCACACCCATGCGGCGGTAGCCGTGC
The DNA here is from genome assembly GCA_021738345.1 of Rhodoferax sp. GTDB lineage: Bacteria > Pseudomonadota > Gammaproteobacteria > Burkholderiales > Burkholderiaceae_C > Allorhodoferax. The sequence continues at coordinate 2,073 of JAIPCE010000251.1, read as the reverse complement.
TGCTCGTACACCCGCATCGCCCGCGTGTTGCTCACGCGCGCCTCCAGCCAGATCCAAAGTGCCTGTTGCCCCTTGGCCCAGAGATCAAGGGCATCAAGCATGGTACGAGACCAGCCCTGGCCCTGGTACTCAGGCGCTACCGTGATGTTGAGTAAATGCACTTCATCGACCCCCTTCATCGCGACAAAATAGCCCAACACCTCGTGCTCGGCCAGCAGAATTTGTGCCTGGTAGCCCGCGTGCAAGGCGTCGAGAAAATTGGTCCGGCTCCAGGGGTGCGCATAGGCCCGGCTTTCGACCCGCAAAATGTCATCTAGGCGATCTGCCAACAGGGGCTCGAACCGGACTTCGATGCAGGTTTGCTGCGACTGCATGGGGTCAGCTTCTCGGCTGAGGCCTGTTGGCGGCCTGTGGGTTCATCCGCTCGGCAGTCGTTTGCGCGACCTTGTCCCGGACATAGATCGGCAAGGCAAACTCGGCCGCTACCGCCTGGCCCGCTTGCAGCATCGGCGGTGCCAGGCGCAGCATGGCCGCCGCAGTAGGCAGGGCTGCAATGCGTGTGGCGGTGCCGCACCGATCCACATCGTGCAGGCGCTCAGCGTATTCGGTAAACACATTGCCCGCCAACAGCCAGGGCGAACCTGCGGCACCGTGCACTAACGGGCCGGACTCGGGCGGTTGCAGCGACGCCAGGTAATCGACCAGATTTTCGGGTCGCACCAGGCGCGGCGCGGAGTGGGTGGGCAGATCCGACCACCGTCCATCTTCAAAAGCAAAGCTCGCCACATACATCTCGTTCATGCGGGCGTCGAGCAGGGCCGTCAGCACGCCCTGCGGCTGATCGGCCAGGGCCGCATAGCGTGCCTCCTCGGCTACCGCAAGCAAGGAATTCATTGCCAGCACCGGCACCTTGGCACCAAAGGCCAAACCCTGGGTCACCGAGCACGCGGTACGTAAGCCGGTAAACGAACCCGGACCGGCACCAAAACAAATCGCATCAAGGGCGTCCAGCCGCAGCTCTGCTTGCTGCAGCAGATCCAAAATCGCAGCAATCAGTCCAGTCGAAGCCTGCGCCCCACCCTCAGCGTGGGTCTGCCAGGTGCGCAGCCGCCCATCCACCGTTCGCGACACTGCGATTGACAGGGTTTGGGTGCCAGTATCGAGGGCCAGCAGGTTCATGGCTTAGGTCCGGTGCGCGTCGGTCATCCCGGTCGAGCGGGCATGACGGTGCGGCTGGGTAGTGCGGGATTCTGTCGACATAGCCTGATTATCAGGGCTATGCCAGGGAGGACCAGATTCAAAGGAATGTGCAGGCCTTAGCATGCGCACACCAAGTAGGAACTCGGGAAAATGGATGTTTTCGATCGACGCCAGCAAGTAGTTCAGGACTAGCCCATTTTGTGCGCTCCTTTACCCGGATATGGGCAGCTGGTGGCCTGCGGCATTGTGACCAATGGCGGTGTAGCAAGCACGGTACGCGACGCCCATGTGCGCGACTACCACGTCATTGTGCTGTCCGACGGTTGCGCCGCGTTCAGTGACAACGCCCACCAGGCAGCACTGGACGACATGGCCTTGGTGGCAGACGTGGTGGACAGCGCCAGTTTTTTGCAGCAATTGGGTTGGGCCGCGCCACAGCCAGACACCCTGCAGCCGCGCATCCGCAACGCGGCCGAGTTACATGTCGAAATCCAGGTGCAGCCGGCCATCGTTGGCGCGGGTGCCTGCGGCCTGACGTCTGCGCTGGCCTTGCATCGCCTGGGTGCGGACTGTGTGCTGCTGGAGCGCGATGCCTTTGCGTGAGGCTCCACCGCTTTGTCGTCGGGTTTCATACCGGCACCGGGCACGCGCGTGCAGCAGTTCCTGGGCCTGCAAGATAGTCCTGAGGAATTCATGGCCAATATCCAGGCCAAGTGCCACCGACTGTCCACACCACAGCTGACCCAGGCCTATGCCCAGGAGTCCAACAGACGCTCAATGAGGCCGGTCTGCGGCTTCTGCGGGTGCGTGGGCGATCTCACCCTCCTGCTTGCCACGCTCGCGCCCAGCGCCCTGGTCGTGCAAAGCTTGTGT
>JAIPCE010000250.1 GCA_021738345.1 Rhodoferax sp. | reverse complement strand
CATCGTGTCGCCATTCCCGCGAGGGCGGGAATCTGGTGCTCCCTGGATTCCCGCCTACGCGAGAATGACGGGTTTAAATATGGCACCTTCTGAAATGGTGATGTGCAGATGCATCAGCGCAAATGTTCGCAGGACTTTGCCCGACACGCTTCATGGCGCTGGCCGTAGATAATCGCGACTCGACTATCTGCCCGCCGACCCATGAAAGGACACCCTGCAATGACCGTATTTCTCCCTGCGCTCAAGCGTACTGCCGTCGCTGCCACGCTTTGTCTCAGCGCCCTGACCAGTTCTGCGCAAACCACCGAGCCGGTGCGCGTGGGCTTGCTCAGCACACTCTCCGGCCCTGGCGCAGGTTTGGGTATTGATATCCGTGACGGTTTCCAGTTGGCCGTCAAACTGGCAGGCGGCAAGCTCGGCGGTCGCGCTGCTGAAGTGATTGTGGCCGACGACCAAGCCAACCCTGACACAGGGCGCCAGACCGCAGACCGCCTGGTCAAACGCGACAAGGTCGATTTCATGACGGGTGTAGTGTTTTCCAACGTCATGCTGGCGGTCGGTGCGCCCACTTTCCAGTCCAAGACCTTTTACATCAGCGCCAATGCCGGCCCTTCGCAGTACGCTGGCGAGCAGTGCAACCCTTATTTTTTCAGCGCGTCCTACCAAAACGACAATATGCATGAGGCGGTTGGCAAGGTGGTAACCGACAAGGGCTTCAAGCGCGTGGCGCTGATTGCGCCCAACTATCCGGCGGGCAAAGACGCGCTGACCGGATTCAAGCGCTTTTACAAGGGCGAGGTGGCCTCTGAAACCTATACCGCACTGGGCCAGCTCGACTATGGCACCGAGTTGTCCAAGCTGCGCGCCAGTAAACCCGATGCGGTCTACATCTTTTTGCCCGGCGGCATGGGCATCAATTTCATCAAGCAATTTGTTGGCGCAGGTTTGTCCAAAGACATGACCTTGTTTGGGCCTGGCTTTTCGGGCGACGAAGATGTGATCAAGGCCGTGGGTGAGCCCATGCTGGGAATGTTTAACACTTCGCAGTGGGCGCACGACATGGACAATGCCGCCAACCGCAAGTTTGTCGCGGAATTCGAGAAGGAATTCGGCCGGCTTCCGACCTTGTATGCAGCCCAGGGCTACGACGCGGCGCGGCTGATCGATGCCGCCGTGCGCGACAGCAAGGGCCGGCTCGACGACAAGGCCGCCGTGCGCAAGGCCCTGGAAGCAGCCAAGTTTGACTCGGTGCGCGGCAACTTCAAGTTCAACACCAACCACTTCCCGATTCAGGACTACCACCTGCGCGTCATCACCAAGGACGCCAAGGGCCGGGTCACCAACCGGGTGTTGGGTACCGTGTTCAAGAACCACCCCGATGCCTATGTGGGCAGTTGCAAGATGCCCGCCTGAGGACGGTTTGCGGCGCAACTGATGGCGATTTTGCTGCTGGAGCAGGCCCTCAATGGCCTGCAGTTTGGACTCATGCTGTTTTTGCTGGCGGCCGGTCTGACGCTGGTGTTTGGCATCATGGACATGGTCAATCTGGCGCACGGCTCGCTGTACATGATTGGCGCCTACCTGATCGCAACGCTGACCCTGGCCACCGGCTCGTTTTGGTTGGCGCTGCTGCTAGGTACCGTCGCGACCGCCCTGTTGGGAATGCTGCTGGAGGTCTCTGTGCTGCGGCAGTTGTACCAGCGCGACCACGTCACCCAGGTGCTGGCCACCTTTGGCATCCTGCTGATGTGCAACGAAGCCGTGCGCATGGTCTGGGGTTCGCAAGCCGTGATGCTCAACCCACCTCCTGCGCTGGCCGGTCCGGTGGAGTTGTTGCCGGGCTTTGGTTACCCGGCGTATCGGCTGTTCATTATCGGCATGGGCTTGGCGGCAAGCGTCTTGCTTTATCTGCTGGTGAACCACACGCGGGTCGGCATGCAAGTGCGTGCGGGTGCCTCCAACCGCGAAATGGCGCTGGCCATGGGCACCGATGTGAAGCGGTTGTTCACCGTGGTGTTTGGGGTAGGTGCCGCACTGTGCGCACTGGCCGGAGGGCTGCTCGGGCCGCTGTTGGCGGTGCAGGTGGGCATGGGTGAGAGTATTTTGATTTTGGCCTTTGTGGTGATCGTGATTGGTGGCGTAGGCTCGATTCGCGGTGCCTTGCTCGGTGCGCTGCTGGTGGGAACGGTCGACACTGCGGGGCGAGCCCTGATTCCGATTGCGTTGGAGGTGCTGGTGGGCGATCTGGCGGCAGCCAGCGCGGGGCCGGCTGTGGCATCGATCCTGATTTATCTGCTGATGGCGGCGGTCTTGTTCCTCAAGCCACGCGGCCTGTTTCCGACACATGACTGACTTGCACCACAGCCTGCACCTGCGCCGCACCCTGCCGGTGCTGGCACTGTTGCTGGCATTGCCTTGGTTGGCCGGCTTGCTGGGTGCCGACTTTTACCTGGGTCTGGCCAGTCGCATCCTTATTTTTGCGCTGGCAGCCACCAGTCTGAATTTCATTCTCGGGTTTGGCGGCATGGTGAGCTTTGGCCATGCCGCCTTTGTGGGGGTCGGTGCTTACACCCTGGGCATACTCCAGGTCCATGGCATCAGCAGCGCTTGGCTTGCTTGGCCCGCCGCCATGGCAACCAGCGGCGTGCTTGCGCTGCTGATCGGAGCGATCAGCCTGCGCACCCAAGGCGTGTACTTCATCATGATCACGCTGGCGTTTGCCCAGATGCTGTACTACCTGGCGGTGTCCTTCAAGGCCTATGGGGGGGACGACGGGCTGTCGTTGCCGGGCAAGTCGACGCTGGGCTGGAACCTTGATCTGGGCAATGACCAGCATTTTTATTATGTGTGTTTGGGCCTGTTCGTCGCCACTCTGTTGCTGATGGCGCGCGTGCTCAATGCCCGCTTTGGCATGGCGTTGCAGGCCATTCGCGACAACCCAGTGCGTATGGAGGCGATTGGTTTTCCGGTATTTCGCTTCAAGTTGCTGGCGTTTGCCCTGGCCGGCGCCTGGGCCGGACTGGCAGGGGCATTGCTTGCCAACCAGGCGTCTTTTGTCAGCCCGTCGCTGCTGCAATGGAGCCAGTCGGGCATGTTGATGGTGATGGTAATTCTGGGCGGCGTGGGCCATTTGCTCGGTGGGCTGGCTGGAGCGCTTACTTTTCTGCTGCTGGAAGAGGTGCTGGGGCACTTCACGCTGTACTGGCAGTTTGGCCTGGGCGCGGTGTTGCTGGCGGTGGTGCTGTTGGCACCACGCGGGCTGATGCACGGCTTCAAACGCGTGCAGCAACCATGAGCCAGGCGTTGTTGTCGATTGAAGGACTGGTCAAGCGATTTGGCGGCCTCACCGCCACCGACCATGCGCAGCTCAGCGTAGCGGTCGGTGAATTGCATGCAGTGATTGGCCCCAATGGTGCCGGCAAGACGACCCTGATTCACCAGGTTGCGGGTTCGCTGGCACCCGATGCGGGGCACATCTATTTGGCGGGTGTCGACATTACCCGCCTCTCCTTGGACCAGCGGGTGCATCTGGGCCTCGCACGCTCCTACCAAATCACCAATGTGTTCCCCAAGCTGACGGTGCACGACAACCTAGCGCTGGCGGTGGCCGCGCGCGAAGGGGCGATGCGCTTTTGGCACCCGGCCCGCAGTGAACGCCACCGTCTTGAACGGGCCGCTACGGTGGCCGACAGAATCGGCCTGGCACAGCAACTGGGTGTACGGGCCGGCGCGCTATCGCATGCACAGCAGCGCCAGCTCGAAGTCGGCTTGGCGCTGGCCACCGAGCCGCAACTCTTGCTACTCGACGAACCCATGGCGGGCATGGGCGGAGACGAATCACAACGCATGGTGGAGTTGCTGCAATCATTGCGCAGCAGTTGCACCATTTTGCTGGTCGAGCACGACATGGACGCGGTGTTTCAACTTGCAGACACCATTTCAACCCTGGTCGCAGGACGCATCATTGCCACGGGAACGCCAGACTACATCCGCAGCCACCCACAAGTGCAGCGCGCCTACCTGGGCGAAGACGCTGTGCCTGCGCCGACCTGACCTGGCCGCCACACCGACACACCCATGGCCGCCCTGCTTGAAGTCGAACAACTGACCTGTGCCTACGGCAGCAGCCAAGTCTTGTTTGGCATTGACTTGTGCATCGAGTCGGGTGCGGTGGCCACCTTGCTCGGCCGCAATGGCATGGGCAAGACCACCACCGTGCGCGCCATACTGGGGCTCACGCCCGCCACCGGTGGTAGTGTGCGTTTTCTGGGCGAGCGCATCGAACGCCTGGCACCTGACAAGATCGCCCGCATGGGTCTGGCGGTGGTGCCCGAGGGCCGCATGATCTTCCCCAACCTCAGCGTGGCCGAGAATCTGCTGGCGTTCGCCGCCCACCGCAATGCCAGCCGCGACCCATGGACCTTCGATCGGGTGCTGGACCTGTTTCCGGCGCTTGCCACGCGCCTGCGCAACCGGGGCAACCAGCTGTCGGGCGGCGAGCAGCAGATGCTGGCCATTGGGCGCGCCCTCATGACCAACCCGCATTTGCTGGTACTCGACGAGGCGACCGAGGGCCTGGCACCGCTGGTGCGCGAGGATATCTGGCGTTGCCTGTCGACACTGCACCAGCAGGGCCAGAGCATCTTGGTCATCGATAAATATGTGCAGCGCCTGGTGCAGCTTGCCAGCCACCACACCATCATCGAGCGTGGCCTGGTGGTCTGGCAAGGTGATTCCCCCACGCTGGCCGCCGACCCGGGGCTCTGGCACCGGTATATTGGCGTTTGAAATACCGGACATGAACCATGCAACACACCCCGTCACTGCGAGCGGAGCGCGGCAGTCCAGGACTTCCAGCTTGCATGGATTGCTTCACTATGTTCGCAATGACGGCTTTTTTTCGCATTGAATCAGGAGTTACACATGCCACCCCTCTACCGCGACTTTGCTACCCAGGCGCAGATTGATGCGCAGTACAACCCCTCGCTGGCGCTGGACCCTGGCGATGCGCCGATGCAGCACTTTGCGCGCCAGGCGGAGCAGGCGCGCGCGTCGTTGCGCAGCACGCTCAATGTGCCCTATGGACCGACCCTGGCGGAAACCCTGGACATCTTTCCCGCCGATGTGCCCCATGCACCGGTTTTTGTATTCATACATGGAGGCTACTGGCGAGCCTTGTCTAGCAAAGACTTCAGCGGCATCGCCCTGGGTTTGCAGCCGCTGGGCATTACCACCGTGGTGGTCGACTATGCGCTTTGCCCGTTCGTCACGATTGATGAGATCACCCGCCAGGTGCGTGCCGCCTGCGCCTGGGTGCTGCGCAATATTGCACACCATGGGGGCGACCCGCAACGCATTGCCATTGGCGGGCATTCGGCCGGAGGCCACCTGACCGCCATGTGCCTGCAAACCGAATGGACCCGTGACTACGGCCTGCCGCAAGACCCGTTTGTGGGCGCCATTCTGGTCAGCGGCTTGTACGACCTGGCACCCCTGCGCTATAGCTACCTGCAGCCGATGATCCAGCTTGATGAGGGCATCATCCGGCGCAATTCCCCGGCGTTCATGGCACGGCCCTGCGCAACCCCGGTGTGGGTGACCTGGGGCGGTGCCGAGACTTCCGAGTTTGCACGCCAGTCCGAGAGTTACCGCGATGCCTGGCAGGCGCAAGGTAACCAGGCGCTGCTGCAAGCACAACCGGGAGCCAACCATTTCACCGCGATCCACGGTTTTGAGCAGCCCCAAAGCCCCTTGTGCCAATGGCTCAATGCCCGGCTGCATCCCGACTCACCCTGAGGCGGATGAGGGTGCTGGCGTAGCGCTGCCATGCACACCATAATGCGGACCTTGAAGAGTTTGAACCTAGAGGCACCCCATGCACACTCACATGCCAATGGCTCCCAACGTCACGCCGTACCGCGACCGCAAGCGGTACGCCTGGATTTTGTCGCTGCTGGTTCCTGCGAGCGTATGCATAGGCCCGGCCATGATGATCGCCACCGGCGACGCCCGCACCCTGTGGTTACCAGTGGCTTTTTTCTATGTGATAGCCCCGCTGCTCGACTGGATGATGGGCGAAGACCTCAGCAATCCGCCCGAAAGTGCGGTGCCCGCGTTGGAGGCTGACCTCTACTACCGCTGGATCACCTACCTGCTGGTCCCGGTACTTTGGGCGGCATTTGTCTTCGGCGCCTGGTTTGTGGTGCACTACGAGGTGCCGGCCCATGGCATGCTGGCCATGGTGATGATTACTGGCTCGGTCGGCGGTTTTTGCATCAACCTTGGACACGAGCTAGGGCATAAAAATACCCAACTCGAGCGCTGGTTGGCCAAGATCGTGCTTGCGCCCACCGGCTACGGCCACTTTTACATAGAGCACAACCGCGGCCACCACCGCGATGTCGCCACCCCCATTGACCCCGCCTCGTCGCGCATGGGCGAGTCGATCTATCGCTTTGTGCTGCGTGAGATGCCAGGCGCATTCAAACGCGCCTGGGCACTGGAGACCGAGCGACTGCAGCGTGCGGGCCAGGCCGTCTGGTCGCTGCACAACGAGATACTGCAGCCGGCGCTGATCACGCTCACACTGTGGACCCTGCTCACGCTGTGGCTGGGCTGGCAGATCGTGCCGTTCCTGGTGGCGGCATCGTTTTGGGCAAACTTTCAGCTCACACTGGCCAACTATGTCGAGCACTATGGCTTGCTGCGCAGCGAACGCGCACCCGGGAAATACGAGGCGTGCCAGCCGCACCACTCCTGGAACAGCAACCACATCTTTTCCAACTGGGCCCTGTTTCATTTGCAACGCCACTCGGACCACCACGCCCACCCGTTGCGCCGCTACCAGTCGCTGCGCCACTTTGCCAATTTGCCGCGTTTGCCAAGCGGCTATTTCGGCATGTTCACGCTGACCTATATTCCACCTCTGTGGCGCTACGTGATGGACGAGCGCTTGCTCAGCGTCGTGGGACGGGATGCCGCGCGCATCAACATCGATCCGCGTCAGCGCGCAGCCCTGATCCAGCGCTACGGTCTGCAGGACAGCCTGGCCCAAGCTAACTGATCTCTGCATTGAGCCATCCCGTCACTTTGCCACGCCGCCACAGCCTGTGGCGCATTGGACTCGCCATGGGCGCACCCTGGGCTGCGGCCGCACGGGCGGCGCCGACACTGCCGAGCGCAGCCGAGCGCGCCTTGGTTCTAGCCGAGAAAGCCATGGGCATGGACGGCCTGCAATCCCTGCAGTACATCGCCAGCGGAACCGGTGTTTCTGTCGGTTACGCCCATGCGCCCGATGGCAACTGGCCGGCACTGAGCTACCTGGGTTACGCGCTGCTGACCGACTTTGCGCGCAGCGCCTCGCGCGAGGAGTCGGTTACGGTGCCGATGCAGGCGACGGCAAAACCTGGCAACAAAGAGGCGACTCCAGCCCGTCCGCGTGAACAGCGCAGCATGCATTTCCTGCACGAAAACACGGCTTGGAACATGCTGGGACCGGTGCCATTGCCTATGCCCTGGGCCGTCACCGATCGTCAGCACAGCCTGTGGACCAGCCCGCATGGTGCGCTGTGGGCAGCACGGCGCAAACTGGAGAGTCAGGCTTTGCGCACCGGTGCGGGCAATTCCCTGGCGTTTGCCGAAGACGGGCAGTTCATGATAGAGCTGGTGCTGGGTGCGCGCAACACGCTGCAGGAAATCCGTTCACAGGTGGCCCACGACGTGCTCGGCGATG
>JAIPCE010000249.1 GCA_021738345.1 Rhodoferax sp. | reverse complement strand
TCCAGCCCCATGCGGGCATGAAGGACAGCAAGGTGATTGTGGCGACCAACAAAGACGCCGAAGCACCCATTTTCAGCGTTGCCGACTATGGTCTGGAAGCGGACCTGTTTGTGGCGGTGCCCGAGCTGCTGGCCGCGCTGTAGCGTTTGGAGTAAGAGCCCAGGGGGCATCGTGCGCGATGCCCCTTTTGTCATTGCGCTGGTGTCTGCTTTTAAAGAAATTTTTTGGAGTCTTCTATGAGTTACGTTGCGCCCTTGAAAGACATGTTGTTCAATATCGAGCACCTGGCCAATATTGCCCAGATTGCCCAGATTCCCGGATTTGAAGACGCCGGCCTAGATACGGCGCAGGCGGTTCTCGAAGAGGCGGCCAAATTCAACGAAGGCGTGTTGGCACCGCTGAACTGGGAGGGTGACAAGAACCCCACGAGCTGGAAAGACGGCGTTGTGACCGCCACCCCAGGCTTCAAGGAGGCGTTCAAGCAATTTGCCGAGGGCGGCTGGCAGGGTCTGCAGCATCCGCTCGATTTTGGCGGGCAGGGTCTGCCCAAGACCATTGGTGCCGCCTGCGGCGAGATGCAAAACTCCGCCAATATGAGTTTTGCGCTGTGCCCCTTGCTCAGCGATGGCGCGATTGAGGCTCTGCTTACTGCGGGTTCGGATGAACTCAAGGCGTCATATCTGGGTAATCTGGTGGCTGGCAAGTGGACCGGCACCATGAACCTGACCGAGCCCCAGGCCGGCAGCGACCTGGCCGCCGTGCGTACCCGGGCCGAGCCTGAGCCCGACGGCAGCTTCAAGATTTTCGGGACCAAGATTTTCATCACCTGGGGTGAGCACGACATGGCCGAGAACATCATTCACCTGGTGCTGGCCCGCGTGCAAGGCGCGCCAGAGGGGGTCAAGGGCATCAGTCTGTTTGTGGTGCCCAAGTTTTTGGTTAACCCGGACGGTTCGTTGGGTGCGCGCAACGACGTGCACTGCGTCAGCATCGAGCACAAACTGGGCATCAAGGCCAGCCCGACCGCGGTGCTGCAGTTTGGTGACCATGGCGGTGCGGTCGGCTACCTGGTGGGCCAGGAAAACCGGGGGCTGGAGTACATGTTCATCATGATGAACGCGGCCCGCTACGGCGTGGGCGTGCAGGGCATCGCCATTGCCGAGCGCGCTTACCAGACGGCGGCGCGCTTCTCACGGGAGCGGGTGCAGAGCCGGCCAGTCGATGGTTCGGTGGCTGCGGGCGCCCCCATCATTCACCACCCCGATGTACGTCGCATGCTGATGACCATGCGCGCCTATGTCGAGGGTTGCCGTGCCATGGCCACCGTGGCGGCATCCGCCTACGATGCGGCGCACAACCATCCGGATGTGCAGGTGCGCAAGGACAACCAGACTTTTTACGAGTTCATGGTGCCCCTGGTCAAGGGCTACAGCACCGAGATGAGCCTCGAGGTGACCTCGCTGGCGGTGCAGGTGCACGGCGGCATGGGATATATCGAGGAGACCGGTGTTGCCCAGTACTACCGCGATGCAAAGATTTTGACGATTTACGAAGGCACCACGGCCATACAGGCCAATGACCTGGTGGGCCGCAAGACCTCGCGCGACGGCGGCAAGACCGGGCATGCGCTGGCTGCACAAATTGAGGCTACCGAGAGCGAGCTGCTGCAGAGTGCCACCCCGGACGCGCTGGCGATGGCCAAGCGTCTCAAGGCGGCACGGCTGGCCTTTGTCGACGTCGTGAACTTTGTGGCAGGCAACACCAAGGCCAGCCCCAACGCAGTATTTTCGGGCAGCGTGCCCTATCTGATGCTGGCAGGCAACCTGATGGCCGGCTGGCAGATGGCGCGCGCGCTGCTGGTAGCGCAGACCCAATTGGCAGCCGGAACGGATGTGGACTTCATGCGTGCAAAAATTATCACGGCGCGCTTTTATGCCGACCACCTGCTGACCAAAGCCCCTGGCATGCGCGACAGCATCGTCGAGGGTGCCGAGTGTGTCACTGCGCTGGCACTTGAGGCGTTTTGAACCTATGTCCAAACTCCCCAAGCCCCTCGATAGTCTGCCGTTTCCGGTGATCGGCTCGCCGCTTTTTATCATCAGCACGCCCAAACTGGTGATTGCCCAATGTATTGCCGGTGTCGTGGGCGCCATGCCCGCGCTCAATGCACGGCCTGCCGAACAGTTGGAGGCCTGGCTGATCGAAATCACGGAGACGCTCGCGGACTTCCAGCAGGCCCACCCCGAGGCGCGCGTGGCCCCTTTTGCCATCAACCAGATCGTGCACAAAAGCAATGACCGGCTGGAGCACGACATGGCGATGTGCGTGAAGTACAAGGTGCCTATCATCATTACCTCGCTCGGTGCCCGAGAAGAAATCAATGCGGCGGCGCACAGCTATGGCGGTGTTGTGCTGCATGACATCATCAACAACAAGCATGCGCACAAGGCGATAGAGAAGGGCGCCGACGGCCTGATTGCGGTGGCTGCCGGTGCGGGTGGACACGCGGGCGTGAAAAGTCCGTTTGCCCTGGTGCAGGAGATTCGCCAGTGGTTTGATGGCCCGCTGGCGCTGAGCGGCTCTATCGCCAGTGGCTCAGCCGTGCTGGCAGCGCAGGCCATGGGTGCTGATTTTGCCTACATCGGTTCTGCCTTTATTGCCACCGAAGAGGCGCGCGCCACCGATGCCTACAAGCAAGCCATCGTTGACTGTGACTCAGACGAAATTGTCTACAGCAATCTCTTTACCGGTGTGCATGGCAATTACCTGGCACCCAGCATCCGTGCGGCCGGCCTTGACCCGTTGAACTTGCCGCAGAGCGACCCCAGCAAGATGAATTTTGGTGGCAACTCGGTCAAAGCTTGGAAAGAGATCTGGGGCTGCGGGCAGGGTATTGGCGCGGTGACTGCCGTTCAGTCCACGGCCGATTTTGTAGCGCAACTCAAACGCGAGTACCAGGAAGCCCGGCTGCGGCTCTCGGCGCTGCCTTGACTTTCACATTAGCACGGCCAGGTGGAGCCGTGCTCGGGCACCATGGCGCGCCAGCCCAGTTCACGCTTGATGCGCGCACGCAAAGCATCCGAGGCTTCCAAATTGCCGTGCACCACGTACACCTGAGCCGGTGCCTCGGGCAGGGTGCGTAGCCACTGCATGAGCTGGCCGCTATCGGCGTGGGCTGAGGCCGATTGAAGCTGCACCACTTCGGCATTGACCGCTACGTCGCGCCCATGGATACGCAGCGACTTGGCCCCACTGGCCAGTGTGGCGCCACGGGTTCCGGGAGCCTGGTAGCCGGTCAGAATGATCATGTTGCGGTGGTTGCCGGCGTGGTGCGCCAGGTGGTGCAACACCCGTCCACCGGTGGCCATGCCGCTGGCCGACAAAATGACCATGGGACCGTGCCTGGCGGCCAAGGCGCGCGATTCATCGGTGCTATTGACCATCGTGGCGCAGTGGGTCATGGCATGCGTTTCCTGCGCGGTCAGCCGGTGTTCGCCGTGCGGGTGTTCAAACAGATGGGTGGTGTGGACCGCCATGGGGCTGTCAAGAAACACCGGCAAGGCGCGTGGCACGTCGCCGCGCGCCTTGAGCTGGGCAATCGCGTGCAGCAGTGCCTGCGCCCGCCCGACCGCAAATACCGGCACCACCGCCACCCCTCCGCGCGCTGCCAGACGCTGCAGCGCCGGACCCAATTCCGCCAAAATATCTTCTTTGGGGTGCTGGCGGTCGCCGTAGGTGGATTCAATCAGCACGGTGTCAGCCGCAGGCGCCCGGTCCGGGGGGTTCATGAGGGAGTCATCGGGCCGACCCAGATCGCCCGAGAACAAGATCCGCCGCCCCGCGACTTCGAGCAACACGCTGGACGCGCCCAAAATATGCCCGGCGGCGCTGAAGCTGACTTGCCAGCCTGGAATGGGCTGAAATTTTTTGCCCCAGGGCATGGCCTTGATGTGGGGCAGGCAGTCGAGCGCGTCTTGGCGGGTATAGAGCGGCAGCGCCGGGACATGCTTGGACAAGCCGTGCCGGTTGAGAAACTCCGCGTCTTCCTCCTGTAGGTGGCCGCTGTCGGGCAACAGGATTTTGCACAAGGCCTGGGTTCCAGGGGTGCCGTACACCTTGCCCGCGTAGCCTTCCTTGAACAGCACCGGAACGTAGCCGCTGTGGTCGAGGTGCGCATGCGTGAGCACCACCGCACTGAGCTGGTCGGGTGCCACGGGCAGTGGATTCCAGTTGCGCAAGCGAAGTTGCTTGTAGCCCTGAAACAGTCCGCAGTCGACCAGCAGGCTGTGCTCGCCGTGGCGCACCAGGTACTTGGAGCCGGTGACGGTGTCGGCACCGCCTAAAAAAGTAATGTTGACACCCATGCGGTGCTCCTCGGTTGGTATCTATCCCTGATTATTGACCTGAAATCTGCACCTGCCTGCCTGAACTACCAGAGACGGGTGCGATTCAAAGTGATGTGGCCATTCAGTTTTGCACCTTCGCCCCAGCGGGGAGAGGGCAGCGGTGAGCGGATAAGAGGCCTCATCACTTTGAATCGCACCCGCAGATACGGGGTCGTGGCAGCGATTGACCACCATTCGGGTGACAATTCGGCATGACGTGCGTCCCGGTCGGCCCGCCAGAGCAAAGTCGGGACCGCAGTTGTTTCTGCATCTGCTACTTCGGCTCGCGCCGTTCGGTGGTGTGGTGACAAGTCCCTACTGAAAGCTGGAGTCCCCATGTTTTTTGCAAGCAACCTCGACACAGTCACCCACGGTATCCAATTGGCCGTGGCACCGGTCTTTCTGCTGACTGCAGTAGCGGGCATGATTGGCACCGTGGCAGGTCGGCTGGCCCGCATCATCGACCGAGCCCGGGTCCTGGAGGCGCGCATTGATGACAGCCCGCAAGAAAATCCCATGGAAACTGAATTTGCCGAGCTGCGGCACTTGCGTACCCGTGGCATTTTGGTCAATGTTTGCATCACCTTGCTCACCTTATGCGCCATATTGATCGGTCTGACCATCATGGCGCTGTTTTTTGGCGAGACCATCGATATCCAGATTGCACGGCTGGTCACGGTGCTGTTCCTCGCCGGCGTGAGTTGCTTCTTGTTGGCCTTGCTGTGTTTTCTGGCCGAAACGCTGATCGCAAGCCAGGTTCTCAATTTCCGACGCTCCAGCCACGCCGCAAAAGTCCAGCCACCGAATCCATGAAGTTGCTCCCCCAGATTCGACATCGCACTGCCGCAGACGGTAAATCTATCGCTGCCCATTGCTTGTTGGTCAAACGCATCCTTGATTCGAGTTATTGAACCACTATGGGTAAATTCCCCGTCCCTCGGGGCGGTATTCTGGGTGGAATAATGTGGCTTGGTAGGCCACAGCTTTGGCCACATGGCTTTTGCCGGTGCCGGGCTTGCCGATGATCAATGCAAGGGTCCCCTCGGTGATGATTTTAAGGGTGTGCAACTCAAAGCAAGCCTGGCTGGGTATCTTGGGGTTAGCAGAGCTACCAAACCGCCAACATCGCCAGTACCAACCAAGAAACACCAATCATCAGTAGTAGCCTACACCAACGCTGCCAAGGGGTGCGGAAATAGCTGATGTACCGTTTTTTGGTGGTGCTGGCGGGATGTAGTGCGAGGCGCTCTGAGTGCAGTGTGGCTTGCCACATAAACGAAGGGTAACGACGCAATGCGCCCGTCAGTGCCGCCAGAAACGGTACATTGGCTGTTTCCGCATCCCTAAGCGCCCATGCGCGTAGCAAAGCTACACTAACGCCCATGAGCACCTCAGAAATTCAGACTGTATCGATAGATCTGCAACAGCGTAGTTACTCCATAGCGATTGGCAGTGGGCTGATTGGCAATCCAAAAAACTATGCGCAATTGCCAGCGGCGAGCCATGCGTTGCTTGTGACCAACACCACGGTGGGACCTTTGTATGCGGAGGCTTTGCGCGGTGCTTTACAAACCAAATACGCCAAAATTCATGTGGTGACACTGCCCGACGGCGAAGCACACAAAACCTGGCAGACACTGAACCTGATTTTTGACGCACTTTTGGAAAACCATTGCGACCGCAAGACAGTTCTCTTTGCGCTGGGTGGCGGGGTCGTTGGGGATATGACCGGATTTGCTGCTGCCAGTTTTATGCGCGGTGTGCCTTTTGTCCAGGTGCCAACTACCCTACTCGCACAGGTGGACTCCTCGGTGGGCGGCAAAACCGGCATCAACCACCCTCTGGGCAAAAACATGATCGGCGCGTTTTATCAGCCCTTGCTCGTCCTCTGCGACCTAGATACCTTGAAGACGCTGCCCCCCAATGAACTGAGTGCCGGCTTGGCTGAGATCATCAAATATGGGCCGATTGCCGATATGACGTTCTTTGACTGGATTGAAGCCAACTTGCAGGCACTGCTGGACCGCGATCCCGCTGCCTTGGCCTATGCGGTGCAGCGCTGCTGTGAGATCAAGGCTTGGGTCGTGGGACAGGATGAGCGGGAATCGGGTCTGCGTGCCATTTTGAATTTTGGCCACACCTTCGGCCATGCCATAGAAGCCGGTTTGGGCTATGGCAACTGGTTGCATGGGGAGGCCGTGGGCTGCGGTATGGTGATGGCAGCGCACTTGTCCAGAGCTCTCGGTTTGGTGGACGACGCATTTGTGATGCGCCTAAGCAAGTTGATTCGCGCTGCCGGCTTGCCCATAGTCGGTCCGCGTCTGGATCAGCAGGACAATGCGGCGTGTTACTTGGACCTCATGCGTGTGGACAAAAAGGCAGATGCTGGCGCGATTCGCTTCGTTGTGATTGACGGGCCGTCCAGCGCAGCCATGCGTAATGTTCCGGATGTCATGGTGCGCAGCGTTATTGATGTCTGTTGTACATAGACTCTGGCAGATACACGGCGTGTGTGCGTTGGACCTGCGTGGTCAAAACCATCGATGACATTGGCACCTTACGCATGTGATCCGGCCAATTCACGTGGCCGCCGGTTTTTTGAGTCTCCAGCGCCCACACGTACCGAATTTCAGCGCGACCGGGACCGTATCGTTCACTCGACTGCATTTAGGCGTCTGGTCTACAAGACCCAGGTTTTCCTGAACCATGAGGGCGACCTGTTCCGGACCCGAATGACCCATTCCCTGGAGGTGGCGCAATTGGGGCGGTCGATAGCGCGGTCGCTGCAACTCAATGAAGACTTGGTTGAAGCGATTGCTTTGGCGCACGACCTGGGGCACACCCCGTTTGGACATGCGGGGCAAGATGCCTTGCATGGTTGTCTGGCCGACAGTGGCGGTTTTGAGCACAATCTGCAAAGTTTGCGGGTGGTCGACCACCTGGAAGAGCGATACCCACAATTTGACGGGCTGAATCTGAGCTTTGAAACCCGCGAAGGTATTCTCAAACACTGCTCTTCAAGCAATGCACAGCGCCTGGAAGACCAAGAGCCAGGTGGTATTGGCAGGCGATTTTTGCAGCATACCCAGCCAAGTCTTGAAGCGCAACTCTGCAATTTGGCCGATGAAATTGCCTATAACGCCCACGACGTCGACGATGGGGTGCGCTCAGGGTTGATCTCGCTTGAACAGTTGCATCAAATCCCCCTGGTTCAGCAACACCTGGGTCTGGCGTTGGCGACGCATCCGCACCTGGCAGAGCAAGGGCAGGCGCGCCGCCTGCTCTACGAGACGATTCGCCTGATGCTGAGCGCGCAAGTTTACGATGTGATCGAGGCAACCCGCTCTGCC
>JAIPCE010000248.1 GCA_021738345.1 Rhodoferax sp. | reverse complement strand
GTGAGTTTTTTCAGTATCGTGTCCATCATTCCAAACGACGGTAAAAAGCCCTCCAGCGGCATGACCAGGGTCTGACTGGCCAGCAATTGCGGCTGCTGCCCCTCCGTGGTGGCAGGCTGCAAGGAGCCAAATTCCAGGCTGCTCCGGAGTCACCAACAGCGGTTCAATAAGCGGTCACACGACCGACCAGAACGATGCCCAGACCTGCACCGTTGACCACTGATTTGCCTGAGGGGACGCTTGCTGTCCAGCGATTCGCCGAAGGAATCATCAACTCGGTCGGAGAAGGATTGTGTTTGAACGACCTGCAGGGATTGATCACCTTTATCAATCCGGTAGGGGCACGCATGCTGGGCTACGAGCCAGAAGAACTTCTCGGTCAACCGGCCCACGCATTGCTGCATCACACGCGTGCAGATGGCAGTCCATACCCCGAGCATGAATGTGTTTTGCAGATGGCCGCCAGGGATCGGCGCACCTACAGTGCAGAAGATGAAGTGTTCTGGTGCAAGGACGGCAGCAGTATTCCGGTGCATTTCGTCAGTGCACCCATGCTGGATCGCGACACCCTGGTGGGGGCGATCATCACCTTTCGCGACATCAGTGCGCAGCTGGCACTGCGCAAGAGCCTGCTCGACAATGAATTCAAAATGCGCAAAGCCCAGGAAATTGCCGGGTTTGGCAGCTATGTGACAGACCTGGCAACTGGCCGGTGGGAGAGCAGCCCGCAACTCGATGCCATCTTCGGGGTCGACGCCGATTTTGTACACGACATTCCGAATTGGAACCGTTTGTTGGCGCCCGAGTTTCGCGAAGCTGCACTGGCTCACTATCTTGAGGCACGCGAAAAGAAGTGCGACTTTCGCATGGATTACCAGATCATCCGGCCGATCGACGGTGCCCGGCGCTGGGTTGCAGCCAACGGCGAACTTGAATACGACCATGAGGGTCGACCGACGCGGCTGATCGGCACAGTCCAGGATATTCACGAGCGCAAGGCGATCGAACTCCAGCTTCAACAAAGCCACGACCTGCTGGCAAAGTTGTCCGAGTTGGTTCCCGGCGTCCTGTACCAGTTCAAATTGACGCCCGACGGCAAGTTTTCGGCACCCTTTGCGAGCCGTGGCGTGGCTGACATGTTTGGCCTGACACCGGAGCAGGTAAAGGACGATGCTTCGAGCGTTTTTGAAGCGGTTCCGGCCAGCCACCGGCAAGCATTTATAGATTCGGTCTTGGCATCGGCCAAAACGCTGCAGAACTGGAGCCATGAATTCCCCGTGCAACTGCCCAACCAGGAGAAATGCTGGCGTCAAGGTTTGGCACGCCCCGAACTGCAAGCAGACCAAAGCATTATTTGGCATGGATTTGTGTCGGATGCAACACAACGCTTGGAGGCCCGAGCGCAATTGCAGCATTTGAATGAAACCCTTGAGACGCGTGTCGCGCAGCGCACCGCAGAGCTGGCAGTGGCGCTCGAGCACGCCGAGCAGGCCAAGCGCAGCCGAGGCGAATTTCTGGCAAAAATGAGCCATGAAATTCGCACCCCGATGAACACCATCATGGGCATGAGTTATCTGGCGCTCAGGCACGCCACCTCGGAAAAAGACCGCGCCTACCTGCAACGCATCGATAATTCTGCCAAGCATCTTTTGGGCATCATCAACGACGTGCTCGACTTCTCCAAGATTGATGCAGGAAAATTGTCCCTGGAGGTCAGTCATTTTGACCTGGAAGCGACGGTGCAGCAGATCCTGCAGTCCGTTGAGCCCCGGGCAGTGGAGAAAGGCCTGGCGCTAAAACTGCAGATCGGTCTGGACGTACCACGACAGTTGATCGGAGATCCGCTTCGCCTGGGCCAGATTCTGATCAATTACATCAACAACGCGGTCAAATTCACAGAAAAGGGTGAAATTCGCGTCGAAGTGCAACGCCTGAACCGCCGTGTGGACGACGCCAGTGATTCCACTTGCATGCTGCGCTTCAATGTGGTCGATACCGGTATGGGCCTCAGCGAGGAGCAAATGTCGCGCCTGTTTCAATCTTTTGAGCAAGGCGATAATTCAACCACCCGCAAATTCGGCGGTACTGGCCTCGGGCTTGCGATCAGCAAGCAGTTGGCGACCCTCATGGGTGGTGAGGTTGGAGTGTCGAGTCAGTTGGGTGTCGGCAGTACCTTCTGGTTTACATCGCAGTTGAAGCCGGCCGGAAAGACGCTGCCAGTGAATGTGGACATTGCACAGTCTGACGACATTCGGACGATTTTGTCGGGGTATCGGGTGCTGGTGGTCGATGACAACGATTTCAATCTGGAGGTTGCCAAGGGATTGCTCGAAAACATGGGGGTTCAAAGTGTGTTGGCAAGTGATGGTCAGCAAGCGCTGTCGCTGATGCAACAACAGGTCTTTGACTGCGTTTTGATGGACATCCAGATGCCAGTCATGGACGGTCTGGAAGCCACTCGCCAGATTCGCGCAGACCCTGCACTCGCCGCCACCTGCGTCATCGCCATGACCGCCAATGCGCTGAGTGAAAACCGTGAGAACTACCTGGGCGCCGGCCTCGACGATGTGCTGACCAAACCCGTGAATCCTGACATGCTGCAAGCTACTTTAATGAAGTGGCTGCGCAAGCCCCCTCATCGCGCTGCAAGTGGCGTGACGGAGCGCCGCAGAGCGGCGAATATGCCAATCCAGGAGTACGGCATCGACGCCCAGAGGTCGACCGGTGAGCTGTGGAATCGCTCGGAGTTTGCACGGAATGTGGGCAGCAACCCAAGCACGCAAACACGCCTGTTGCTCAAATTTCAGTCGGGAGCCGACACCCAGCTCGCGGCGATTGTGGACGCCTGCGAGCGGGCCGATTGCACCGCTGCAGCAGCCTTGGCGCACAAACTCAAGTCAGCGGCGCGTGCCGTGGGACTATTGCAGTTGGGTGGCTGGTGCGAGACAATTGAGCAAATGGGTAGCGTCGGTGATCTGGCCGGATGCCAGCGCACTGCATTGGTGCTTGTGCACAGTTATCGGGAAGCCCAACAAGAAATCAACGCATGGATTCAATCAAATAGCCGGGCCGGCGTTACGTTAGCCCCAGAAAGGGAGAAATAATATGACAGATACACTGCAAAACCGTTGCGCGCCGTCAGTGCTGGTTGTTGACGATGACGAATTTGCCCGTGAGGTACTGGGCGAAATGCTCAACCAGTTAGGCGTCAAGGAAATCCTGACTGCCAATGACGGTCGCGTGGCCCTGCGGGTGCTGAGCTCCCTGGATCCCGCCCCGAACTTTGTCATTTGTGATGTCTTCATGCCTGACATGGACGGCATCGAGTTTCTGGACCACCTCGCGACCCGGGGCTATTCCGGCGGCATCATCATGCTGAGCGGTGTCGACGCCAACATGCTTCACCTGTCCAAAGTGATTGCCTCTGCCAGCGGTTTGCGCATACTGGGGACCTTCACAAAGCCGGTTTCACTAGAGCAGCTCGGTGGTGCCATGGGTTTGATGCAGCCAAGCTGAAGGAGGGAAAGGCGGTGGCACAAAGCGGAACTGTCCTGGTCGTCGACGATGACGATTTTCAACGTGAGGTCATAGGCTCGCAATTAAGTGGTCTGGGTTGGGTCAATTTGCTTTTTGCAAATTGTGGCCGCGATGCGCTAGCGCTCTATGATGCCCACCGGCTTCACATTCAGGTGGTCATCAGCGACCTCTCCATGCCCGACATGGATGGTCTTGTTCTCATGCGACACCTCGCACAACGCCAACTCAAAGCCGCGCTAGTACTTAGTTCCGGGGTCACCGAGGAAATATTGAACAGCGCCGCGGGCCTCGCGAGTGCACATGGACTCCATCTGCTGGGAGTCCTTCCCAAACCCAGCACCACCGAAGATTTACGCAGTCTCCTCTCGGCGCTGAATCGGCCCTTGCCGGTCAAGGTCTTTAGCAAAGACCGTGCACTCACGCCGCAGCGCTTGCGTGCCGCCTTGGCGGCCGGCGAGTTCGAGCCCTGGTACCAGCCCAAAGTTGCCTTGCAGAGTGGACGGCCTGTGGGTGTGGAGGCCTTGGCACGCTGGCCTGGCGGTGATGGTGGCGACATCGGGCCTGGGCAATTCGTGCCCGCGATAGAAGACGCAGGACTGGCCGACGAATTGTTCTTTTCCATCGCACGGCGGGTCGCGTCAGACCTTGCAATTTGGCGCAGCCAGGGGATTCATATCCATGCGTCGATCAATTTGTCGATGGACAGTGCTCTGAATCTGGATATGCCGGAGCGGCTTTTGCAGATCGTCTATGCGCACGGCTTGCAGCCTGGTGACCTGGTGATTGAAGTGACCGAAAGCCGCCTGATGGTTGAGCGTTCGTTGGCCATGGAGAGCCTGACCCGGTTGTCCTTGATGGGCTTCACGCTTTCCATCGACGATTTTGGTACCGGCTACTCCTCCCTGGTTCAGCTAATAGACCTGCCGTTCAAAGAGCTAAAAATCGACAGTAGTTTTGTGCAACGCGCCAGTCTGGAGAACAAGGCCAAGGCCATATTGCGTATCGCCACGGCCTTGGGCGTCAATCTGGAAATGGCAGTGATTGCCGAGGGTGTCGAAACGCACGAGCAACTGACCTTTGTACGCGAGTGTGGATGTGCCACCGTACAAGGGTATTTTTTCGCCCGACCCATGCCATTTGCCGTTTGCTCCCAGTGGCTGTCGGCGCAGTGGTTTCACGCGTGAGAGCAGCCAGTTCCATGCCGCAACGGCCTGATCTGTCGCATACGCCTGGCGCTGCTCCAGCGATTTCGCTGGGGTGGTGGATGCTCACTCCCGTGCTGCTGATGGCCATTGCGGCGCTGCCGCTTTGGTTGCCAGGTACCTCGATAGCAATGCTGTCCTTGCTCGGAGTGGGCGCCGTGTCCCTGGCCAGCGTCTGGCTGCTGGTCCATCGGGTGCAACGCGAGCGGGCGACTTTGCAAGATTTTTCACAGCAGCGCGGAGTGCACGGGAGCGAGCAGAACCTGGCCGAGCTTCTGCACGATGTACTACCCGCCTGGCAACACCACGTCGCGACCGTCAAGGCCCAGACCGAGGCCGCAGTGGAGCAACTCACGGCCAGTTTTGCCAAGGTGCTTGAACAATTTGATATGGCCGGAATCGGTGGTGGTCGCCGGCCCGACGAGAGCAAGGAGCGCACCATCACCTTGCTGGCGCTGTGTGAACGTGAATTGCAGCCGGTGGTTTCTTCTTTGACCGGCATGGTAGAAGGTAAAGACGTGCTGCTGGCCAATATACGCAACCTGGCGCAGGAGACCCTTGAGTTGCGAGCCATGGCCGCCGAGGTGGGCAGTATTGCCGCTCAAACCAATCTGCTGGCGCTTAATGCTGCGATTGAGGCGGCCCGTGCCGGCGAATCCGGGCGCGGCTTTGCGGTTGTGGCTTCTGAAGTGCGTATGCTTTCGCAGCGTTCGGCCGACACGGGTCGACGCATCGGTGAACGGGTCGCGCAAATTGCTGCCATCATGAACTCCACCATGGCGACGGCTGAAAAAGCGACTGCACAGGACAAACACTCGGTGTCCTTGTCAGGCGACCTGGTGGCCCATGTGCTGAGCCATGTACGTAAACTCGGCGACGCCGCAGACAGCATGCAACAGCACGGTACGGTGGTGCGCTCAGAGGTGGAACAGCTTTTGATGGCGATGCAGTTCCAGGACCGTGTATCGCAGATCCTCGAAGGCGCAGCGGGCGACATGCAGCGCATGCAGCAAGCACTCGAACAATTGCCAGAAGAAGCGCTACCAGAATCCGCCGAATGGCTGGATGCACTGAATGCAAGGTCCAGAATGAATGACCAGATTTACCAACCCTCGGCGCAGCGAATCCGATGAACCTACACCCAGACTCCAAGCCATTGGGCGCGCCGGCCCGTCGCAACCTACTCAAGGTATTGCTAGTCGATGACGATCCGCTGCAACATGACATTCTGGCGGAAACACTGCGAAGCTTGGGCGTGTTGGGTGTCACGTTTGCCTCCAGTGGCGCGCAGGCATTGCAAAAATTGGGGCCTAAGGCCGATGCATTCCAATTGGTACTGCTCGATCTGCATATGCCAGGCATGGATGGTTTTCAGTTCATGGAGTCGCTGGCAAAGGCCGGCTATACCGGCGCATTGATTATTGTGTCGGGTCAAAGTGACGATGTCTTGCATGCTGCCACCCTGGTCGCCCGTTTGCGCCGTTTCTCCTTGCTGGGAGCCATCCCAAAACCAGTCGATCGTGGCTCGCTTTCGGGTTTGCTCAGTGCAATGGGCTGAAAAAAATCCCCAGGCCCGCAAAGGCATGGGGATTGAAGCAAGGTTATCAGGCCCTGCGAGGAGACGCGACCCTCAGTCGCATTGTGTTTTAGCAACTTTGATGCCAAAATTTGCACCAACACGGTGCAACACAGGAGCAGATCGGTGCATTGACCCATCGCTACTGGGTGGGGTGTCTGCTGGACAACACCGTGCGCAACGGTCAAACGGCTATCGGCAGGGGATAATTGGGCTGTGAAGAACCATATCTACATTTATTCCCCTTCCGGGGCGGTACGCGACAAGGCAGCATTTAGGCGCGGGGTTGCACGCCTGCAAAGCCTGGGCTATGACGTGGAAGTGGATGTCGACGCCCTGGCCAGCCACCAGCGGTTTGCCGGCGACGACCCGACCCGAGTTCAGGCAATTCAGCGCGCTTGTGACAGCGGTGCTGCCGTTGCACTGATTTCACGAGGAGGATATGGCATCACCCGCATCCTCTCAGAGATTCCCTACCGCGCGGTGGCGCATGCCATTGAACGTGGCACCCAATTCGTCGGAATCAGTGACTTCACCGCGTTTCAGATGGCAGTGTTGGCAAAGACCGGGGCAAGTACTTGGGCCGGCCCCGCACTGTGTGAAGGTTTTGGTGTTGATGCAATCCCGGATGACATCATGGAAAGTTGCTTTAATGACATGGCACAAGGGCAGGGCGAAGGCGCCGGCTGGCGCTTGCCTAAGCCACATGCGGTCGACTGGAATGCGGACCAGGCCCGGCGTCTCAGTTCCAGAAGAGGGATCATTTGGGGCGGCAATCTGACGGTCTTGACATCACTGTTGGGGACCCCTTTTTTTCCAGCCATCCGCTCTGGCATCTTGTTTCTTGAGGATGTCGCAGAGCACCCTTATCGCATTGAACGTATGCTTTCGCAACTGCTGCATGCGGGTGTACTTGCAAGGCAAAAGGCGATTTTGCTGGGGCACTTCACCGATTTTCAATTGACAGCCCATGACAAGGGCTTCAAGCTGTCCACGGTGGTGCAGTGGCTCAGAAGTCAGCTCAAGGTCCCGGTGTTTACCCAGTTGCCTTATGGGCATATCGCCACCAAGGTGCTTCTTCCTGTAGGCAGACAGGCCAAACTCCTGGTTGAGGACCGTGATGCCCTGTTGTATTGGGGCTAAACTCAGCAGGTATTAAGAATCGGAACACTCGGGAATGGGCATACAAACCACAGTCGTTTTCACGGATCTGCACGGCAGCACGGCAGTCTTTGAGGCCCTGGGTAATGCCCGTGCCACCGAAACCGTGACCCAGATTACGACCTGGATCGCCAAGCAATGCAGGGACCACAGTGGGCAGGTGGTGAAAACCCTTGGTGACGGGGTTCTGGCCATGTTTTCCAGCAGCGAACGCGCAGTCGCTGCAGTGGTTGAAATTCAACGCTTGCACCACAAACGCAACA
>JAIPCE010000247.1 GCA_021738345.1 Rhodoferax sp. | reverse complement strand
GGCCAGAATGCACTCGGCGGAGACCACGGCTTCGAGGTCAGCAAAAAGCTTTTGCTTGACCTGCAGGTTTTCGACAATGGCTTCGACCACCAGCGCGGCATCGGACAGATCGGTGAGTTGTTCTACCGCTTGCAGCCTGAGCCCGGCATCCGCAGCGGCCTGGGCGCTCATCTTGCCCTTGGCGGCCAGCTTGTCAAATTGCGCGCGAATACCGTCAATGGCCTGCGCTGCGGCACCGGCGCGGTTGTCGAGCAGCTTCACGGGGTGACCCGCTGCGGCGGCCACCTGGGCAATACCGGCACCCATGGCCCCGGCACCGACGACGGCGACCAGGCTTTGCGTGGATAGCGCTTGGGTCATGCTCAGTTTCCAGTGAACTTGGGGGCGCGCTTTTCCATGAAGGCGGCCACGCCCTCGGCGAAGTCCGGGCACCAGCCCAGTTCGCGCATAAAGCCCGCCTCCATGCTGAGCTGCTGCTCCAGCGTGTGGTTGGGCGCTGCGTGCATGGCGGTGCGGGTGCGCACCAGCGCCTTGGTTGGCATCGCAGCGAGTTGGGCTGCCAGCTTGTCGACGGTCGCAGCCAACTCGGCATCGTCCACCACCTGCCAGATCAGGCCCCACTCGGCGGCCTTTTCCGCCGGCAGCTTGTCCGCCAGCAGGGCCAGACCCATGGCGCGTGCCATGCCGACACGCTGGGGCAAGAACCAGGTGCCACCGGTGTCAGGTATCAAGCCGATCTTGCTGAAGGCCTGCAAAAACGACGCCGATTTGGCGGCCACCACCAGGTCGCACGCCAGTGCCAGGCTGGCACCCGCCCCGGCGGCAATGCCGTTGACCATGGCAACCGTCGGCACGCGCAGACTCTCAAGCCGCATGATGAGCGGCTTGAAGTACTTCTCGACCACATTGCCAATGTCGGGCTGCATGGGGCCCATGGCCATTTCGGGGTCGGCCAGGTCTTGCCCGGCACAAAAACCGCGTCCGGCCCCAGTAATCACCAGTACGCGGATGCTGCTATCGGTTTGCACCGTGTCAAGCGCGGCCTGCAGTTCGGCGTGCATGGGGCCGCAAAAGCTGTTGAGCTTCTCGGGGCGGTTCAGCGTCAGGCGGGCCACGCCGGCCTCGACCTCAAAGCGAATGTTTTGGTAGCTCATGGTGCTGCTCTACTGGGGGTTGAAATGGTTAAAGCGAAGGAGGGCCGCAATCGTCTTACGACTCGGCGGCTTGCAGGCCGTGCCACATTTCCTTGTCGCGTTCGGCGGTCCAGATGCGGGGGTGCTTGATGCCGCTAGCCTCGTCCACGGCGCGTGTCACGTCAAACGGCAGGCAGTGCTCGTAAATGAACACGTGGCCAAATTTCGGGTCCATGGCCTTGCGGCAATGGGCCATGGCCTGTTTGAGGTCCATGCTCTGCGCAACCGCCTCTTTGGCAGAGCTGAGCAAGGTTGACACAAAGTCGCGGGTATAGGCCAGACCGGCCGCCACGCGCTCAGGGGTGTCAAGTGCGGGGCCGCGTCCAGGCACAATTTTTTCGGGCTGCAGGGCCGCCAGCGCATCCAGCGTGGCGGGCCATTCTTCGAGCTGGGCGTCGCCGGTATAGCAAGCGGCATCGGCTTCCATGAGGTCGCCCGAAAACAGCACTTTCTCGGACGGAACCCAGACGATGGTGTCGCCGCGGGTGTGGCCGGCGCCCGGGTGCATGATTTGCACTTCGAGCTTGCCCATCCACAGCGTCATGCGGTCTTGGAACACGAGGGTGGGCCAAGTCAGCCCGGGGATGGAATCAAAGGCATCAAAGAGCCGTGGAAAGCGCTCGTACTCGGATTGCATGTCTTGCGCGCCACGCTCCACAATCATCTCGTAGGTGCCTTGGCTGGCGATGATTTCCTGCATGCCCGCATCTTTGTAGCCCGAGGCACCCAGCACCCGCACCGCGTGGTAATGCGACAGCACGACATACTTGATGGGCTTGTCGGAGACCTTGCGGATTTCGGCAATCAGGCTCTGCGCCATCACCGGGGTGGCGAGGGCGTCACAAATCAACACCGCGTCTTCGCCAATGATGACGCCGGTATTAGGGTCGCCCTCGGCGGTATAGGCCCAGCAGTGCTCGGACAACTGGGCAAAAGTGGTCTTCTTGACCTCAAGGTCGGCCTGGGATGCGAATTTCTTGGTCATCATTTTCCTTAGGTGTCTTGTTTTTTTGTGAGCTACTCAGCTCTACATACCGTTCGGGCTGAGCTTGTCGAAGCCTTGCCCATGTGCAACAAGCACTTCGACTGTTCGACAAGCTCACAGCTCAGTGCGAACGGAATCATTGAGTTTCACTAGGACCTGTTAGTTACCTTGCTTGTTACATGCCCAGGTACGCGGCGCGTACCTGCTCGTTGCTGATCAGCTCTTGGCCGGTGCCGGTCAGGGTGACGTTGCCGGTTTCCAGCACATAGCCCCGGTCGGCAATGGCCAGTGCGGCAAAGGCATTTTGCTCCACCAGCAAAATCGTCATACCCTGACGTTTGAGCGTCTTGATGACGTTGAACACTTCTTCGACCAGCAACGGGGCCAGGCCCATAGATGGCTCGTCCAGCAGCAGCAAACGGGGTCGACCCACCAGTGCACGGCCAATCGCCAGCATTTGCTGTTGGCCACCCGACAACGTGCCCGCCGGCAGTGCGCGCTTTTCCTTGAGGATGGGAAACATGGTGAAGATTTTTTCCATGTCGCCTTCGACCTGGTGCTTGGGTTGGGTGTAGGCACCCAGGCGCAGGTTGTCTTCAATCGACAAGGGACCGAACACCTGCCGCCCCTCGGGGCTTTGGCAAATGCCCCGGCGCATGCGCTTGTCAGAGCGCAGCTTGCTGATGTCCTCATTGTCGAAGTGGATGCTGCCCGCACTCATGGGTTGCACGCCTGAGAGTGTGCGCAAAAACGTGGTTTTGCCCGCACCATTGGCGCCGACCAGGGCCACGGTTTCGCCGCGACGCACTTCGAGTGTGATGCCCTTGAGTGCCTTGATGCGGCCATAGCAGCTCTCCATGCCCTGCACCTGCAGCAGTAGTTCGGCCTTGGTTTCGCTGGCGCTACTGGCCTGCAAGCTGCCCACACTGTGCCCGCCCATGCCCACCGATTCGGGGGCCAGACTGACCACCCGGTGGTAGAGCTCACGGTATTCGGCCTTGGCGGTTTCACCAAATAGCGGGTCGGCGTTGTCGAGAAATGCTTTGTTGATCTCGGCCCAGTCGGACTCCTGCAGGTGCGCGCGTGCCAGCGGCAGGATATTTTTTTCCTCGGCGCGGATATGGTTCTTGAGTACCGTGGTGTAGCCGCGTAGTTCCATGGCGAGCTGGCCACCGGACAGCTCGCCCCGACTGGCTGCGGCCACCGTCGCGCGCAGAGCCGCCAGATTGGCCGGGCCGTCGCGGTGTTCTACCTGCAGCGCATCGATGATGACCGCGGCCTCGCTGCTGCGCTGGCGCAGCAGGCGAAACAGGTAGTCGTCTTCCTTGGGGTGGTGAAAACGGTCTACAAACTGCTCGATGTAGTCGAATACGGCGTTGAAAAACGCCATATCGACCGGTGCCACCTGCTCGATCTCCAAGGCGACGTGGTCAATGGTTGTTGCGAGCCGCCACATATTGCTGTGGTCCTGGCTGATGATGCTGAGTGCGTCCATGGCGGTTTTCCTTGGCTCGGGGTTCAGGCGTGGGCGCCCAGATAGGCGGCAATCACGTCGGGGTTGCGGCGCACTTCGGCACCGGTGCCCTCGGTCAGCTTCTTGCCGTAGTCCAGCACCAGAATGCGGTCGGAGAGATTCATGACCATCTTCATGTCGTGCTCGACCAGCACCACGGTCACACCCGAGTCGGCCACCTTACGTACCAGCTCGTCGACTTCGATGGTTTCCTTGGGGTTCAGGCCCGCTGCCGGTTCGTCCAGAAAAATCAAGCGCGGCTTCATGGCCAGGGCGCGGGCAATTTCCAGGCGCTTGAGTGCACCATAGGGCATGCTGTCGGCGCGCGCATCAATGTAAGCACCCAGGCCCACAAAACGCATCAGCTCGGCGGCTTCGGCATGCAGTTCGCGGTCGCGGCGCTTCAGTGCTGGCCAGCGCAGCGCAGCTTTGAGCAGGTTGCGGTCCAGTCGCAGGTGGGCACCGACCATGACGTTTTCGATCGCGCTCATGTTCATGCAGATTTGCAGGTTCTGAAATGTGCGTGCCACGCCGCGTCGGGCCAATTCGTCGGGCGACTTGCCGCCTATCGATTCGCCGTCGAGCGAAATGGTGCCGGTGGTGGGGGTGTAAATGCCGGTGATCAGGTTAAACAGCGTGGTCTTGCCCGCACCGTTAGGCCCGATGACCGCGTAGACAATGCCTGCATCGATGCTGAAGCTGACGTTTTGCACCGCCTTGACGCCACCAAAGTGGATCGACAAATCTTTGACTTCCAACAAGGCCATGTTTATTCTCCCTTGTCGAATTTGGCCGCCAGCGTGGGCACCAGGCCCTTGGGCAGAAAGATCATGCAAAGCATCAGGATGGAGCCAAAGGCCACCGTCTCCCAGCCCTCAAACGAGGTCAATGCCTGCGGCAGTGCGGTCAGCAGCACCGCGCCAACGATCGAACCATAGACCGATGCCATGCCGCCAATCACCACCATGGTGACGAGCTCAATCGAATGGAAAAAGTCCGCCAGGTTGGGTGTGACAAAACCCACGTAATGCGCCGTGACGCTGCCCATGATGCTGGCAAAAACGGCAGAGAGCACAAAGATGGCGACCTTGTAGCGCACCACGTCCACCCCCACCACCTTGGATGCCACCTCGGAACCGTGCAAGGCGCGCAAGGCGCGGCCAAACGGCGAGTCAATCAAGTTCAGTGACGCCCAGACACTGACCGACAGCAGTATGGCAACAATCCAGTACCAGTGCTTGTCGCCAGAAATCTCGAAACCTGCAAAAGACATTGCCGGTACCGGCATACCGTCCGGCCCACCGGTCCAGGCGGCTTCGTTGCGTACCACAATATTGATGATGATGCCCAGACCCAGCGTGGCCATGGCCAGGTAATGTCCCTTAAGCTTGAAGATGGGCCGGGCCAGCACCGCTGCCAGTACCCCGGCTGCCAGTGCTCCAGCGGCCATGGCGATGAGTGGGTGCCACCCCAAATGGGTCGGCAAGGCGGCTGAGGCATAGGCACCGATGCCGATAAAACCGGCATGCCCCAGGCTGATCTGGCCAGCAAAGCCGATCAGCAGGTTGAGTCCAAGCACGATGATGGCATTGATCGCCATGCGAATCGCCAGGTCGACATAAAAGCTGTTCGGCAGTACAAAGGGCAGCACCAGCAGTACCGCCATGATGATGTACAGACCAATGAAAGGGTTCTTCTTCATGTGCAGGCCCTATACCCTATCGGTAGACTTGCCGCCAAACAAGCCGCGCGGCATAAAGAACAAAATGAGCAGGATCAGCACAAACGGCATGGCATCCTTGTAGGACGACGAGATATAGCCCGCGCCCATGGCCTCCAAAATACCCACCAGCAAGCCACCGAGCACGGCCCCCAGACCATTACCCAGCCCGCCCACCACCGCAGCGACAAAACCCTTGAGCCCGAGCATGATGCCAACGTCATACGAAGTCAGCGTGATCGGTGTCACCAAAATGCCACCCAGGGCACCGAGCGCGGCCGACAGAGCAAAGCTCAAAAACAGCACGAAGTTGGTATTGATGCCCACCAGCTCGGCAGCCACCCGGTTGAACGAGGTCGCAAGCATGGCCTTGCCATGCAGGGTGCGGTTAAAGAAGTACCACAACATGACCACCACCACCGCAGTAATTCCCAGCACCCAAAGGCTTTGGGGCATGAGCGTGGCACCGAGTATCTGCAGTGGCACGTCGCCCGAAAAAGCCGGCAGACTGAAGGTGCCCTTGCCCAGCCAGACCTGAATCAGACCGCGAATCACCAGCGACGCACCAATGGTGATGATGATTAGGGTCACCGGCTCGGCCCCCTTGACCGGCTCGATCGCCAGCTTCTCAAGCACCACACCGACGATGGCGGGGACCACGATGGCCAGCACCAGAGCCAGGGGCAGCGGCAAGCCGCCCTGGGTAAAAAACACCGCCAACATGCCACCCAGCATGATGAATTCGCCTTGCGCAAAGTTGATGACGTTGCTGGCGTTGTAGATCAGGGTAAAGCCCAAAGCGGCCAGCGCGTAGGTGGCACCGACGGTGATGCCGGAAAACAGGAACTGCAAAAACTCGGCAAGCATTAGCTGCGCTCCTGTAGGTGGGCAAGGGCGGGGTTCACACTAGGTGCCCGTTGCTGCTGAAACCTGACCATAAAGATCTCCTCTGGTGGGATCCCGCGTGAAAGGGTGCGGAATGGATATCGCGTTGAACTGGATTGAATTCTGACATTCAGAATTCGTTCTGTCAATTTAAAGGATACAAAAAATGGCGAAAAATTTAAAAAATGTATTGAAAGAACCGTTTTTTTGATCTAAAACCTAGGGTTAATACCTAGTCAATGGAGTGAATTCGAATTTTTTAGCAGGGTCGGAGTCCCACTAACGCACAAGACGCGGAACCGAATGCCCCACTGCCACCTCTTCGCTTTAAGACACGTAATTCAAGAAACAACAACGTTTTTTGTATCGCTTTGGATCGATGCACCCAAACGCTTTGACAGTTCGGCGGCGCAGCGTTTGAGCTCCGTGCGCACAAAACTCTCAGGCCCCAGGTCTGACACGCCCTCGATACCCACGATCAGTACCGCCATCGTGATGTCATTCTTGAAGTTAAAAACCGGAGCCGCCATACCCAGCACCCCATGCGAGTAGCCTGACTCGCGGACAAAGGCAAAGCCCTGGGCGCGCACCTCGCGCAGCGCGCGCTCTACTTGAGCCATGTTTTTTAGCTCGGGATCGCGGGCATCCTTCAGTTCCCGCTCTATCAGGGGATGGACCAGCGTCGGGGGCATCCAGGCACAAAATACGCGGCCGGTGGCAGACCCCACCAGGCTCACGGTTTTGCCGGTGAGCACATTGACCGTGATGGGTCGGCGCGGACGCTCCCACCGAATCACCACCGGACCAAAATCGCCCCAGACCGCCAGCGCCGTGGTCTCGTGGGTCAAATCCCTCAGTTGCGCAATGCTCTCAAGCCCGAGTTGCACCCGGTCCAGCCGGTCGACTGCTGCCAGGCCCAGGTTCAGCGCAAATGGACCGAGATCGTATTTGGAAGTCGCCGGGTCTTGCTCGACCAGGCCCACGCGCACCAGGCTGACCATATAGCGGTGGGCCTTCGAGGCCGGTATGTCAGCGGCTTTTGCAATTTCCTTGAGCATCAGCGGCGCGCCCGCTTCCACCAGCACGCGCAACACGCCAATCCCTATTTCCAAGGACTGAACGCCATGGCTGTCGCGTAGTTCTTTCGTGATGTCTTGCACAGGTACTCCTTATCCCGAAACCGGGCTTGCTGCGATTGGACTGCCACTTTCGAAGTGATCTCGCCGGCCCCCTGCTTCTCTGACGAAACCGCTCCAGCCGCTGTGCGATCGCCTGTGAAACTGCGTCCTTCTCCATAGGGGCAGTATGGTACCCGCAAGCCCAATCGCCATTAAGTTAAGGTCATGTGAGTTTCATCGATATGCTTTTCTTGGCCGCTGTGCGCCACCGATGGCATGCCTTCGCGGGAAGCTGCGACCGGGCCGGATCATCTCCAGCGTGCTGCTAAACAACTCTTTCAGTGAGT
>JAIPCE010000246.1 GCA_021738345.1 Rhodoferax sp. | reverse complement strand
AGAGAAAGGAATGAGGGTCAGATCCCGATTCAGGACAGCACTGCAGTCGGCGAAGGAAACCCTTCAACGAAATCGGGCTCTGACCCCCATTCCGCCGTAGCCGGAGAAAATCTGCCCCAAACCCGTGCAGAAAACTCCGACCTCCATTGGCTATCCGTCCACAACGCCACCCTACACAATCTCCAAAACGTCACCGCCCACGTCCCCCTGCAACGCCTGGTGGCCATCACCGGTGTCTCCGGCTCCGGCAAGTCCACCCTAGCCAGGGATGTCCTCCTGAGCAACGTGCAAACCGCCGTCCACAAGCGCAGCACCAGGGCCGGTCGCGACGCACTCGACGCGGGTGAACTCATCCCCTGGATCGGCTGCCAAGCCATCACCGGGTTCGAAAAAATCGACCGCGTGCTCGAAGTCGACCAGACCCCGATTGGCAAAACACCGCGCAGTTGCCCGGCCACCTACATCGGCTTCTGGGACACCATTCGCAAGCTGTTTGCCGACACCCTAGAGGCCAAGGCGCGTGGCTACGCCGCCAACCGCTTTAGCTTCAATACCGGCGAGGGGCGCTGCCCGGGTTGCGAAGGGCAGGGCATCCGAACCATAGGCATGAGCTTTTTGCCCGATGTCAAAGTACTGTGCGAGACCTGCAAGGGTGCCCGCTTCAACCCCGAGACCCAGGCTGTGACCTGGCGCGGCAAGAATATTGGCGACGTGCTGCAAATGGAAGTCGACGAAGCGGTGGAATTCTTTGCCGCCATGCCGGTCATTGCGCACCCGCTGCAACTGCTCAAGGACGTGGGCCTGGGCTATCTGACGCTGGGCCAACCCTCGCCCACCTTGAGCGGCGGTGAGGCGCAGCGTATCAAACTCGTTACCGAACTCTCCAAAGTACGCGACGACATCACCCGCCGCGGCCAAAAGGCGCCCCACACCTTGTATGTGCTGGACGAACCCACGGTGGGCCTACACATGGCCGATGTCGAAAAGCTCATACGCGTCCTGCACCGCCTGGTGAGTGGTGGCCATAGCGTGGTCGTGATCGAGCACGACCTCGATGTCATCGCCGAAGCCGATTGGGTCATTGACCTAGGCCCCGAAGGTGGCCATGCCGGCGGAAAGATCGTCGCCGCCGCCAGACCGGAAGAGGTGGTGCGCCTGCAAACGCACACCGGCGTGGCGCTGCAAGGCGTACTCGCGCGCAGTTGACAATGCAACTACTGTGGGAGCGAACAGGCGCAGCGCAAGCTGACCCTGGCAGTTCCGTATTCGGCGTGCAGAAACCAAATGAGGCTCACCTCCACTGCCCGGTGTGGCGGGAATGCGGGAGTGGTTGGGGGAGGGTGCCACGGGTTTTCCTTATGGCGCAGGCACGCGGCGGCTGGTCTAATTCACGTTGAAACAAGCACTTCTAGGAGACCAACATGCAACGCCGCCACCTTATTCAACTCGGCGCCAGCGCCCTCGCAACCCCCTGGCTGGGTGCGCAAGCGCAGAGCTTTCCGGTCAAACCCATCAAGCTGGTCATTGCGTTCCCAGCCGGTGGACCCACTGACATCACCATGCGTGCGCTGGCCGATGCTGCCAGCAAGATACTGGGGCAAACCGTGATCGTGGAAAACAAACCCGGTGCCGGCGGCACGCTGCCAGCCCAGCAACTGCAAACGGCACCGGCAGATGGCTACACGGTGGCCCAAATTCCGCTTGGGGTTTTTCGCCTGCCCTACACCACCAAAATCAATTGGGATCCGGTCAAAGACATCAGCTATGTGCTCAATGTGACCGGTTATGCGTTTGGGCTGGTCGTGCCTGCCGACTCCGCGTTCAAATCCTGGGCCCACTTTGTGGCGTGGGCCAAAGCCAACCCCGGCATGCTCAGCTACGGCTCCACGGGCACCTTGACCAGCCCGCACCTCACCATGGAGCTGATCGCCCAAAACCTGGGCTTGCAGCTGCTGCACGTTCCCTACAAGGGCAGCGCCGACCTGATGCAGGCCATTTTGGGTGGCCAGATCATGGCGGCCGCCGACTCCACCGGGTTTGCGCCCCAAGTGGCGGCGGGCAAACTGCGCGTGCTCAACACCTGGGGCGCCCAGCGCCTGGACAAGTTCCCCGACGCACCCACGCTCAAGGAACTGGGTCTGGACCTGGTACAAAACTCGCCATTCGGCATTGGAGCGCCCAAGGGCACACCCGAGGCCACCATCAAACGCCTGCACGACGCCTTCAAACAGGCCATGGAGCAAGAGAGCTATGTCACAGCCTTGGCGCGCTATGACATGGTGCCGATGTACATGAGCACCGAGGGTTATCAGAAATTTGCCCAGGAAACCTATCTGCGAGAACGTGCACTGGTCGAAAAACTCGGGCTGCTGAAACCGGGTTAACTCTTACGAACAGTGCGCGCTCCCGCCAGATTGCCGCGCTTCGCCTTCCATAAACTACAGCTGACCTCACTTGTAGATCGGTGCAGCGCATATACGGCCCACCGGAAGCCAACTTGCGGACTAGCGTTCTCGCTATTGGGTGACTGCGGTTAAATTGACTGTCCGTCAGGGCAAACCCTCGTGTCGCAAGGGAATGCTTGTGATACAAATATCACTTCATTCTTATACCCTGATGCCATGGACATTTCTGCCTTTAACGCGCTTCAAAGTCAGGTGTTGTGGGCCGCTTTTGCGGTCTGTCTAGGGTTTGGGGCCATCACCCAACGCACCAATTTTTGCACCATGGGTGCCATCAGCGACATCTACAACATGGGCAGTTGGACCCGCATGCGCATGTGGGGCATGGCGGTGGGTGTGGCGATGATCGGGTTTTATCTGATGGCTTGGCTGGGCGTCATCAATGCGTCGCACACCATTTATGCCTCGGCTCGCGTGCTCTGGCTGTCGGCGCTGCTGGGCGGTGCCCTGTTTGGGCTGGGCATGGTGCTGGCCTCGGGCTGCGGTAGCAAGACGCTGGTGCGTATTGGCGAGGGCAACCTGAAGTCGCTGGTGGTGTTTTTTGTGATGGGCCTGGCCGCTTTTGCCACCATGCGTGGCATGACCGCCCTGCTACGCAGCAAAACGGTGGACCTGGTGTCCTTTCAGATCAACCCGAGCAATGCGGTGCCGGCCTGGCTGTCTGGCATGCTCGGCTTCTCTGCCGGCAGCACCGGCCTGGTGCTGGCGCTGCTGGTTGGTGGTGGCCTGGTGCTGTGGGCGCTTTGGGACGCCGAGTTCAGGTCTTCGGGCGACAACCTGCTGGCCGGGCTGGGCATCGGGGCGGTGATTGTGGGCATGTGGTGGATCATTGGCCACATGGGTTTTGTGCCCGAGCACCCGGAAACGCTAGAGCCGGTGTACCTGGGCACGGCTGGCGGCACGCTGCAAGCGCTCAGTTTTACCTCGCCCATGGCGCGCACGCTGGAATGGGTGATCTTTTTTGACCCCTCCAAGGCTCTTACGCTGGGCGTGGTGTCGGTGTTTGGTGTGGTGCTGGGAGCGCTGGCCTACGCGCTGTACCAGCGCAGCTTTCACTGGGAAGGTTTTCGCAGCACACAAGACACCGCCCTGCATCTTATCGGTGCGGTCTGCATGGGTGTTGGCGGTGTTACCGCCGGCGGCTGCACTGTCGGCCAGGGCCTGTCAGGCCTATCGACCCTGAGCCTGACCAGCATGATTGCGGTAGCCGGCATTGTGCTGGGCGCGATTGCGGGCCTGCGCCTGCAAATGTGGTTGCTCATGCGCGAATAAAACCACGAACGAATCAACGCAATAACCAATATAACCCCAAGGAGACTCCATGCAGATTGACAAAGAACTTGATGCCCGCGGCCTGAACTGCCCGCTGCCCCTGATGAAGGCCAAAAAAGTCCTGGCCGAGATGCAGAGCGGTCAGGTGCTGCGTGTGGCCGCCACCGATTCAGGCTCGGTACACGATTTTTTGGTCTATACCAAAAAGGCAGGGCACGAGATGCTGGAGCAACAGAACGTGGGCAAGGATTACATCCACGTCATTCGCCGCGCCTGACCCGGTGTGCGCACTCAAAGTGCCGTGTTGCCCAGATAGATATAAACCATGGCCCTAATTCGATCTGAGGATTTGTTTGCGCTACTGAAGGCGCAACAACATATGCCCTATGCCCATTTTCCAGATCGGAGGCGCGCCGCGCTGGGCGAGGTGTTGCGGGTTTTTGAGCTGAGGGCTGGCGACAGCTTCGCCCTCGCCGCCACTGACCAGCCGGTCTATATTTCGGTGCTCGATGGCATCGTCGCGGTAGCGGTGCGTGATGGCGAGCCCATTGAGGTTCGGCGCGGTGAAACACGGCTACTTGAGCCACGCGACGAAATTCTGCGGGCCAGCACAGGCGGTGGTGCGCTGGTCTGCGTGGCCGACAGCGAGAGCATCGATGAGTTGATGTCCTTTGCGTCGCTCATCGACGGCGCCAAGAGCAGCGACAAGCTGTTGATGGAAGCACTGGAGCGCGCGCGGCGTTCACCGGCCTTTCGGCGCGTGCCACTGGAGTGTGTGGAGGAGGCATTTCGCCGCATGAACCGCATGCAGGTCGTGGCGGGAACCGAGGTGATTCGCCAAGGTGACCAGGGTGACCTGTTTTACGTGATTACCCAGGGCACGGCCGAGGTCTGGCAAACCGGGCTTTATGACGATGCCCCGCAGCAGGTGGCTGAACTGGGAGCTGGCGATACCTTTGGCGACGAGGCCTTGGTCACCGGGGGCACGCGCTCCGCGACGATCCGCATCACTGCCGATGCCGAGTTGCTGACCCTCGGCAAGGGCGATTACCAGTCCCTGATCGCCCAGCAGTTGATCGAAGAAGTGGAGCCCGCCGTAGCGCAGACCATGCTGAACGCTGGCTACCGCATGCTCGACGTGCGCTATCTGGAAGAGTTCGAGGAGGAGTACATTCCGGCAGCCTTGTTGGTGCCGCTCCCCGAACTACGCTCCCACACCGATGCACTCGACAAGTCGGCGCGCTGGGTGGTCTATTGCCGCAGCGGCAAACGCAGCGCCGTGGCGACCCTGTTGCTCAAACAGCGCGGTTTTCAGGCGGTGTCCTTGCGCGGCGGGATCAATGGCTGGCCCTATGAAACCGCGCCTGGCGTTACTGCTGCGACTTAAACCTAGATTCCTCAGTTGGACGTGCCCGAGTGGGGTGCAGGCGCGTTGTCAGCGGCTCAATCGGGTACGTAGCGCTGTCACCCAAAAGATGATGCAGTTCAGAGCCAGAAAACTGTGTACGCATAAGGAGTTACGGTCAAAAGTAAGCGGTCAACTGAGGAATCTAGGTTGAGAGGACGGTGTCGGGCTAGCGCGTTTGCCGGCTGTGCTGCAGTTGCCAATAGTGCAGCGCCACGCGGTAGGTATTGACTTGCACCCGCAAGGTGGTTTCGATGTCGCGGCCATAGCCGCCGGCCATGACCATGACCACCGGCACCAGTCGCTGCAAGGCCCAGTCAAAGACCCGGCGGTCGCGCGCCTCCATGCCGGCGTCCGTCACGGCCAGACGCCCCAGACGGTCGCCTTCATGCGGGTCAGCACCTGCCAGGTAAAAGACCAGATCCGGAGTAAAACGCCGCTCCAGTTCACCGAGTCCCAGCGCCAGCGCTTCAAGGTAGTGCGCGTCCTGGCAGCCATCGGGCAGCTCAATGTCGCAATCGCTGGTTTGCTTACGCACTGGAAAATTCTTTGCGCCATGCAAGGACAGCGTAAACACGGATTCATCGCCGGCAAAAATGGCGGCCGTGCCATCGCCCTGGTGCACGTCGAGATCAATCACTGCAATCTGCAGGGCGCGCCGTGACGGCGTGCCATGGCTGCTGGCGAACTCGCGTTGCATTTGGCGTGCGGCAACCGCGACATCGTTGAAGACACAAAATCCGCTGCCACGCTCGGGGTGCGCGTGGTGCGTGCCACCGGCCAGATTGGCCGCAATCATGCCCCCGTGCAGCGCTGCGCGGGCCGCCAAAATAGTGCCTCCCACTGACCGGCAGGCACGCTCTGCCATGCCAGGGCTCCAGGGAAAGCCGATTTCGCGCTGCTGCGCCGCGCCCAGTGTGCCGTTGAGTACCGCATCGATGTAGTCCGGCGTGTGCACCATGCGCAGCGCATCGATGCTGGCGGGGAGCGCCTCCTGCAGGTAGATCGCGGGCATTTGCGCAGCCAGGCGCTCCCGCAGCATCGCGTACTTTTGCATCGGAAAGCGATGCCCCGCCGGCAGCGCCAGCACAAAATGGTCGGCGTAAAAGACTTTCACTAGCTCGATTCCTGCGGGGGAGGGTGGGTGGTGCGGGCGTCCTTGCCTGGCACCTCACCAAGTGTCGATGCCCAGTGTCACCACGGGTGCGCGGGTCTTTCCGGCGGCAAGCCCGCGCACCAGCCAGTCGCGGGTCTCGGCGGGGTCAATCACCGCGTCGATTTCGAGCGTGCTGGCCATGGCGATGGCGCTGCCGTTGTCGACTTGGCGCTGAAGCAGTTGCTCGTACAGGGCCTGGCGCTCGGGGCCTTCGGGCGCAGCTTCTAGCTCCTTGCGATAGCCCAGGCGCACCGCACCTTCAAGGCCCATGGCACCAAATTCACCGGTTGGCCAGGCCACGGTCATCAACGGCGCGTGAAACCCGCCAGCGGTCATGGCCATGGCACCCAGGCCGTAGCCCTTGCGCAGCACCACGCTAAAGAATGGCACGCGCAGATGCGCAGCGGCAATAAACATGCGGCTGACATGGCGCACCTGTGCGGTGGCCTCGGTGGTCGGTCCGACCATGAAGCCGGGGGTGTCGACCAGGCTCACCAGCGGCAGGCCGTGGGCGTTGCACAATTGCATGAAACGCGCCGCCTTGTCTGCCGCATCAGCGTCTATGGCACCGCCCAGGTGCAAGGGGTTGTTGGCCAGCAGCCCGACCGGCCGACCTTCAATGCGTGCCAGGGCGGTGTGCATGCCGATGCCAAAGCCGGTGCGCAACAGCAACAAGCTGCCCGCATCGACCAAGCCCTGCAGGGCCAGGCGGGTGTCGTAGACGCGCAGGCGGTTCTCGGGCACGACGTCACGCAGGGCCAGTGGCGGTGGAGCACTGTACTCGCGCTGCACTGGTGGCAGGAAAAACGACAGGTAGTGGCGGGCTGCCGCCACCGCCTGCACTTCATCGGCCACCAAAATATCAATCACGCCGTTGCCATGCTGCACGCTGGCCGGACCGATCTGCTCGGGCTTGAAGACCCCCAAGCCACCGCCTTCGACCATCGCCGGCCCACCCATGCCGATGTTGGAGCCCTCGGTCGCAATGATCACGTCGCAGCAGCCCAGAAGTGCCGCATTGCCAGCAAAACAGCGTCCGGCAGCAATGCCCACTAATGGAACCTGACCATTGAGCCGCGCAAAGCTGGCAAAGGTCGCCACATGTAGGCCCGCCACGATGGGCATGTCCACATCACCAGGTCGTCCGCCACCGCCTTCGGCAAACAGCACCACGGGTAGTTTGTTTTCTAGCGCCAGGCCCAGCATGCGGTCGGTCTTTTGGTGGTTGCGCATGCCCTGGGTACCGGCCAGCACAGTGGCGTCATACGCCATGGCCACCACCTGCGCACCATGGACGGTGCCAATGCCGGTCACCATGCCGTCGGCCGGCGTGTTGCGTACCAGGTCGTCCTCGGAGCGGCGACCGCGCTGGGCGGCAATGGCCAGCGCACCATACTCAGTGAAGGAGCCCGCATCGCACAGGTCTGCAATGTTTTCCCGCGCCGTGCGCAGGCCCTGTGCATGGCGCTTGGCCAC
>JAIPCE010000245.1 GCA_021738345.1 Rhodoferax sp. | reverse complement strand
GGCAGTCAAGGCTTGAAAACTGATGAGTGCACCGCCACCGGTGTAGCCCAAGGGTCGCCACAGCTCGAACCCGTGCGCAAAGTCCATTGGCGGCCACCAGCTGCCCTGGCACATGGGGAACTCGGTACAGGCCAGCACGGCATAGTTGGTGCTGACCCAGGCACCTGACGCCGCCTGCACCAGCAGCAGGCTCAGCGCCAGCGCCAGCCACCACCGCAGACCCGGTGGCGCGACGGTGCCGACCTGAGGTGCTTGCTCGCGCACCAGCAGGGCCAGCTGCACCACCAGCAAGGCCAGCAGGGCATAGCCGCCCAGCAGATGCAAGGTCACGATGGCCGGAAACAATTTCATGGTCACGGTCAGTGCGCCAAAGGCGCCCTGCAGGCACACCCAAACCAGCGTCAGCATGGCCCAGCCCAGCAGCGGGGTAGAAGGCTGGGCGCTGGCCGACTTTCTGCGCCAAGCCAGCAGCGTGAGCAGCAGGATCAGGCCGCCGACGCCGGTGGCCAGATAGCGGTGCACCATTTCCACCCAGGCCTTGCCGTGCGTCACGGGTCCGCTTGGCATGGCCGCCTGCGCCGCCTCAATTTCTGCCTTGGCACCAATGGGGCTGGCACTGCCGTAACAGCCCGGCCAATCGGGACAACCAAGCCCTGAGTC
Source organism: Rhodoferax sp. (assembly GCA_021738345.1). Taxonomy (GTDB): domain Bacteria; phylum Pseudomonadota; class Gammaproteobacteria; order Burkholderiales; family Burkholderiaceae_C; genus Allorhodoferax. Next base: position 7,123 of record JAIPCE010000245.1, on the reverse strand, counting down.
GGTAAGCCGGGTGAATGCCCCGAACAGCACCAGGTCAAAGGTCAAAAACAGGGTCAACACCAGCAGCGCATGGTGGCGCGCAGCGGGGGTGGCATTGCGCTTGCGCACCCAGACCCATAGCAAGGGCAACAGCGCCAGCGCGGCTCCGCCCAGCAGCAACTGCCCGATGGGGGACCAGTCATAGAGTGAAGTGGTGCCCATGATTGCGGGGCGCCTGCCGACCGGGCCCATCCCAGGAGGCGGAGGCGCGCAGCAAGCGTTGCAGATCAGCGCGCGCCTTGGCTGCGCCCGCGCCATCAAAGAGGGCCGGAAGGCGCATCATGGTATTGCCCATGGGGTCCACGACAAACAGGTATTGCGCGGCCGCTTGGCCACTTGGCACATCGAGCCAGCTGTCCAGTGTGGCCTGATCCGCTCGCAGCACCACGGCATCGCCCAGCGGCTTGTGCATGCTGGCATCCACCGCGTCGTTGTCACTGATCAGCCAGACCCAGTCCACGCGGTCCTTGTCCTTGCCCAGGGTTTCGCGCAACTGGCGCTGCAAAAACAGGCGCTGCTGACACGCAGCATCGCAGAGCGCCGGGCCCACGCTCACCAACAACCACTGGCCTTTGAGTGTGGACAGCGCGCGCACACGGCCGTCCAGTGCCACAGCGGTCTGCCCGCCCACGGGACGCACCGGCGCAATCAACTCGCCAAACCCGGCCTTGCCCTGCGGATGGATGCCAAAGTAGGCCAGATAGGCGCCCAGCGCCGGCAAGGAGCACAGCAGTGTGACGGCAAGCAACTTCCAGCGGCCATAGATGGAAGCCTGCCCCGTGGCAGTGTCCTGCGGTTTGGGCATGGAGTGCACAGCCAGTTCAAGGGGTTCGTCGCGATGCGATTCAGTCATGGTTTCTCAGGGTTCGCACGATTATCACCACACAAAAGACCAGAAGCGCCAGCGCCATGCTGAACCACTGATAGGCGTAGCTTTGGTGCTTTGCAACGCGGTCCTCGGGCGGCTGCCAGTTACGGATCAAGCCATCGGGTGTGATGGTAGTGGTTTGCAGTATGACCACGGGTTGCACCGGGTAATGGTGTTCGGCAGTGAAGCGTTTAAGGTCCAGACGACTCCAAAGCCGCGACAGGCTCTGGTCATGCTCGGGCATCAAGAAAAAGTTCTTGTTGAGCGGAACCTCGGCCACGCCGCTGACCTCGACCAGCCCGTCCACCACCGCAACCGGGGGCAAAACCTGGCGCCCCTGCACCCAAGCCGCCCAGCCCCGGTTGACCAGCACACGCGTCGCGCTACCCTCAATCCGCAGCGGCGTGACCACATGGACGCCGGGCTTGCCGTCTTCCTGGCGGTTGTCGACAAAGAACTGATCCTGGGGCTCGAAGCGCCCGCGAACTGAAACGCGCGCACCCTGCAACAAACGGGGATCGACCAGTGATGAATCCATCGCGTAAGGCCCCAACTGGGTCCTTTCACTGTACTGGCTCAACTCGGCCGCACGCCGCTGGGCCTTGCCCAACTGCCAAAACCCCAGGTACAAAAGCAAGGCGAGCAGACACGCTGCCGCCATGGCGGGCACCAACCGGGAAACAAGGAAGCGTTTTTGCATGAAGGGGGGGCAGAATTGCATAATGGAGTGAAACAACTTTTCATCTCCACCCATGCTGCCAAAAATCATTATCCTAGCCGTACTGGCCGTCATACTGGCCAGCCTGTTCAGTGCGCTGGCCCTGATGTTTCGCAAGGATGGCGAAAAAAACCGGATGGTTCAGGCGCTCACCGTGCGCGTCGCGCTGTCCATCGGGCTGTTCTTGATGTTATTGGCGGGCTTCTATTTCGGCATCATTCCGCAACGCGGGTTGAAGTAAGCTGCCGCGCCCCTCAGGGCATTAAACCCAGTAGATAAACACAAAAACGATCAGCCACACCACGTCCACGAAGTGCCAGTACCAGGCAACCGCCTCAAAGGCAAAATGGTTGTGTTCCGAGAAGTGGCCCTTCATGCTGCGTCCCAGCATGACCATCAACATGATGGTTCCCAGCGTCACGTGCAACCCGTGAAACCCGGTCAAGATGAAGAACGTCGCGCCATACACGCCAGCCCCCAAAGTCAGCCCCAGTTCGCTATAGGCATGGATGTACTCATAGGCCTGAAAACCCATGAAAGTTGCGCCCAGAATCACAGTCAGCGCCAATCCCAAGTTGAGTTGACCACGCTTGTTCTTGATCAGCCCCCAATGCGCCCACGTCAAGGTTGCACCTGAAGTCAGCAGCAGCAAGGTATTGAAAGCGGGAATACCCCATGCCTTCATGGGCGTAAAAGCCTCCCCCAAAGGACCGCTACTGGGCCACGTAGCGCCGAAGCCTGCGTAAGGTGTGTACTGCGCCTCGTAGCCGCCCAGTTCCGGCAAGGCGATGCGACGGATGTAATACAAAACCCCGAAGAAGCAGGCAAAGAACATCACCTCGGAGAAAATGAACCAGACCATGCCAATGCGGTACGAGCGGTCTTCCCACAGCGTATAGATGCCCCGGGTGTTTTCGCTGATCACCTCGCCGAACCACCCGACAATGACATACAGAATCAGAGCCGTTCCCAGCAACATGCTCCACAGACCGGGGGGCGCGCCGTTCAGGCGAAAAATGAACCCCAGCGCGAGCAGAAAAATTCCGGCTGAAAGGAACGTGGAGTAATTGCTGGTCGCCGGCACGTAGTAGTGGGCCTTGGCCTGCGGCGATGGCGTGGTAGTCATGATTCGTTCCTTCTGCCTGTCAAATAAATTCCATTCAAACCGGTGCTTTCGGCGCTTCGAAAAACGTATAGGAAAGCGTAACGGTCCCCAAATCCCGACTCATGTCCGGATCGACATAAAACACAACCGGCATGGTGCGAATCTCGCCGGGCTGAAAAGTCTGCTGGTTAAAACAGAAACACTCGATTTTCTGAAAATACGGTGCTGCAACTGCAGGCGTGACACTGGGTACCGCCTGGCCAACAAAGACTTCTCCACTCTGGTTTTTCACCACATAGTTGGTATGGATGATCTCACCGGGATGCACGCGCAGTGAAAACTGCTCGGCCTTGAACTCCAGTCCCACACCGGGCATGGTGTGGCTCAGGAACTCGACGTTAACCCAGCGCGTCAAGTCCACCTGGGTGTTCTTGCTCTGCACTGCAGCCGTTGCGTTGGTTCTTCCATTCAGCCCGGTCAAACGACAAATCACATCGTACAAGGGCACCAGCGCAAAACCAAATCCGGCAAAGAACACCGACACCAGCAGCAAACGCCATCCCAGGCGCTGGTTGCTCAACTGCAAAGGCGTTTTCAGAGTCGCGCTCACAGGGGACGGTATTTCCATATCGCCACCAGAAACAAGACCACAGCAAGGGCGGCAAACACCCAGCCCAGCCGAACATTGTTGCGCCTGCGAAGCGCCCAGGTGTCGGCGTCAATTCTGCTGGATTGGACTTCAGGCAAGCTCATCTTGGTTATTTGCGTCGCGCTCGCGTTACTTGATCGTGGGCTGCGTCTCGAACGTGTGATACGGCGCCGGGGAAGGCACCGTCCACTCGAGGCCCTGCGCACCTTCCCACGCGCGCGCCTCCGCCTTTTCGCCGCCACGCATGCACTTGACTACGTTGTAGATGAAGATGAGATGGGAGGCACCGAGAATAAAGGCACCGACTGTGGAGAGCATATTCCACTCAGTAAACATCAGCGGGTAGTCAGGAATGCGGCGCGGCATGCCGGCCAGCCCCACCAGAAACTGGGGAATGAAGGTCAAATTGAAGCCAACCATAACCACCCAGAAATGAATACGGCCCATGCGTTCATTCAGCATATGACCGGTCCACTTGGGGAGCCAGTAGTAAACCGCGGCCATCGCGCCCATCACAGTGGTCGGATACAGCGCATAGTGGAAATGCGCCACCAGGAAATACGCGTTGTGGTACTGCGGGTCTGCTGCGGCATCGGCAAGAACCAACCCCGTCAGTCCACCCCAGCCAAACAAAACGATGAAGCCGATCGCAAACAGCATCGGGGTTTCAAAAGTCAGCGAACCGCGCCACAGCGTGGCAATCCAGCAGAAGAACAACACCGCCAGAGGCAAAGAAATCAGCATTGTGCTGTACATGAAGTACAACTGACTGCCTGTGGACATCCCGCTGGTGAACATGTGGTGCGCCCAAACGACGACCGATAGAGCTCCAATACCCCACATGGAATACACCTGGGCACGATAGCCGTAAGTCTCTTTTCTGGAGAAAGCGCCCAGAATATGAGGAATCACACCGGTAATCGGCAACAGCAGCACGTATACCTCAGGGTGTCCCATGAACCAGAAGATGTGTTGCCACAACACCGGGTCGCCACCACCTGCCGCATTGAAGAAATGGGTATCAAAATGCCTGTCCATGAGCACCATGGTCACGCCTCCGGCCAGTACCGGCATGATCGTGATCAGCAAAATGGCGGTAACCAGAAAACCATGGGCAAACAGGGGCATCTTGAACAGCGTCATGCCAGGGGCGCGCATATTCAGAACGGTAACAATCACATTGATTGATCCCAGAATGGACGATACGCCCAGCATGTGAACCGCAAAAATGGCAAAGTCCATGCCCCAACCGCTCTGAACGGAAAGCGGCGCATACATCGTCCAGCCCGTGTCAACGGCACCCGGGCCAATACCGACCAGACCAAGAAAGAAGGGTGTGACCAGCATCACCGCAGCCGGTGGCAAGATCCAGAAACCCCAGTTATTCAAACGCGGCAAAGCCATGTCTGGCGCGCCCAGAATAAGCGGCAGCATGTAGTTGGCCAGTCCGGTGGCAGCAGGCATCGCAAAACCGAACACCATGATCAGACCGTGCAGCGTAATAAGCTGGTTAAAGAATTCCGGTTGCATGAGTTGCAGACCCGGGCGGAATAGCTCGGCCCGCACCCCCAGAATCATGGCGCCGCCAATCAACAGCATGGTGATGGCGAAGATGAGGTACATCACACCAATATCTTTGTGATTGGTGGTTTGAATCCAGCGCAAAAATCCGTAAGGGTGATGTGCCTCGTGTCCGCCGGCATGGGGCATATCGTGTGCCAATTCGTGTGCCATGGGCAACTCCTTTTAACTAAATTTCCTGTAACTTTTCAGAATACGAACTGGGCTGGCGCTGTCCGCCCGCACCACTTCAGCGTGGCGCACTGATGGTTGTGCTGGCGACCACGGCCACGGTCTTCTTGCTCTTCAACCAGGCATCAAATTCGGCTTGCGGCACGACGTTCACAACGATGGGCATGTACCCATGCTCCTTGCCGCACAGTTCCGAGCACTGCCCACGGTAGGTGCCGACCGTGTCAATCTTGGCCCAGAATTCCCTTAAAAATCCTGGCACCGCGTCACGCTTGACGCCAAATGCAGGCACCCACCAGCTATGAATCACATCGTTGGATGTGGTGATAAAGCGGACCTTCTTGCCAACCGGCAACACCAGAGGGTTATCCACTTCAAGCAAGTAATTCTCACCTTTGGGTTGTTCGTTGAGAATCTGTTCGCGCGGAGTGGTCAGACGACTGTAGAACTGCACGCCCTCGGCCGGGAACTCATACTGCCACAACCACTGACTGCCGGTGACCTTGACAACCAATTCGGCATCGGTCTTGGTGTCCTCATACATGAGCACCGCGTGGTAAGCCGGGATGCCGAAAACGCCGTAGTCAAGAATCAGCAAACCGACAAACGGCAGCAATACAAAAAACCATTGTTTCCCAGACTTGGGACCGGTAAAGGTTGCCGCCTTGTAGCCACGTGACTTTCTGTGCATCCAAAACGAATACAACATCAGCGCCAGGACACCAAAAAACAGCGTCAGCGCGATTGCCATAAACAAATTATGGACATGCAGCGTTTCGTGCGCGATGGGCGTGACGGGGGTTGGAAAATTCCACTGGAATCCCGCCCAAACTGCCGCTGAACCCACGGCGGCAATGGCACCCAGGACCCATTTTTTCAAGCCTTGCATAAACCTAAATCCTTTTTGTTCTTGCTGAACTTTGCCTTACCGCTGCCAGCCTTGCCAATTTTAGCGTTTTGCCCGGACGCCTTTGATCAGGCAAAACCCGCAGTGTCCCAGCCACGACTCGATCCGGAATGGCAGTTACCCCTTGAAAATCAGCCGCGCTGTGGGCCAGACCATCACAGCAGCCATGATGAGCGGTGCGAGCGCCCAGCACAACTCCACAGCAATCGACTTGTGAAAATTTGTAGCGTCTTTGGTGCCGCCACGATGGCGCACCCAGGCCGAAACCACCATCAGTGCGAATGCCGCTGTAAAAATCAGCACGCAGAAAATCATCAAAACCCAACGCAGTTCACCATTAAACGTCATCATCTAGAGCCTTTGAGCCTGCTTGTCTAAACCCAGCTCACCTCGCATTTGCTGCAAAGAAATGCTGCTTTCTGCACTTACCCTGGCCCGATGGGCGGGCTTGAACGCATGGCCATAAATAATTTCAAAATTGAGCTTGATGCGCCCGCCGTCGGCAGGGTCGGACAACTCGCGCACGATCGCATCCAGTAATTGCTGATGCCAGCGGCGGCCCCGCAACCCCTTAAAACGGTGGCTGCCAAGATTACGCCCCAGCCCCCGCAACTCAAGCAGCAGCCGCTGCGGTGTCTCAAAACTCAGGCTGATGCGCTCCATATCCATCACGGGTTCGGCAAATCCAATGCCCACCAGCATATCCCCCCAGTCATGCATGTCGGTGAACTCATGGGCGGGTGGCGGCCACCCCAGCGCGGCATAAACTGCCCGCAGTTCCCGCAGGGTATCCGGCCCGAGACAGGAAAACATCAAAAACCCGTCCACATCCAACAGTTGGTGCCAACGCTCCATCAAAGCCATCGGATTGGCATCCATATGCAAGGCCATGTTGGCCCACAGCATCTGCACCGGCCCCTCGGGGGCCTGGAGTCGGGCCTTCGCTTTACTCCAGAAGAACCGCTTCCACCAGGATTTTGCTATTAATTTATGAGCAGCCTGCGCTTGTTCTACGCGGCCTTCAATCAAGAAACACTCTGATTCAGCGTATCGCCTGGTCAACATCCCGTGTGCTTGCACTCCAC
>JAIPCE010000244.1 GCA_021738345.1 Rhodoferax sp. | reverse complement strand
GATTGAATTCAAGTCGGACAAGCGGGCCAACGCCATCATGAAGGGCTTTGCCACCATGCTGTCCGAGGACGACATGCGAAATGTGGCGTACTGGGTGACAAGCAAGCCTTCGAAACCGGGTTTTGCCAAAGAAAAAGACCTGGTTGCCTTGGGTGAGCGCATCTATCGGGGTGGTATTGCCGACCGCCAGGTGCCGGCCTGTGCCGGTTGCCACAGCCCCAATGGTGCCGGTATACCAGCCCAATATCCCCGTTTGGCAGCACAAAATGCCGATTATTCGGTACTCCAGTTGACCGCCTTCCGCGATGGCGTGCGCAAGAACAGCCTGCAAATGACCGGTGTGGCCGCCAAGATGAACGACAAGGAAATCAAGGCCGTGTCTGACTACATCGCGGGCTTGAAGTAGCCTCTCGCCGCTCGACGTAGCACTGGGGCAAACAAACCCCAGTTCTGCAAAGTCTTCTGTTTATCTGCGAAGATGTTCCTTTGTCAGGTAATCCAATTGAGGACTTTGCATGCTGATCAAAAACAACGCCGACGGCTTTAGCCATGCTGTTTCTAGTGAGATAGCAGACCGGCGGGTCGTGGAGTCTCGGCGAACGCTCATCAAACACATGGGTACCGGCGTGGCGGGTGCGGTCATGGCTTCGTGGGCCTCGCGTCAGGCGCTGGCCCAGACACCTGCAGCGGCGCGGCCTGGAAAGCTGGCCGCCTTGCCGGGTCGCCAGTCAGTAGTTCCAGGTGCAGTCACCATGGAAAAGGCCACCTCCTACCAGGACGCCAGCAGCTACAACAACTTCTATGAGTTTGGCACCGACAAGGCAGATCCTGCTGCCAATGCCCACACCCTCAAAACCCGGCCCTGGACCGTCGATATCGAAGGACTGGTGAAAAAACCTGGCTCCTGGGCACTGGACGACCTTCTCAAATTGGGGGCCATGGAAGAGCGGATTTACCGCCTGCGGTGTGTGGAGGGCTGGTCCATGGTGATTCCTTGGGTGGGCTACTCGTTGGTCGACCTGATCAAGCGGGTGGAACCTCTGGGTAATGCCAAATATGTCGAATTTGTGACCCTGGCAGACCCTAAGACCATGCCGTTTGTCGGCTCTCGCGTGCTGGAATGGCCGTATGTGGAGGCCCTGCGTCTTGACGAAGCCATGCATCCGCTCACCCTACTGGCCTTTGGCATGTACGGCGAAGTGCTGCCCAACCAGAACGGTGCGCCGTTGCGCCTCGTGGTGCCATGGAAATACGGGTTCAAGAGTGGCAAAAGCATTGTAAAAATCCGGTTCACCGAAAAGCAGCCGGCCACTGCCTGGAACAAAGCCGCCGCCAACGAGTACGGGTTCTATTCCAACGTCAACCCCGCAGTAGACCATCCACGCTGGAGCCAGGCCACCGAGCGACGCATTGGAGAAGATGGATTGTTCACCAAGAAGCGCAAAACCCTCATGTTCAACGGCTACGAAGCGCAGGTGGGTCAGTTGTATGCGGGCATGGACCTCAAAAAACTGTACTGACGCATCCGGATGGCTCCCAGTGCGGCGGCGCGGTCCTGGCTAAATGGTGGTCTGGCCAACCGGTGGGCCAAGTCGGTCTGTTTTGCGCTGGCGCTACTGCCCCTGCTCTGGTTGGTCTGGGGCGCGGCCGCGGACCGGCTGGGTGCCAATCCGGCTGAGGCAATCATCCGCTCCAGTGGCGACTGGACCTTGCGCTTCCTGTGCCTGACACTGGCGCTAACGCCGCTTCGGGTAATTTTTGGTTTGGCGGTCTTGGCGCGGTTTCGGCGCATGTTGGGACTTTTTGTCTATTTTTACGGCCTGCTGCACTTGTTGGCTTATAGCTGGTTGGACCAGGGGCTGGAGTGGACAGATATTGCCAATGACATCATCAAACGGCCGTTTATCTTGGTGGGTTTTGCCGCGTTTGCGCTGTTGACGGCGCTGGCCGCAACCTCGTTCAACCGAGCCATCAAGGCCTTGGGCGCAAGGCGCTGGCAAACCCTGCATCGCTCGGTCTATGCCGTGGCGCTACTGGCCATTTTGCATTTTTTCTGGATGCGCGCCGGTAAAAACGATTTCGCCGAGGTCGCAGTCTATGCGGCTGTTGTGGTCACCTTGCTAGGCTGGAGGGTGTGATGTGCCGGCAAGAAATGGCGGCTAGCGGTTTTTGGAATCCGACCCCAAAAAACCTGCACCACCTCGCACTACTTCCCAAAGTCACATCGCTTTGCAGCCGCATTCAAAGCGGCAAGATGCCGCTTCCATTGATGTGTTTCACGTTAATTGTCGGCGCACAAGCGCTCCGCCTGCATTTGATCGGCCAAGGTGTCCCGTCGGCGGATCAGATGGGCTGTTGCACCATCGACCAGCAGCTCTGCGGCACGCCCGCGCGAGTTGTAGTTGCTTGCCATACTCATGCAATAGGCGCCTGCAGACAGCACCGCGAGCAAGTCCCCCTGTTGCACTGACAGTGCACGGTCATGGCCAATCCAGTCTCCGCTTTCGCAGATCGGTCCAACCACGTCAAACACCGGTGCGTCTGCACTGGGGCGACGACGTTCGTCAAGCGGCGTGATGGTGTGAAAGGCCTGGTACATCGCGGGACGCGGCAGATCATTCATCGCGGCATCAATGATGCAAAAATTCTTTTGTTCGCCGTATTTGAGGTAAAGCACCTCGGTGACGCAGACCCCGGCGTTCCCCACCAAGGAACGTCCAGGCTCCACCATGAGTTTGCGCTGCCCGTAGCCCCGCGCGTCGAGCCGCTCCAGCAGCTTGCACCACAGCGCGTCGGCTGCCGGCGGGGTGTCACCGTTGTAATTGATGCCCAAGCCGCCACCCAGATCAATGTGCGCGATGGGAATTCCCGCGTTTTCAATGCTCGCCACCAGATCCAGTACACGGTCCAGCGCGTCCAGATACGGCACCTCTTCCGTAATCTGGGAGCCAATGTGACAGTCGATACCAAGCACCTTCAGGCCCGGCAAGGCGGCCGCATGCTGGTAGGTTGCAAGGGTGCGCTCATGGGCAATGCCAAACTTGTTGCCCTTGAGCCCGGTGGAAATATAGGGATGGGTTTTCGGGTCGACATTGGGATTGACACGCACGCTGATGGGTGCCACCTTGCCCATTGAGAGTGCAACTGCATTCAGGACGTCGATTTCTGCTTCACTCTCGACGTTGAAGCATCCAATGCCCGCAATGAGGGCGTCGCGCATTTCAGCGCGGGTTTTTCCGACACCAGAAAATATGATTTTGCGGGGCTGCGCACCGGCGGCCAGAGCGCGTGCCAGCTCGCCACCCGAGACAATGTCAAAGCCGCATCCGGCCCGCGCAAACACTTGAAGTACTGCAAGTGAGGAGTTGGCCTTCATGGCGTAGCAAATCTGCGCGTCGCGCCCCGCAAATCCCCTCTGGTAGGCCGCCAGAGCGGCTAGCATGGAAGCTTTGGAGTACACAAACAAGGGCGTGCCGTGTTCTAGGGCCAAAGAACCCAGGTCGCAATCTTCCACGTGCAATTGCTGCTCGCGGTAGCTGATAAAGGGCCAGCCTGGTAGCGTATTTTGGGTCATGGTGCGCAGTGTGGTAATTTCAAGGCTGTGCTTTAGGCGCAACGGGTGCAGAAGTGGCGCGCATCGGGCTGGCTTTCGTGTCTTTTGCAGGCAGATAGAGGTCGCCGGTCTGGCCGCAGCCCGACACCATCACCATGCAGCCCGCCAACACCAGTGCGCGGGTCAAAGGCCACTCCTGTGGTCGGTGCGGCGGCATACAGCTTGGTATAAACCGAGTGTTTCGGGGCCAATTTTTGCCAGCGCTACCGTGGACCAGACCGCCTTCTAGAATGTGTGTTCGATTCAACATGGTGAAATTGTAATGACCGACCCCGAATTCATGGACCGAGCCGAGACTTTACTCAAGACCATTGAGGTGCGCTGCGATCGTATCAACGAAGAAACGGATGCCGACCTGGACACCCAGCGGGTCGGTGGCATGGTGACCATCACTTTTACCAATCGCAGCCAGATTGTCATCAACCTGCAAAAACCGCTGCATGAAATCTGGATGGCAGCCAAAACCGGTGGCTACCACTACCGGTGGCTGGCCGGACAATGGCAGGACACCAAAGGCCAGGGCGAGTTTTTTGCCGCATTGAGTCGAGATGCCAGCTTGCAGGCGGGTCAAGACTTGAACTTTTCGAGCTGATCAATTTTTGAACAGATCCAAAATTTGTTTCTTCTCTTCCGTTGGCGCCTCGGCCGGAATGCCTGGGTCTGACACATCGTCGAGTTTGAGACCCGTCACTCCATTGCCCTTGACAAACTCATCGTAATACCATTCGCCGCCCTGGTGTACCACACCCTCCGGAACCTCAGGCTCGGACACCGCGACCCCTTTGAGTGCGGTCTCCATAAAGCTAATCCACACCGGTAAGCTCAAACCGCCGCCCGTCTCCCGGTCGCCTAACTTGCGCGGCGTGTCGTAGCCAATCCAGGTGACCGCGGTCAGCGTTGGCTGGTAGCCTGCAAACCAAGCGTCCATCGAGTCATTTGTTGTGCCGGTCTTGCCATACAGGTCCGTGCGCTTGAGCGTGGCTTGTGCCCGGGCTGCAGTTCCTGAGCGTGTCACTTCCTGCAACAGGCTGCTCATCATGAACGCGTTGCGCGCATCGATTGCGCGGGTGGTCTCGTCCAGGACCGGCGGGGTGGTCGTGACCAAAACCTTGCCACGTTGCTCCACCACCCGCGAAATCAGCCAGGGATTGACGCGAAAGCCGCCGTTGGCAAAAACCGAATAACCGCTTGCCATTTGCATTGGCGTCACGGCACCCGCACCCAAAGCCATGGTGAGGTAAGGCGGGTGCTTGTCGGCATCAAAACCAAAGCGGGTAATCCAGTCCTGCGCATACTGGGTGCCTATAGAGCGCAAAATCTGAATCGAAATCATGTTTTTTGACTTCGCCAAACCCCGGCGCAGCGTCATTGGACCTTCGAACTTTCCGTCGTAGTTTTTTGGTTCCCAGGGCTGCCCCCCCGTCACGCCGGCATCAAAAAACAGCGGCGCATCATTGACCACGGTGGATGGCGTAAAACCTTTTTCCAGCGCGGCGGAATAAATAAACGGCTTGAAACTGGAGCCCGGCTGGCGCCAGGCCTGGGTCACATGGTTGAACTTGTTCTTGGCAAAGTCAAAACCGCCCACCAACGCGCGAATGGAGCCGTCGCGTGGGTCAATCGCCACAAACGCGCCTTCCACTTCGGGCAATTGGGTAATTTCCCAGGTGTCTTTGGGCGTTCTGGTGACACGAATCACGGCACCGCGTCGAATCTTGATATTGGGCGGTGCCTTGTCAGACAGCCCCGACTGGGCAGGTTTCAGACCGTCGCCCGTAATTTCTAGCGACTCGCCGTTTTGCCGCAGCGCCTTGATAATTTTGCTATTTGCTTCCAGCACCACGGCTGACATGACATCGCCGTTATCCGGGTGCTCATCTAGCACGTCAAAAACGGCTTCTTCCAAATCTTGGGTTGCGGTTGGCAAGTTCACGAATTTTTCCGGGCCGCGGTAGACTTGCCGGCGCTCGTAATCCATGATGCCCCTGCGCAAAGCGTTGTAGGCGGTGGCCTGCTCGGCACTGCGCAGCGTGGTGAAGACGTCCAGACCCCGTGTATAGGTTTCGTTGCCGTATTGTGCAAAGATGAGTTGTCGTGCCATTTCAGCGACGTATTCGCCATGAATTTGCTTGCCGCTGGCTCCATTTCTGATTTTGAGCTCCTGGTCTTTGGCGGTTTGGGCTTGCTGCTCGGTGATGAAGTTGTTTTCCAGCATGCGGTCAATGATGTGGCGTTGCCGAATGCGCGCACGCTTGGGGTTGTTGATCGGGTTGTAGGCAGAAGGTGCCTTGGGCAATCCGGCCAGCATGGCGGCTTCTGCCACCGTGATTTCCCGCAGGGGTTTGCCAAAATAGGCCTCTGACGCCGCAGCAAACCCATAGGCCCGATGCCCCAGAAAAATCTGGTTCATGTAAATTTCCAGGATTTGGTCTTTGGTCAGCAGATGTTCGAGTTTGAAAGTCAGCAAAATTTCATAAATTTTGCGTATGAAGGTTTTCTCTGAGCTGAGGTACACATTGCGAGCGACTTGCATGGTGATGGTGGATGCTCCCTGGCTCTTCATCTTGCCCACATTGGCTAGGCCGGCGCGCAACACCCCCACATAGTCCACACCACCATGCTGGTAGAAGCGCGCGTCCTCAATCGCCAGAACCGCGTCGGTCATGACCTTGGGGATTTCCGAGATCGGCGTTAAATTGCGTCTTTCTTCACCAAATTCGGCCAACAGATCGCCTTCTTCCGAGAACACCCTCAGCGGCAACTTAGGTCGGTAATCTGACAAGTCCGAAATATCGGGCAGGTTGGGAAATGCCATCGCAAGCGCCAGTGCAATCAGGATGGCGACCGACAGTCCGCCTGCAGCAATCACACCGATTGCCTGCAACAGCAATCGCAAAAGCCAGTGAAGTCGGGCGCTTGGCGCTGCGCCTTGGGTGTCATTTTTCTCGGATTTAGCGGGCATAAATAGGTCTGAAATTCGCGCCTGGAGGGTGCAATGGGTCTGTTACGGCCTGGAACGGCGGGCCATCAACAGGCCGTCAAGCGGTCCAAACAGGGCATTGCCATGCAATTTAACAGTTTATCCAGACCGCTAGCGATTAAAGTGTGGCCTCTACAACGTCTGCTTTTGGCAACGATCCTGCACCCAAAAAAGTGAAAAATCCTTTGCGGGACAATGATCTTGCTGATAGCATTGAAGTGATTTCTTAAGTTCGCCAAAGCCATTTCGCATTGTTTCAGGGGATAGTTTTGATCTCATTGGGGTCGTTTTTTAGTCGCCAGCCCGCTCCCATGTTGGGTTTGGACATCAGTTCCTCCAGTGTCAAGCTGGTGGAATTGGGCCGTGACAAGGCCGGCAAGCTCGTGCTGGAGCATTGTGCGATCGAGCCCCTGGAGCGTGGCTGGATTTCTGACGGCAACATCGAAAAATTTGATGAAGTGGCCGAAGCATTGCGCCGTTTGATCAAAAAAAGCGGCACCAAGACCAGAAATGTTGCGATGGCTTTGCCGCCATCTGCGGTCATTACCAAGAAAATTATTCTGCCCGGTGGCATGTCGGACCAGGACCTCGAACAACAGGTAGAGACCGAAGCCAACCAGTACATCCCGTTTCCGCTGGACGAGGTCAGCCTTGATTTTTGCGTCATTGGTCCTAGTGCAAGCTCTGCCGGCGACGTTGACGTGCTGATCGCGGCGTCGCGTCGGGAAAAAGTGCAAGACATTCAAGGTCTGGCCGAGGCGGCAGGTTTGAACCCCGTGGTGGTCGATGTCGAGTCGTATGCATCCCGGCTGGCAGCAGGTCGGCTGATCGAAAATCTTCCCGGCAATGGCGCTGGCCTGATCGTGGCACTTTTTGAGGTCGGCGCCTTGACTACCAGCATGCAAGTGCTCAAGGACGAAGAAGTGCTGTACGACCGAGACCAGGCCTTTGGCGGCGCGCAGCTCACCCAGTTGATTGTTCGGCAATACGGGTTTTCGCAAGAAGAGGCAGAAAACAAAAAGCGCAGCGGCGACTTACCCGAGGACTACGAAAGCGTGGTTCTAAGCCCGTTCATTGAATCCATGGTGCAAGAATTGGGGCGCGCCCTGCAGTTCTTCTTTACCAGCACCCCCCACAACAAGGTCGACTACATCCTGCTAGCCGGTGGGTCGGCTGCGCTACCTGGCCTGACCGATGTGG
>JAIPCE010000243.1 GCA_021738345.1 Rhodoferax sp. | reverse complement strand
GAAGCCTGACGGTCGGGCGTAAGCTGACTCTGATTTATCTTTTGGACTTGTGTGCCGTCATTTATGTGTCGGGCATCCTGATCCATGAAAAGTACCTTGCGATTGACTTTGCACGCAAGGAGATTGTGGGCGCGAACTATACCGAAGCAGTGCGTCAAAGCCTGATGTCTGCCTTTGTCAAGGACGTTCAAAATCCACCCTCTGCAGGCCAGTTGACAGCAGCGCTAGACAACGTGCGCCTGCAATACGACGCGCAATTGGGTACCGGCCAATCGGCGGACCATTTTGAGCAGGCGCTGGCGGCACCCGGAACCACCAGAGGTCAATTACTGGACACCGCGCGCACCTTGCTGACGACCGTAGGGAACCAGTCCAACCTTATTCTTGACCCTGATCTGGACAGCTACTACGTGATGTCGCTGTCGGTACTGCGGATGCCGGAGTTGCTTCAAGTTTTGCACGATAGCCAACAGTTCATGCAGCGGTGGGGACAGCAATCACCCGGAGAAAACCAGGTTGCCAGGTTGCTTAGCCTGGTGGGGCGACTCGATGCCGTGATCGTTGGAGTCGAATCGGACTATGAGCAGGCTTGGGCAGCGGGCTCACCTCAGCTAGCCATCGCGCTCAAAACATCGCGGCTCGAACTGAACGCGCGCGCCCGTGCATTGCAGATGGTGCTGGCAGACCTTGCCAATACAGCGCCTTCCCCAGTCGCCAGATCACGAGCCGATGAGCCAATAGAGGCAGCACTGCGAGCGGTCGATGGCGCCTGGCAGACTGCACTCGTCGAGCTTGGATCACTTTTGCAGGCGCGTGTGAAGTTGATGTTCACCCGCATGTGGCTGCACTTGGGCACGGCATTGCTGTTGCTGAGCGGAATCTTGAGCCTGGTTTATTTGGTGGCGCGCCAGATTTCCCGACCCCTGCAGTCATTGGCCGAGGTGGCCGACCGGGTCCGCAATACGGCGGACTACAGCCATCGCGCGCAGTGGGACAGCCACGACGAAATCGGTCAGCTCTACGTCGCATTCAATAGCATGCTGGCCCAACTCGACAGAGACCGGCTGAGCCAGCAGGAACTCGCGGCCACCGCCGGCGCCGCAGCCGCACAGCGCGAGCTGGTCGAGGCCTTTCCCATCGCCATGATGGTGACATCGGTGCCCGACCATGTCGTGTTGCACGCCAACGCACCCGCTGCCGCCTGGCTGGGGGACCGTCGAACCGACCCGTGGGGTCAGGGGCTGGAGCCGAGCGTCCGCACACGGTTCTTTCAGCGTCTTGCAGACCAGGGAGAAGTCGACGAATTTGAAGTACGGTGGCTTGGCGGTGCGGCACCCTCGTGGGCGATTTTGTCAGCGCGCCGATTGCAGTTTCAGGGACAAGAGGCGGTGTTGACGGCCTTTGCCCCGATCAACAAAATCAAAATTCTGGAACAACGTTTGGAGCTTTGGGCAAAGGTTTTCGAGGCCTCCTCAGAAGGCATCATCATTACCAATGCCTACCGGCAAATCATCAGCGTCAATCAGGCTTTTTGCCGCAGCACATCCTATGAGTTTCATGATGTGCTGGGCGACAACTTCGACACGTTGCTGCAGTTTCCGACCGCCTTGCCCTGGAACGAGGTGCACACCAAGGGGGTCTGGCAGGGAGAAGCCCAGATGCGACGTCGCTCGGGTGCAACGTACCCAGCATGGCTCATGGTATCGGCGGCGCACAAGGGCGGCTCCCGCAGCGAGATTGGCAACTTCATTGTCACCTCCATCGACATTACGGATCGCAAAGCCCATGAGGAGCGCATCCGATTTCTCGCCCACCACGACGTGTTGACCGAGTTGCCAAATCGTGCAATGTGCCAGCAGCGACTGCGCGAAGGCCTCGCGTTGGCGCAATCCAGCGGTGAAAAAATGGCCGTGCTGTTTATTGATCTCGACCGCTTCAAACTCATCAACGATACCTTGGGTCACCATATTGGTGATAGCCTGCTGCGCACCGTGGCACGCCGCTTGTGCCGGCTGGTACGAGCCGACGACACGGTCAGCCGCCTGGGGGGCGATGAATTCGTCATCATCATGCGTCACATCAGCGACCGGACGGAGCTTGATGCGGTGATCAACCAGCGCATGATTCCGGCCATCCGCAAAAGTACCGTCATCGAGGGCAATACCATCGCGGTGTCATGCAGTGTCGGCGTGGCCATGTTCCCCGACGATGCGCAGGATCAGGACGAACTGATGCGCCGTGCCGATGCTGCCATGTATGAGGCCAAGGCTGCGGGACGCGATACCGCGCGTTTTTTCTCCACAGAGACTGATTTGCGCATTCAAGCGCGCCAGACGATGGAAGCGCAGTTGCGCCAGGCGCTAGAGAAAAACGAGTTTAGCGTGGTTTTCCAGCCACGCCTGAGCGCCCGCACGCGCCAGATGTTGGGCGCAGAGGCATTGCTGCGCTGGAACAACGCAGTGTTGGGACAGGTTGCGCCGTCAGACTTCATTCCCGTGGCAGAAGAAACCGGACTGATCAAGTCGATTGGACGCTGGGTTTTGCAAGCCGCGTGCAGCCAGTGGATGGAGTTTGAGCGGCAAGGCTTGTTCAAGGGCCACCACCTGTCTGTCAATCTGTCGGCGGTACAGCTTGCCGACCCAGAATTGGTCGGGCAATTGCATGAGGTGCTCCAAAGCACGGGGATGCCTGCCGACCAGTTGGAGCTGGAACTGACCGAATCCCACCTGATGGAAAATCAGGCCACGGCAGTGGCCAGGGTATCGGCGCTCAAGGCGCTGGGCCTGCAAATCGCTATCGATGACTTCGGTACGGGCTACTCCAGTCTGGCATACCTCAAGCGCTTCAAAATCGACATCCTCAAAGTCGACCAGTCGTTTGTGCGCGACATGCTCGACGACAGCGCCGACGCTGCCATCGTGCACGCGGTCATTGCCCTGGGTCATACCCTGGGCTTCAGTGTGGTGGCCGAAGGGGTCGAGAATATGCCCACCGCACAGACCCTTGCGGCCTTGGGCTGCGACGAGTTGCAGGGCTATTGTTTCTCACGTCCGTTGGCCGCTGCTCAGTTTCAGGAATGGGTGCTAAGTCATCATGCCTTTGCACAACGTCGGCGTGCGAAGTGAGCTTTCAGAGAAAAGCGGAAAAAGGACAAGTCCGAATCACGCGTGCCTTGATCGTTGGCGGCGGTGGAGGCCGGGGGTGCGCATGGGGCGAGGGGATAAGAGTCCACATCACTTGGATGAGCATCTGAACCGCAGTGCTGAACCATGATTTTATTGTGCGTGGTGTAAACTGATTTGCATGAGCGCCGTCACATTCGACACCCTGAAATTTGTAGAGCGACTGGAGAAGGCCGGGATGCCCCGTGAGCAGGCTGCGGCGTTCGTCCAGGCGCAAGCGGACTCTTTGTCAGAGGCGATGGATTCCACGTTGGCTACGCGGTCCGACATCGTGCATCTTGAAAGCCGCATGGATTTGTTGTCCAAGGACATTCAAGCACTGGAGCTGCGCCTAACTGTCAAGCTGGGAGCATTCATCACAGCGGCAGCAGGTACCACGGTGGCGCTGATCAAATTGTTGTAGAGAAAAAGCGGACAGGCTCGAATTACGTCAATGTCGTTCCAGCCTCCAGCACCGCGCTGCAATGGGGGTCAGAGCCCGATTTCGTAGAGATGCCCAGCGCTCCGTTCAGTCCATTGTCCTGAATCGGGATCCGACCCCCATTGCAGCGCTACCAGCGCTCGTTGCGAGCAAACCCGATTGCAGCGCTACCAGTGCTCGCTGCAAGTAATCCCGATTGCACCGGTTCCGGCACCAGCATGCTGATACGACATCAATGCAGCATCTCACCAAAAGTAAAACGACCATGGCCCGCCTACATGGCCCAGATGCGGGGATTGATGGGTGCGCTGTTCCACATGGCCACACGCCATGAGGCGCGCAGTTGGCGCAACATGTCGGTGGCTGACTCGACGACCGGAGCAAGCACACGTGCCACGATGACCTGGGGGTTCGGGCTGGTGACACCAGCGCTCGCGGCCAGGGTATGTGCGGCAATCACCTCTTGTGCGCGGTCCAAGGCTTCTTGTCGACGTGGCCGGCTTAGTGCGGTACCTGCGACAAAAAAAATGCTGGCCATGCAGCGGTGGCCGGCGAGTCCGACTGGGCCGTCGAGTAGACGTAAATCGCTGGCGTCCAGTGTCCCACGCTCTAGCCAGATGCCCGGGAGTTCGATATGCTGGCGAAGCATGCCGTGGGTAAAGGGCTGCCTGGCGGCCGGCAGGCCCAGTGCTGTGATGTCCCAGCCCATCAGTTCAGCACCCGGTGCCAGCTCCATGGTGAGCCGGTTTTCTGCCAGGCAGCCGCTGTAACAGATGGACTCGAGTGGCAGCCATTCCAGACGTGCATCGGCCTGCAGTTGCAGGTGCGTGCTCTGCAGTGCAGTTTGCCCTTCGGAGCGGTAAAAGCGGGTGGCGCCCGGTGTGGTGATCAGTCCCTGCGCTTGCGGCCCGACATCGACATGGATGTCCAGCGTGTCACCACCCACCAAGCCACCGGGTGGGTGCACCAGCACGTTGTGGCAGATCGCATCGCCTTCCGGGTACAGACTCTGCAAAATGCGCAGGGGTCCGGAGTGGGTATGGCGCGCCACCGTACGCCCAGACGCAAGCTGGTAGTTCAGGTCAAGCCGGGCTAGCCAGGGCATGGTGGACCGACTGGCGCGGCGCGATTGGGTAGCGTGGCCCGTTTACCTGGCCGCTGCCGTTGCTTCCTGCGGTGTCTCGTAAATGTGCGCGGCCAGGCCACGGCTTTCCAGCGCTGCCCCAAGTTTGAGCCGCATAAAGGCACTGGTGGTGTAGCGCGACACGTCGGTGTAATACGTGTCGCTGAGTTCTTTCACCATGGCGGAATAGTCGTCTACGACAGCCTCGTCGATTTGGAAATTGTCGTAGTTGACCACCAGCATAATCTTCTTGCCAATGGGCTGGCACAGTTGCTCTGCGGCATGGCGGATGTCTTGCACGTCCTTCTTGGTGCGCACGTTCAGACCCTGGAAGTTGTAATACGCGGTGCCCTTGCTTGCGTCATATTGCATGCGATCCACCAGGCTGATCGACAGCAGGGTGTCGTTGAGCTGCATAGCTGCCGGTTGGAATATCCTCGGGTCCATCGGTTGGGGGTTGTTCATGATCGGACTGAAATCCATCTGCGCCAGTATGTCACGATCAATATCGATGCCGGGCGCCACTTCAATCAGCTCAAGCCCCAGGGCCGTGAGCTTGAACACACAGCGCTCGGTCACATACAACACGTTTTGGCCGGTGCTTGCGGCGTACGGCCCACTGAAGGTCACCTGCTCGATTTTTTGCACGAACTTGCGCGCGCGTCCTTCTTTGAGGATATGCACCCGACCGCCTTCAATCTGTACTTTCAGGCCGCCTGCGGTAAAGGTGCCCACAAACACCACCGTGCGGCTGTTTTGTGTGATATTGATAAAGCCGCCCGCGCCCGCCAGTTTGGGACCGAACCGGCTGACATTGATGCTGCCCGCTGCGTCGCATTCGGCCAGACCCAGGCAGGCCAGATCCAGCCCGCCGCCATCGTAAAAGTCAAATTGCTGGTTCATGTCGATGACCGCGTCCGGGTTGGTCGCAGCACCAAAATTCACCCCGGATGCCGGCATGCCGCCAATCACACCGGGCTCGGCGGTCAGGGTCATGTACTTCAGAATTTTTTCCTCGTTGGCAACCGCCGCCACACCCTCGGGCATGCCAATGCCCAGGTTGACCACGGCGTTGGGTAGCAACTCAAAGGCCGCGCGCCGGGCAATGACCTTGCGCTCGTCGAGCGGCATCGGGGCGATGGCATCCAGCGGCACGCGCACTTCGGCTGAAAACGCGGGGTTATAGACACCACCAAGGTTCTGTGGATGGTTTTCGGCCTGTGCGACCACTACGCAGTCGACCAAAATGCCCGGTACTTTGACCCGGCGCGGGTTGAGCGAGCCGCGCTCGGCAATGCGCTCCACCTGGGCAATGACAAAACCGCCACTGTTTTTGGTGGCAGTGGCGACCGCCAGCATGTCCTGCGTGAGGGTCTCGCGCTCCATCGTGATATTGCCCTCGGCATCGGCGCTGGTGCCGCGAATGAACGCGACCGAAATCGGCATGGTTTTGTAGTAAAGCAGCTCTTTGCCGCCCAGCTGAATCACGCTGACCAGGTCTTCGGTGGTCTTGCTGCCAATTTTGCCGCCTTCCAGGCGCGGGTCGACAAAGGTGCCCAGCCCCACTTTGGAGACCGTGCCCGGCAAGCCACAGGCAATGTCGCGGTACAGGTGTGAGATGACACCCAAAGGCAGGTTGTAGGCCTCGACCTTGCTTTCGAGCGCCAGTTTGCCAATTTGGGGTACTAAGCCATAGTGGCCGCCAATCACGCGCTTGAGCATGCCCTCATGCGCGAGGTGGTTGACGCCACCCGTGCCGCCATCGCCAGGACCGCCGCCAAACAGCAGCGTCAGCTTGCGCGGTGTGCCGGTCTCCAAAAAGCGCTTTTCCAGGGCCAGAATCAATTCCACAGGGACACCGTTACTGCCAAAACCCGCGCAGCACAGCGTGTCGCCGTCGCGCAGGATGGCGATGGCCTCAGTGGCGGATACAACTTTCTTTCTCATGGCACAGCCTTTCTGGGTGAAATGGTTTGTTGGGTCAGGTCAGCGGAGCCTGATCAGGCACTACACCCGTTGAGGGTGATAGGAATCCAAGCACTCCAAGGATATGAATACCGGCAAAGGCCGTGACATATCAGGCCGTCATTCCCGCGCAGGCGGGAATCTATTGCCCTCCTGGATTCGCGCCTGTGCGGGAATGACAGAGTTGGCTGAGAATGAATCAACTTGGTTCTTGGTGGCCTCAATGCTGACCTTCTGTGAGGGTGTCGAGCTGGAAACGTCCACTCTTGTCCCACAGCCAAGTCTCGGAGTAGGTGACGCGTCCCATACGGACCGGAGCCGGAAATGGAACCGCCGCGTGAATCGCCTTCTCAATTTCCGCAATCACTTCTGGGGCGTGGCTAGGCGCACGCACCCAACGTAGCGACGTGATTGCCCCCACTTTGTCCACATCGACATCGAGTACGCCCACCGCGTACAGCTGAGGCGGCATCTTGCCGCTAAAGATGCGCGTGGCATTGCGCTCATACAGGTGCTGCGCGGCATCACGGCGGTAATCGGCGGCTTTGCGGGCCTGCGAGACCAAGGTGGGCTTGGCTTTGGCTGGCGCAGTGGGGGGCGCAACGACCACGGGTGGCGGGGCCACCGGCGCCGTGGGGGCAGGGGGCGGTGGCTTGACCGGGGGGACATAGTCAGGCATCTTGGTGGAACAACCGGTAACAATCGCGGCGAGTCCAATCCAGAAGGTGGTGGTATGCGGTTTGGCGAATCGGGCAAGTGAAATCATGGCGGTCTCCGAATTTGATTTTCGCGAGCATACTGTGCCTTATATTTTGCGCCGCTGGCACTGAAAAGCAAAAATTTTGATGCGCATCAACGATTCCCCTGTGAAATTGAACGTACAGACACAGCAGCTGCTGAAGCGACTCGAGCACGAAGCCGCGGTGCTGGTGCGCGTGCACGCGTCGCGCGGCTCGGTGCCGCGTGAAGTGGGGGCATGGATGGCTGTCTTTGCGCATGATTGTCTTGGCACGGCCGGAGGGGGGCAGGTGGAGTGGACCGCGAACGGGCATGCGCGGCATCTTCTGGCACGGGGGGGGGCGGCTGAACAAACCGTGCACTACTCCTTGGGTCCCAGCCTGGGGCAGTG
>JAIPCE010000242.1 GCA_021738345.1 Rhodoferax sp. | reverse complement strand
CTACCTTGGGCGCCTTAACGATCCACCGCCCGGTCATCAGCTGATCTGGCAGGGCTACGCTTGTTTGCAAATGATCTGCGCCGGATTCGCGCTTGGCGTCGCAAGCACTGGATAAAAATAATTGTGGGTAAAGGGCAGACCTAGACCCTGCGCATAGGGCAAGGTCTGACCTTTTGCACCGTAGGGGTCTTTGCCAAATCGCTTGGTTTCAACCACGCAAAGTGGTCGCGTGAGGGAACTTTTCAGAAGGTAATCCGCACGACCGTCGGCTGCGGGTTCTTCTGTCGAGACCTGAAATTTGTCGAAAATGTCCCAGCCCGCATCCTTGAGGAGCTGGTCAACCACCATACGGGCATCGGTTTCGCGGGTCATTTCAGACAAAATGGGATGTAAAAGGAATCGAGTGTATTCCCGGCAACTGGGCTGACTATATTTTCAGCCGGGATTTGACCCCCTCCAGCCGTGCCAGAGCTACCCCCAGTTTGGCCGTCATCCCCGCCATGGCCTGCTCGGCGTGGGCATCATGCGCCGCCTGCAAGCGTGCGAATGTGCGCCAGTGCATCCCCTTGGGTTTGCCGCCGGGCAGGTTCAAGATGCCAGCATCCCAGCCCAGCCGCTTGCGGATTTTGTCGGCCTTGCCGGTGGCCCGGTCGTCCGGTAGTTGCCGCTGGGTGCTGTAGGCCAGTTTGTGACAATGCCTGCACGCATACACCTTGCCGCCATACAACACCGCCACACGCCGCCCACAGCCCATAGCAGGACAGCGCCACCAGGCACGCTGGCCGCCATAGTGGCACTGGGTCCAGTCCAGAAACACCGGGTAATCCATGTCCTGCCATTCATCGCCATTGACCCGGCTGCGGTAGATCAGTTGCACACGGTCAGTCTCGGCGCGCATGTCAATGGCCGCAATCTTGTTGCCGCCGCGCGTCCACTGCCAACTGAATGAACACCCCGGCTTCAAAAGCCCGTCCCGCTGGACCTTGCGAATGTCCAACACGTGCATGTCGTCGGTGGTGCGTTTGCCGTCGCGCCTGCCGCTGTTGTAGCCGCCCATGGTTTGCCCTTGCCGAAATTATTTACCGAAATCAATAGCCAAGTTTGCTGCGTAACTGTTCACTTTTGCGCGCATCTTTAATGCCAAAGCAGGCTGTAGCGCTTGTCTGCTATGCGCTAGCAGCTATTGTTTTTGTATTTTCCACCTGTTGCATTTTTTCGTTCAATTCAATGGCCAGTTGCGCCCTGATATTCGACTTGTATGCCGCGTTGTCATCTGGGAAAGCGGCTTTCATGTAGTTGTCTTGAACCAGCGTATCCAGCACCTTGTCTTTGCCCTGCAACTGGTGAACGATCACATTCACCGCCGTGGGCGCTTTGCTTTCTGGTTTGCCGACCAGGTGTTGCCCCAGCCAGGCGCGCGCCTGCGCGTCGCCGCTCTTGGCTGCCTGCACCGCCCCGATGACAACTTCGCGCCAGTCGTCCAGGCTTACCGCGTCCAGCAGCGCCCCCATGTAGCTCTCTTGGGTGCGGGTGTGCGTGGCATAGCCGGGAATCAGCTTGGTCGTGTTGCGTTTTTGGGTTGTCATGGTATTTCGTAACAGTTACGATAATTGGATTTTGTAACGGTCACACAATTCTCTGATCACGGGTGCCACCAGTCGACGGGCAATGTCGGCGTGGTCTGGTGTGGTGTCGATACAGGTGCAGTAGTGTTTGATGCTTGCCAGAAGCGCCGCTGTGTTGGCTGTACCTGGTTTCAGCATGGCGTTGTCTTGCGCCTGCACTAGCCGCGCACGATACGCAGCCTGTCGTTGCGCTGGCGTCTGCGCTGCACCTTGCTTTGCTGGCCTGCCTGCCTTTTTTGCTGGGGTTTCCATATCGTTAACCTATTTCGTAACAGTGACTTTAAGTGTATTATGTCACTGTTACGAAACCATGAAGCAACGTGTTTTAGTGGTTTGCAGCGGACACGTCTTTTTTTCATTTCCCCCACCATTCGTGGCACCCCGAGCATGCTTTACAGTCAGAACTTTAAAGGGGTGTAAATATGAAAAATATTCACAGAACGGTATTGTCGACGCTGGTCGCGTTTTCCGCTATTGCTGTCCAGGCTGCATCGCTTTCACCGGCGCACGATAAAGTCTTGAAGCAGTTCAAAAGTGGGAGTGAAAAAACAGCTAAAGATGCTCTTTGGACCTCTCCAAAAATGTTCAAGGTTGGGGTTATCAACAATGGAGCTAGCCGTGATGGTTATGCCCAATATATTTGTGAAGTTGTCTCGGAGGCTGGTCTAAGGGGAGTTTCCGTGCAGGTCATCGATATTCAAAAGCTCGTTAAAACCAACAAGTGGGAAAAGCTCGGCGAGCATTTCTGCGGGTAGTGCACCCTGGCCAATTTGTCGAGCTGACCGGTTCAACGCATAGTCGGCGCGGTGGTTTGCTCATGGCTTACTGCCGTCTGTGGATCAGCGCCGGGTCAATCGGTGCGGTGTTCAGGCCCAGCGCGGCCCGGTCGGTCATAAAAGCCTGCACTGAGGCTTGCGCTTCAGACTCGCTCATGTCCAGCGTCCGGGCAATGGATTCGAGCTGATAGACAGGTGTGCCGTCATCCAAGTAGCCATCAGCGTGTTTGGGGATCAAGCCCATTTCACGCGCCATGTTGGTCATCATGGTTTTGAGTTTTTCAGGTGCAAGGTCCATCACCAAGGTGAGCGCCCGTTGGGTCAGTGGATGGTCATTGCCCAAGGTGGCACGCATGGCCTGGTGGCGGTCGAATGCCGCCATGAATTCAGGTGTTGGGTTCATTGCTTACCCTTTCGCATGGATTCAAACAGCGCTGCGATACGGTCATTGCCAGCGGCTGCGCAAGCTGCACGCGCCATCAGTTCAAGACGTTGGGAGCGCTCACCACGGACCAGCAGGGTGTGCAGAATGTCGGTTTGGGCGTAACCGCCAGCGCGCGCCGCCGCCAGCATGGCCAGAATCATGGCTTCGGTCTTTGGCCCGCCCGTCCACTGCGGATCGTCCTGCGGCCCGTAAACCATATCGGCCAGGATCAGTAGCACGCCAGCGGGTGCAATGTCATAGGCTTGGCCGTCGGCGGTGGGGGTAAAAAGTGGTTGTCGTGTGGTCATGGTGGTGCTTTCAAAAAGATGTTTTCGGTGTTGAGCTTGGGGATTCGTTTGGCGTGGCAGTGGCGAAGCCGTCACAGCGCTGCAACTGCAACACCAGATCAGCAGGCAACTGTGTGTCACGTGTGCGGATGGCGACACCCGCCGTCTGCCAGTTGCCACAGCGCCAGCTTGCGTGGCCGTAGCCAGACAAGTGCCTGCACTCCAGGCAAAGCCGCCGGTCGTCGGTTTCCCGGTCCCGAATCACCAGCTCGTCGGCCAGCGTTTCGCCGTCGGTGCGGGTCAGTCCCTTGTCGGTGAATCGGTGCAGGCGTGCCTCGAACAGGTCGATCTCTGCGCCGTTCATGGCCGTGCTGTGCGGCCAGCACCAGCGTTCGGGATCATTACCGGGTAATGCAACCACGTTGGATGTCGGGTCACTCGCTGCCACCTTTTCAGGTTTTGCGACTGCGACACTTGCGACCTTTGCGACACTTGGGGGTGTAACCGGGCTAACTGTCGCAACTGTCGCAACTGTCAACGTCGCAGGCTGGCGCAAACTGCCCTTTTTGAGCATGGCCAGCAAACTCATGGTGCCACCGTCAGCAATGCCGGATTGATCTGCACAGACTTCTTTTTGCCGTCCTGCACCAGCCGCGCCCGTGCCAACTCTGCCAGTTCTTTCACGGCATCGGCAATGACTGCCTTGTCACGCAAGCCGCTTGGCCCGTTGCGCTGCACTTCGCGGGTTGGTACCTTGTCGACTCCCTCACGCCTGCACCAGTCGATCAGCCACGATTCCAGACGCATCGGGTTAGCCACCTCCGGGGTCATGGCCAGCTCACCAAGAAACCGCTTTGCTTCGGTCAAGTGCCATGTGATGATCTGCACCGCTGATTCCAGGCAATGAACATCCGCGCCCCAAGGGGCGTGGTATCACTGCACTGCGACTCGCACGCTGCGCGGCTCGTCTTCGTTTTACAGTGCCCTACGGACACTGTGCTTTTTGGAAACCTGAGAGAAATACCGCCCCAAGGGGCGGGGAATTTACCCATAGTGATTCAAAATCAATCGGCCCAATGCTGCCAGCAAAGACGTGAAACAGCGCCGCCAGCCGAGCTACGTTGTCCGCCGCTTTGCTGCCCACGTCCCGCAAATCGTAAAGATCACCGCCATTGGCCAGTTCAGTTTCAATCGCATCGTGGAAAGTCACCCAAGCCTGTTTTGCATCGGGTGATAGTGTCAGCATGGCCGGGGTCAACACTCCGTGGTCGTCAACGGGGGCAGGTCGGTTCAGGATGGCGGTCAGTCTGGCGTTGAAGCCGGCGAGCGCTGGCCAGCCGTCCGGTGGTGGGGTGAACATGCGCGTGCCCATGGTCGATTCAGGCCATGCCACCAGAAACCGCGCCAGAAACCCGGTGCCACGGGCTAACCCTTTGGTGTTGTCAAAAAAGGCCCGTAGTGTGGGTTCCTGCACTTGCAGGCTCATGGTCATTCGCGCCGTGGTGTCACCATAGCCTGCGCTTGTTACCCGGTCAGTCGCGCCTATCTTGCCATCCCATAGCTGATTGAGCCGTGCCATATTCCGCATGGCCACGTCTTTGTTCATCGCATGGCCGCCCAGCACAATGCCGCCCTCGTTGCTGAATATGCCGCCCGAGGGCCAGCCGTTCACCAGGTTGGATGCCAGCGCTTCAGGTGTTGCGTCTGAGTAGATCAGGCGGGGCACGCGGGGGGCTTTGGGCTTGTCGCGGTCAAGGTCGTGAAGTTGGTTCACCAGAAGGTTGGTGGGCTTGCCATCTTTGGCCAGCGACTTGATTTTTTCTTGCACGCCGCTGCGCTGCGCTTTCCAGGCATCCAGATCAGTTTCATAGGCTTGTATCAGGGGCTTGGCTGCTTCGCGCTCGCTGGCTTCATAGTCACGCGTGGCTTTGGTGAAATAGCCGTCACAGCTTGTTTTTCGCTCACCAGAATCTGCAATGCAGCACAGAAACAGACTGCAAGGCCCTTCGAGCTTTTCTGCGCGTTGAACATCGGTGTGGGCTTGGATGGCCACTGATAAAGCCGCCAGCGCGCTCATAGCCACCAGGGGCACGGGTGCCTTGACGAAGCCGCAAACTTCCTCTACCGCACTCCGTATCAGCGGGGGCAATGCGTCCAGGGGATAGTCCTGCGCTTCGCTTTGCACGATCAGCGGTTGCAGCTCTGGCCAGGTGTCATCCTGACTTGCCGCCATTGGATCAGCCGCGCCCGTGTCACCAGCCCCAACCTTCACCAGCACCGCGTTATCAATGCCAGCCTTCACCGCTGCTAGGCCAGCGAGCAAGTGCAGGTCGTTGAAGTCGGTGTCTTTGTCGCCGCGCTCGTGGCCAAAGAATTCAGGTACTGCCAGATAGCCACCTACTGCCAGCGCCGCTGCCCGTGCCTTGGTCATGCCGGGGTTGTTCACAGTCAGGTGGTCGTCGTCACCAGCGATGATGATTTTCAAGGCAGGGTATTTGCTGCGCAGAGCCGTTGCCACCGCTTCCAAGTTGCCAGCGTTGAAGGCCACCGCCACCGCGCCGCCCGTAGCCTCATGAATGCTTACGCCCGTGGCGAAGCCTTCGCAGACAACGATGTAGCCGTCTGGCTTGCCGATTGAGCAGTAACAGCCCTTGACCCGGCCACCCGACATAAACATCTTGGTGCCGTCCGGGGTGATGGTCTGCAAGCTGTAGATAGTGCCCGCCGTGTCGCGCATCGGGATCAACAGCTTGTCGCCCTCGATCTTTGCCCCATTGGGCATGATGCCCTTGCGGGTCAGGTAGTCGTGCTGGGTGCAGGGAGTTGCGGCCGTCCAGCGGCTGTGTGCTTCTGCTGCGGCCAATTGCTGGCGTTTTGCCTGGTCTTCCTCGCGCTGGCGCTGCATAGCCTTGACGCGCTCACGATGCGCCTGCCGTTCAGACTCGGTCATGGCCGTGTCGGCCTTGCTGCACCAATTGTGGGTAAAGCCCTCGCGCCAGTCACCAAACGCACCAGCGGCGATGCCATCACTGTGCAGCATGTACCAGCCGCTTCTGTGAGTTGGTTTGCCGTTGGTGCTGAACCGGTGAATCACGCCATCGTCAATGATCTCGGTCGGCGGGGTCAGTCCCGCCGCCGCAATGGCCAGCCTGAATTGTTCGATCAGGTCGTTCATGGTGTCCCCTGCTAAATCGCCGGTTTAGCCGTCGATCAGGCAGCGGCGTGTTTGGCCTGGGCGGTGCTGGTCATACGACCATTGGCGTTCATCCAGGCATCCACGTCCGCCATGAAATAGAACACTCGGCCACGCTTTATGAACTTCGGCCCATTGCCGTTGCAGCGCATCATTGCCAGCGTCTTTTCAGACAAGCCGGTGTAGGTCGAAGCGTTTTTGGTGTTCATCCTGCCGTCGGGGTAAGTCACGACTTGTATGGGGCTGATTTGTTGGTGCGTCATGTTTTCTCGATATGTAAGCTAAGTTAAGACGTACATAGAATAATTTATAAAAATGTAGATATATAAGTATTCTAGTCGTGATAGACTTACACAGAAGCTAATAGAACTTTTGAACCAAAGGACACAACATGGCTACTGAAAATCCGGAAAGCAAGCGTAAAGGTGGTGGTGGCAAATTGGCCCGTTCTGTGATCGTCACAGTGCGAATGGACCCGCAGCTCAATTACCTAGCCGACTTAGCGGCTCGCAAACATCGGCGCACGCTCTCGAGCTTCATTGAATGGGCGGTGCAGCAGAGCTTTAGCGATGTCGAGCTTTATCAAGACACTGGCTTCCAGGGTGACAACTCGATCTCGCTAAAAGAGATGGAACAAAAACTGTGGGACGTGGATGACTCGGAGCGCTTTGTCAGGCTGGCGATTCATTGCCCTGAGCTGCTGACGCATGAAGAGCAAGAGCGTTGGAAGCTGCTTTCTGATAGCCAACTTTTGTCACCGGCCATGACTCGCAGCAATGGTGAACGTGTTTGGAATTGGGCAAAGCTGGAAGATGTCGTTTTTCCCGTACTGCGTCGGGCTTGGAACTCCTTACTGGTGGCCCATGAGGCAGGCCCGGAAGCATCGCGAAAATGGGTGAGCGCTACGCAAGCCAACATTGGCACGATTTACAAAGGCCCTGCACCTGCACCTGCACCTGCATCAACGTCGGCAGTAACTGCACCTAAACCAGTGTCTGTGCCTGCAAAGCCAGTGGCAAGTGTGCCGGCCAAGCCAGCCGCATCTGTACCTGCAAAACCTGTCGCGTCGCCTACCTTCGACGATATGGACGATGACATCCCGTTCTGATCGGAAACATCATGGCAAAAACCTTCACCAAATTAACTCGCCCAGCTATGCGCAAGCTCGCTGCTGGCGACAAGCTCAATGAGCACGGCATCACTTTCGAGCGTCAAGCCAACAGCGACGGCGTGTTTACCGTCAATGTCATGGTCGATGGCCAGCGCATTCACCGTGTCATCGGGCGCGAGTCGGACGGCACTACACGTACGCAAGCAGAAGAATTTATTGACAAGGCGCGCCAAGATGCAAAAGCCGGTCGCCTGAACTTGCCCACTGGTCGCAAGCTAGATTCCTTGACTGAGTGAAACTCGTTGTTGTTGAGTCAAGTTTTTCTAAGCGGCAATGTGAGCCTCGTCGCACCACGAATTGACCGCTGCTTCTGCCGCTTGAAACTTGCGCAGTGCGTTTGGCGAACTTGCCGG
>JAIPCE010000241.1 GCA_021738345.1 Rhodoferax sp. | reverse complement strand
TCAATGGACCCAACGGTACGCCCGGCAACACGGGTGCCAGGCTCCTCATGCATCCACATCCAGCCGGCGATGGTGTCGATGGCATTGTGGCGCCCAACGTCTTCGACAAACACCAGCATCTCCTCGCCCCGAAACAGCGCACAGCCATGCACCGAGCCGGCCAGTTTGTAGATGCTGTCCTGCAGACGGATCGCGTTGACGATGCCATAGAGCTGAGACTGCTGCAGGGTGGCAGGCGGCAGCACAATGCGGTCAACATCGTCCATCAGATCACCAAAGACGCTGCCCTGACCGCAACCCGTGGTGACTACCTTTTTTGCGGTGCGCTCCGCAATGCGGGTAATGCCCTGCCGGGTCTTGACGGCGGCGGCACCGACCTCCCAGTCCACCGTAATCGACTCAACTTCCTGGGCCGACTGCACCAACCGCTGATTACGCAAATAGCCGAGCACCAGCAGCTCGGGGTAGCCGCCCAGGGTCATCAGGGTCACCAGCTCGCGTTTGTCAACGTAGACCGTGAGCGCACGCTCACACGGAATCGTGCTCGAGACATGCTCGCCCCACTCATTAAGGACGGTGACTTCGCGGGTCAGCGCGGCGCGTGCCTGGCTCAGGTGCGGAAGGCTCAAAACGTAGCTATTTTTTGGGTTTATCGGATTTGCCTGCCGTGGCCACGGCAGTTGCAGGGCTTGCGGCAGCACCAGGAGGGGTGTAGGCAAACGCACCTGGGTCGACACACGCCGGCGCAGCCGGCGCAGCACCCTTGGCCGCCGGCTTGTTGGCTTTGTTGTATTGCGCGGCCACCCGGTCCTGCGCCTTGCACAACAAATACGCCTCGACCTTGCCACCATGGGCCGCCTTGGCAGCTGCCTCAGCGGCCTTGGCCTTGGCCTCATCATTCAGAGGGGGCAGCTTGGCCGCAACGGTCCCGCTCAACGCCAGCAACGCAACACAACAGACTAGGGATTTCATACTTGCCTCGACTTCGATTTAGGCTTGAACTTTAGGCTTGAACAATAGACGGTGGGACTCCGACCGACCCGACGTCGGCCCGCTTGGCGGGGACGCGACCCGCCTTGACATCGTCGTACCACAGCTCGTGGTGCTCCTTGGCCCAGGTCTCGTCGACATAACCCGTGCTCATGGCTTCTAGCGCGCCCTCGGTGCCCAAGGTGCCCAGGTAAATGTGGCCCATAAACACCACCACCATCAAGGTATTGCTCGCCAGGTGCACCATGTGGGCGATTTGCATGGTGCTTCGCTCATAGGTCAGGCCAGGCACCAGCTTGTCCAAAACCAGGCCAGAGGCCACCCCCACCAAACCCAACACAAATACGCCCACCCAAAAGACCACTTTTTCGCCCGCGTTAAAGCGCCCGGACTTGATCTCGTGCGGGCCCAGCATGCCGCCACCCTTGAGAATCCAGTTCAAATCGCCCTTCGCCGGAAAGTTGTCCTTGATGAAGGTGACGATGACTACCACCAGGGTCACGGCAAACAGCGGGCCGGCAAAATTGTGGGCATTCTTGAGTACATAGGCCAGCCAGCCAAACAGCGTGGTACCGATCACCGGAAGGATAAGATATTTGCCAAAAGCCATCACCAGACCGGAAATCGCCAGCACCGTAAAAGCGGCCGCGTTGAGCATGTGGGCGGACCGCTCAAAGGGTGTAAAGCGCTCGATCAGGCGGCCGGTGCGGGGCTCATGCATCTTGATGGTGCCCACGCGCCAATAAAACACGGCAATGGCACCGAGCACGATCAGCAGAAACGACCCTCCGTAGGGAATCAACCAATTGTTGCGAACCTGGCGCCAGGCCTCGCCGGCGTTGGTCAGACGTGAACCGGGGTACTGCACAAAGGGCTGGATCAGGTTGCCGGCCTCAGGGGCCTCGCTTTTGGGCAAACTGCTGGTGCCAGTCACACCGCTGCCCACCTGCCGCCACATCGGTGCATTGTTGCCAGGCTGAACCTTGGCACGCTCACCGTTGCTTTGCTTGGCATAGCCAGGGTCAGCGCTGGCTTCAGGCTGCACGTCCATGATATTGGCACTCTGCACTGCGGGAGCCCCCGCGGCTGCCGTCTGGGCCAGCACAAGCCCCTGTGCCGCCAAACCTGCTACCAGGCAAAGGGCTGATACGAATGACCTCAACATGGTGGCCCCCTAGCGGATTCTGGAGTAGTCGTTTTGGCCGTATTGCTGGCGTGCCTTGAGCTGCTGCTCCCAGGCCACCTTGTCGCCGGCCTTCCAGGCGGGGTCCATATAGGCCTTGCTGGTGCCGGTGTAGGCCACAGAATCAGACTTGGGCAAGCCCAGGCCCTGGGGCTGCTCGCCGCAGGCTGCCAGCAACACACTGCCGCAAAGAAGTAGTGCAATGCGCATCATGACTTCACTCCCTCAGGTGCCTGACCCGCCTTTTTGGAGCCATATGCGGTGCCCCAGCCCCAGACCTCGGCGCCCTTGCCACGCTGCACCACGCGGGTGCGGAAGATGTCGGCAACCACGTCACCGTCGCCGGCCAGCAACGCTTTGGTAGAACACATCTCGGCACAGGCGGGCAGTTTGCCCTCGGCCAAGCGGTTGCGGCCATATTTTTCGAACTCGGCCTGGCTGCCATTGGCTCCCGGGCCACCGGCACAAAAGGTGCACTTGTCCATCTTGCCGCGCACACCAAATGCGCCTTGCGACGGGAACTGCGGCGCACCAAACGGGCAGGCGTAGGAGCAATAGCCGCAACCGATACACACATCTTTGTCGTGCAGCACCACGCCTTCGTCGGTCTTGTAAAAGCAGTTGACCGGGCACACCGCCATGCAGGGCGCGTCGCTGCAGTGCATGCAGGCCACCGAAATCGATTTTTCGCCTGGAACACCGTCGTTGAGCGTGACCACGCGGCGGCGATTCACGCCCCAGGGCACCTCGTTTTCGTTTTTGCAGGCGGTCACGCAGCCATTGCACTCAATGCAGCGCTCGGAGTCGCATACGAATTTCATTCTTGCCATCAAAGTCTCCTAGTCAGTTGGCGACAGAGCTATGCTGCGCTTCGGTCTGTCCCACAATGTCTCAAGCTCTCTCTACGTTGCAGATCGTCGTCTTGGTCTCTTGCATCATGGTGACACTATCGTAGCCGTAGGTGGTGGCGGTGTTGATAGCCTCGCCACGGATCACCGGGGCGGCACCGTTGGGGTAGTAGGCCAGCATGTCGGCCCCTTGCCATCGGCCCGAGAAGTGGAACGGCATAAACACCGTGTCGGGCCCCACGCGCTCGGTCACCATGGCTTGCACATTGAGCCGCGCCCCGGTGGGGGTGCTGACCCAGGCACGCTCACCGTTGCGAATGCCTTTTTCTGCAGCGACCTTGGGGTTGATCTCGATAAACATTTCCTGCTGCAGCTCGGCCAACCAGGGGTTGGAGCGGGTTTCCTCGCCGCCACCTTCGTATTCGGTCAATCGGCCAGAGGTCATGATGAACGGGAACTTCTCGTGCACCTTGTCGGCAATATTTTTTTGCTGCACCGTCTTGTACAGCGTAGGCAGACGCCAAAAAGCCTTCTTGTCGTCGTGGGTGGGGTATTTGGCGACGAGGTCGGGACGGATACCGTAGAGCGGCTCTCGGTGCTGCGGAATGGGATCAGGGAAGTTCCAGACCACGGCGCGTGCCTTTGCATTGCCAAAGGGGTGGCAGCCATGCACCTTGAGTACCACGCGCTGAATGCCGCCCGAGAGGTCGGTCTTCCAGTTTTTGCCCTCTGCCGCGACTTTCTCGGCTTCAGTCAGGTCGTCCCACCAGCCCAATTTCTTGAGCAGCACATGGTCAAACTCGGGGTAGCCGGTGGTAATGTCAGCGCCTAGCGAGTGCGAGCCGTCCTCGGACAAGAGGCTCTTGCCCTCACGCTCGACACCAAAATTGGCGCGGAAGTTACCGCCGCCGTCCATCACATGCTTGGACGTATCATAAAGATTGGGGGAACCGGGGTGCTTGAGTTCGGGGTTGCCGTAGCAAGGCCAGGGCAGACCAAAGTAGTCGCCGCTCATGTCGTAGCCAGTTTCCTTGTCTTTGCCGGCCTTGCAGCGCAGCGTCTTGACATCAAACAGGTGCATGTTGCGCATGTGCGCCTTGAGCCGCTCCGGGCTCTGGCCGGTGTAGCCAATGGTCCACAGGCCCTTGTTGATTTCGCGAAGAATGTCCTCAGGCACCGGTTCGTCCATGCCTTTGACCTTCTGCATCTTGTAGTTCTTGGACAACTCCTTGCCAAAGCCGAGGCGGTCGGCAAACTGCTGCATGATCATGTGGTCGCTGCGGCTCTCCCACAAGGGCTCAATGACTTTCTCGCGCCACTGGATCGAGCGATTGGACGCGGTGGCGGAACCACTGGTTTCAAACTGGGTGGCGGCGGGCAGCAAGTACACCGCGCGCTTGGGGTTGATGTCCTCGGGTTTGCCCGGCATGGCCGCCATGGCTGCTGTTGCAGAAGGATAGGGATCCACCACCACCAGCAGGTCAAGCTTGTCCATGGCGCGCTTCATCTCCAGACCACGGGTCTGGGAATTGGGCGCATGACCCCAGTAAAACACACCACGCAGATTGGAGTCCTGGTCGATCAGCTCGTTCTTTTCGAGCACACCATCGATCCAGCGCGACACTGTAATGCCGGGTTTGCTCATCATGGCGGGCGAAGCAAACTGCTTTTTGATCCACTCGAAATCAACCCCCCAGACCTTGGCAAAGTGTTTCCATGAGCCCTCGACAATGCCGTAATAGCCGGGCAGCGAGTCAGGGTTGGGGCCGACATCGGTGGCACCCTGCACGTTGTCGTGACCACGGAAGATGTTGGTGCCACCACCCGACTTGCCCACATTGCCCAGCGCCAATTGCAAGATGCACGAGGCACGCACCATGGCATTGCCAATAGTGTGCTGGGTCTGCCCCATGCACCACACCAGCGTACTGGGGCGGTTCTCGCTCATCATCTGGGCCACCTTGAGCACCTGTGCTTCTTTGACTCCGCAGGCCTCTTCGACCTTGTCGGGGGTCCATTTGGCAAGCACCTCTTCCTTGACCTTTTCCATGCCAAAGACCCGGTCATTGATGTATTTTTTGTCTTCCCAGCCGTTCTTGAAGACGTGGTACAGCACACCAAACAAAAAAGGAATGTCGGAGCCCGAGCGGATGCGCACATACTCGTCGGCCTTGGCAGCGGTGCGGGTAAAGCGCGGGTCGACCACAATCATCTTGCTGCCGGTTTCCTTGGCATGCAGCATGTGCAGCATGCTGACCGGGTGCGCTTCGGCGGCGTTCGACCCGATGTACATCGCACACTTGGCGTTTTGCATGTCGTTGTACGAATTGGTCATGGCGCCATAGCCCCAGGTATTGGCGACACCGGCCACCGTGGTGGAGTGGCAAATGCGCGCCTGGTGGTCGCAGTTGTTGCTGCCCCAGAAACTCACAAACTTGCGCAATAAGTAAGCCTGCTCGTTGTTGTGCTTGCTGGACCCCACCCAGTAGATCGAATCCGGCCCGCTGGCCTTGCGCAGTTCCATGAGCTTGGCTGTTATTTCTTCCAACGCGGTGTCCCAGCTAATGCGCTCGTACTTGCCGTTGACCAGCTTCATGGGGTAACGCAGGCGGTACTCACCATGGCCGTGCTCGCGCAACGCGGCTCCCTTGGCGCAGTGGGCACCGAGGTTGATGGGCGAGTCAAACACCGCCTCCTGGCGCACCCACACGCCGTTTTCTACCACCGCATCGACCGCACAGCCGACCGAGCAATGGGTGCAGACCGTGCGCTTGACTTCAATCTTGCCGCTGCCGTCAATCGAACCCTTGGGGGCCGCCTGGGCCTTTTTCACCAGTGTCAACTGGCTGGCAGCCAAGCCCACCCCCACGCCAAGCCCCGAACGGCGCAAAAACGCCCGCCGGTCCATCGTGGGCAAAGCGTGGGACAGCCCGCGCGCCAGGCTCTGCACAAACCGCGGTGGCGTATGGCGGTGCTCGGCGGTAGCTACAAGAGAAGGGTGTTTTTTCGTGAGCAGCATGAAAAGCTCTCCGTGAAAAGTGAGGGATGAGATACGAAAAACGGGCGCAGAGCCGCACTGCCGGCGGCTAGGCTAAACGCGGGTGGTCTTGTAGTAGCGCTTGACGTGTTCAGAAAGGCTGTAACCACCACCACGTTCGGGTGCTGGCCTGGCGGCTTCAGCGGTGAGGGTTGCCTCAGGCGCGCTGCGCAAGCTCACTAGGCTGGCCGCTGCGGCTCCGGTCGCGGCAGCGCCCAAAAAAAATCCCCTGCGTGAGGGCTGGCGTGGTACATCCGACATGACTTGTCTCCATCGGGTTTCGGTCGATGGGTATGCACGACCGTTCATAAGTGCACTGTAAGCGATGACGCAACGCGAAGCAACGAAAACCACACACCAAAGGGTGAAACCAAGGGAAAACCATAGGTTGAGGACCGGCTTGGCCGGGTCATACGCCCGGTGGCACAGGGGCGGACCCAAGTCATCCGCGCGCAGTGAGCGAGAGAAATGGGGTCGGATCCGCAAGCGCAGACGGCTCTGACCCCTATTCTTGCGCGGTGCCACTTTGTGAAATGCGGCATCAACCAGCACACGCTTCGGGTTTCACTGCAAGCACCACCAAATCGTCAAGATCATCGTCGTCCTTGCGGGAAATGACCTGCGTCGTGTGGACTTCAAAGCCCGCTGCTGCGACCTCGGCCACGATGGATGCCGCGTCGCCGATGTAGCGGGTCGGTCGGCCCGCGTGGACGGTGGTGCGAGTCGCAGGGTCAAAGTTCTCGAGCATACGTGGGTTGCGTACCTCACCGCACATGGTGAGCACGACAAACACACCGCCAGGTTGAAGCACGCGCAGCACTGCGGCCAGACAGCGTGCGCGGTCGCCGCCAATGATGCAGTGGAGGCAGTGTCCGTCCACGACAACATCCATAGCCGCATCGGCGCAGCTGGCGAGCGTAAGCACGCTATCGACACGAAACTGCGCCACAACGCCCAGCGCGCTGGCGCGCTCGATAGCCCAGTCAACGGCAGTGGGCGCAATGTCCACCCCGGTGACGGCATAGCCACACTGTGCCAGCAGTACCGAGAAATTGCCAGCGCCACAGCCCAGCTCCAGAACCTGTTGCGGCGCACCTTCCACCAGCACAGGCAACAGCGGTGCCACCCGACTCAGCATCTCGGCATAGCCCGCATCAGCAGCGTCCCAACCCAGCGCGCCTCGTTCGCGCAGGCGGCGATAGGTGGTGTCATGTTGCGCATAGTCAGGTGGCAGCTCGGCCGCGATGGGTAACAGTTTGTTTGCCATGCTGATGATTCTTGGTTGAGACATTCATCCTATCGCCCGACAGCAATTGAGATGCCTCGTCGCAGAGAGTGAAAGTTGGATTATCGGGTTCCCCAGACCCTGTGCCGTTGGCGAGCGGCGCAGAGCGGCGAATTTGATAGACCTGTTGATGCAACTCCGACAATCCTGAGAAAATACGGACAACACTGCACTGGAGACCCGATGCGACTGGCCTTGCTGTCCGATATCCATGCCAATCTGCAGGCGCTGGATAGCTGCGTTCAGCATGCCAGGGCACAGGGCGCCGATCGCTTCGCATTTCTGGGCGATATGGTGGGCTATGGTGCAGACCCGGCGGCAGTGCTCGATCGCATCCAGCGAATGACCGAAGACGGCGCCCTGGTACTAAAAGGCAACCACGACGAGATGGCGCACAGCGTGCCAGCAGTGGTCAAAACCCTGGGCGAAAGCTCGGCCGCCTGGACCCACTACCAACTCAAGCCGAACCAGCGCCAATGGCTAGCCGAGCGACC
>JAIPCE010000240.1 GCA_021738345.1 Rhodoferax sp. | reverse complement strand
CGGTGCGTTTGTCGCGCAAGCTCTACCCGCAAAACAAGGGCCATGGGCTCGATGCCATCATGCAACGCCACGGACTGCAAACCGAAGCGCGCCATCGCGCCATGGGCGATGTCGATATGGTGCTCGCGTGGCTGCGGTTGGCGCAGCTGGAACTGGGCCGCGACGCCGTGGAACGTGCAGCGGCTGCCCTGTTGCAGGGTAGCGCCGCCGTACCACCGCTACTCGAGACCCCGATTGGCGATATTCCGAACACGCCCGGTGTCTATCTGTTTTACGGTGAGGGTCCGCTGGCGTTGTATATCGGCAAAAGTGTGACGCTGCGCACCCGGGTGATGTCCCATTTTCAGTCGGCCAGCAAGGTGGCGCGCGAAATGCGTATTTTGCAGGAGGTGCGGCGCATCGAGTGGCGCGAAACCGCAGGTGAACTCGGTGCCTTGCTGCTGGAGTCGCGCCTGGTCAAGGAAATGCAGCCGGTCTACAACCGCCAGCTGCGACGCGAGCGCCAACTCTGCGCCTGGCAGTTGCTAGCCGACCCAAGTGCCTACCCTCAGCTCAGACTGGTGCGCATGGACGAAGTCGACGGCGCCGATTTTGCGCAGATTTACGGCGTCTACCGGTCCAAACGCCAGGCCAACGAAACCCTGCGCCAGCTGGCTGACCTGCACGGGCTGTGCCCGCGCGCCCTGGGCCTGGAGTCTGGCAAGGGTAGCTGTTTTGCGCACCAGATCGGCAAATGCAAAGGACTGTGCGCCGGACGCGAAACCCCAGCCCTGCACCGCGTGCGCTTGCAAATGGCGTTGGCGCAGCAGCGCCTGCAAGCCTGGCCGCAACCCGGAAAAATTGGCATCCGTGAACACCATGCCGCAAGCGGACGTACCGACCTGCATGTATTTGACCAATGGTGCCATGTCGCTACCGTGCGCGATAAAGCCGAACTGGCCGAGGCCGCGCACAGCCGCGTGCAACTGGCCTTTGACCTCGATACTTACCGTTTGCTGGTCAAGCGCCTGTCTCGCCCAGTGGGCTTGGACCCTTGCGTGTTCCAATTACCGGCGACGAAGCAAGGCCACCCGCAAGGGTGACGACGCATCGGCATTTCCGGCTGAACTACACCAAATCCTTGATTTGTTGCAAAGCGGCGGGGTCTTCCATGGTGGTCAGATCTCCGGGGTCACGTCCTTCGCAGACCGCTTGTATGGCGCGACGCAACAATTTGCCACTTCGCGTCTTGGGCAATACCGCGACAAACTGCACCCGCGCCGGGCGACCGACCGCACCAATGGTCTGGTCCACGACCTTCATGACTTCGGCTTCGAGTTTTTTGCGCGCGGCTTCATCGGTCAGCACCGAGGCGTCCTTCACGACTGCAAACGCCATGGCGACCTGGCCCTTGAGCTGATCGGCCACTCCCACGACCGCGACCTCTGAAATGTTGGGATGGCTAGAGATGCTCTCTTCGATCTCGCGCGTGCCCAGCCGGTGCCCTGCCACATTGATCACGTCATCGGTGCGTCCAAGAATGAAGAAGTAGCCGTCTTTGTCGCGTACCCCCCAGTCAAAGGTGCTGTACACCATCTTGCCCGGAATACTCTTCCAGTAGGTGTTGACAAAACGTGCATCATCCTGCCAGACCGTTTGCATGCAACCCGGGGGCAGTGGTCCCTCAATGGCAACCACACCTTTCTGGTCCGACCCCAGCAGCTCCTCGCCGGTGTTTTCGTCGATCAGTTTGACGTCATAGCCATACATGGCCACGCCCGGACTACCGAACTTGCTGGCTGCTTTCTCGACGCCGTTGGCGATGCTCAAAATAGGCCAACCGGTCTCGGTCTGCCAATAGTTGTCGATGATGGGTTTGCCAAGGCCCTGGCTGATCCACTGTGCCGTGGGCTCGTCGAGCGGCTCGCCGGCCAGAAACAGCGCCCGCAAGCTAGACAAATCGTATTTCGTCAATAGCGCAGGGTCCTGCTTTTTAAGCACGCGCACGGCGGTCGGCGCACTGAACATGACAGTGACCTTGTATTTTTCGACCAATTGCCACCAGATGCCGCCGTCAGGTCGGGTCGGTAAGCCCTCATACATGATGGTGGCCATGCCCGCAATCAGCGGACCATAAATGATGTAACTATGGCCCACCACCCAACCAATGTCGCTGGTCGAGAAATAGGTTTCGCCCGCGTTGCCGCAGTAGATATATTTCATGCTGGCCGCCAATGCGACCGCATAGCCCCCTGTATCGCGCTGCACCCCCTTGGGCTTGCCCGTGGTGCCGCTGGTGTACAGGGTGTAACTCGGGTGCGTGGAATCGACCCATTCGCAGGGCACCTGGGTTTGCAGGTGCTTCTGGCGCAATTCTCCCCACAGATAATCTCGACCCGCAACCAGTTGCATGGGGGCGAGCTTGCGATCGACCATCAAGACCGCCGCAGGCTTGTGGCTGGACAAGGCAATGGCATCGTCGAGCAGCGGCTTGTATTCAACCACCTTGCCGCCGCGCGAACCGGCATCGGCACTTACGATAACCGTAGGGGAAGAATCCTCAATACGCGATGCCAGCGACCCGGAAGCAAAACCGCCAAACACGACAGAATGGATCGCACCGATACGCGCGCAAGCTAGCATGGCAAACGCCGCCTCGGCGATCATGGGCATATAAATCAGAACCCGATCCCCTTTTTTGACCCCCAGTTCAAGCAAAGTAGCTGC
Organism: Rhodoferax sp.; assembly: GCA_021738345.1. Taxonomy (GTDB): domain Bacteria; phylum Pseudomonadota; class Gammaproteobacteria; order Burkholderiales; family Burkholderiaceae_C; genus Allorhodoferax. Next base: position 5,157 of record JAIPCE010000240.1, on the reverse strand, counting down.
CATGCGCTGCACTTCCGTGTGCAAATCAGAGAAGCTGTAGACCTGCTCGGTATTGGTCTCGGTGGACACCGCGATCAACGCAGCTTGGCCCGCACGGTCCTTCAGGTGGCGGTCTACCGCGTTGTGGCAGAGATTGGTGGTGCCGCCAACAAACCAGCGTGCAAAAGGCGGGTTGCTGTAGTCGCACACCTGCTGTGGCGCTGTCTGCCAGTCGACAAGTTGCGCCTGCTCAGCCCAAAAAACGTCGCGGCTTTCAATGGAACGGCGATGGAAGTCTGCATACAGGGTCATAGGTGTCTCCATTAGGTTTTTAAAAAACTGAATTCATAATTATGGACAGACAGCTTGCACCTTGCTGACTTAAGTCATTTGAGTTTCCATGAGGTTCTGCGCATCTGCACGCTATTTGATCAAGGCCTGTACCTGCTTGAACAGCGGATGCTCGGCGCTGCGCAGCCATTCGAACGCGACCATTTCAGTGGTGACCAGCTCCACACCCGCACTGGCGAGTCGGTCGAACGCAGCATCACGATTACGATCGGTGCGCGCGCTGCAGGCATCGGTAACGACCCAGACCTCGAATTCATCAACCAGCAAATCCAGTGCCGTTTGCAGCAGGCAGACATGGGCTTCACAGCCAGCCAGCACAATGATTCCGCGGTCGGGTGCCTGTGACGGCTTTTGCAAGTGCTTGGGCAGGCTGCGCGCATTGCCTTGCACAGGCCTGGGCGGCGGTCGCAAACACTCGACTAGACCATCTTGCGCTGCGCTGAAATGCATTTTGCTCAGATAGCGCGCGTTGGCGGTGGTCAGAACCTCGCGTAGCTCCGTCATGGTCTCACCTAGTTTGGACGGATTCTGTTCGGTGACAAAGGCTGGAACTGCCAGCAAACTTGCCATTCGTGCCAGGCGCAGCGCATTGCCAAGCACCATGGCGCTGTCTTGCATTGCCGGCATCAGCCGACTTTGGTAATCCACCAGGACCAACTGCGAGGAATCGACATCTAAAAGCATAAGATACTTTCACAAAAACAAGTCGCAAGCATACCCAATCCCAAAAACGCTGCGATCAGGCAGCCAATCAACCCATATCGATAACGAAATCATCGGTTTAGACGCGACTGCTGATGCTTTACTTTTACTTGACCAAGGGAAAGTTTTTCGAGTATGCTGCGCGGATGCGAAAAATCACTGCTTGCATGACTTTGGTGTTTGTGGGGCTAGCCCACGCAAATCCACCTGCATCCGACGATGCGATCGGCTCATTTCTGGTGGAGAAAGGTCTGTTGTCGCAGATTAGCCACGTTGGTAGCGAGGTAGGCGCCAAGGCTTCCGAACTGGTCCTCAATGCCATGGCATTTTTGGGAGTCCCTTACCGACGTGGTGGCAACAGTTTTGATACCGGGTTTGACTGCAGTGGCTTTGTCCGGGCCATTTACGAGCAAACTGCAGGGCTGCTGCTGCCTAGGCGTGCCGAACAACAAGCCGCGGCAACTCAGCAAATCGAGCGCACCGACCTGCAGCCTGGTGATCTGGTATTTTTCAACACCATGCGCCGCGCCTTCAGCCATGTCGGCATTTATGTCGGCGAAGGCAAGTTTATCCACTCACCCAAGCCCGGCGCCGAAGTGCGCGTTGAAGACATGGGTATTGCCTACTGGGCACATCGCTACGACGGTGCGCGTCGGGTGGCCGTAGAAAATACCCTCGTCAAGTAACGCACCCGGGCATTGCCGGGCGCAGATGCAAACCGGAACTGATGCCATGGCACGGTACACTGCCGAGTCATGATTCGCAAACCCATCATTCTTCTCACTGGCGGAGCCGGTTACATCGGAAGTCACACCTACGTGGCGTTGACCGAGGCCCAGTTTCAACCCCTTATCCTTGACGATTTTTCCAATAGCAACCCTGTTGTGCTGGACCGACTGGAGCGTATTACCGGTCAGGCCGTGCCATGCCACCGTGGCAGCGTTTTGAACACTGAGCTAGTGGCTGAGTTACTCAAAGTCCACGCCATTGAGGCGGTAGTGCATTTTGCCGGTTTCAAGGCGGTCGGTGAAAGCGTGGCACAGCCATTGAAATATTTTGACAATAACCTGGGCGGCATGATCAGCCTGCTGAAGGCGATGGAAAACGCCGCCTGCCATACCCTGGTGTTTTCCAGCAGTGCGACGGTCTACGGCGACCCCGCCACGGTCCCGATCACCGAAGACTTTCCCCGCAGCCACACCAATCCCTATGGACACACCAAGCTGGTCTGCGAAGACATGATTGCGGCGGTGTGCCAAGCCAATGCGGCATGGCGCGCCGGCGTGTTGCGTTATTTCAATCCGGTCGGCGCGCACCCCAGCGGCCTGATTGGTGAAGACCCCAACGGTCCACCGAACAATCTGATGCCCTATGTCTCGCAGGTCGCGGTGGGCAAGCGGCCGTTTCTTCATGTTTTTGGCAACGACTACCCCACGCCGGACGGCACCGGCGTGCGCGACTACATTCACGTGCAAGATCTGGCGCAGGCGCATGTGGCTGCTTTGCAAGCGCTGTTACTCGGCGACAACGGTTTCACTGTCAATATAGGGACCGGTCAGGGCTATAGCGTGCTGGACGTCGTGAGCGCGTTTGAACAGGCCAGCGGAAAGCCGGTACCCTACCAGCTTGCACCCCGGCGTCCAGGCGACGTCGCGCGGTGCTATGCCGACCCAGCTCTGGCCAGACACCTGCTGAGCTGGAGCGCAAATCACACACTCCTAAGCATGTGCGAAGACACCTGGCGCTGGCAAAGCAACAACCCTGAGGGTTACCGGTTGTTGGAGTAAGTCCAGACCGCCGCGATTCTCAAGAAGCACAACCCACGTCAAGTTCAGCTGACTTTGACCTGCACCAGTTCCTCGCCTTGCGGGTCGGTCACGTGGATGGCGCAGGCAATGCAGGGGTCAAAGCTGTGTACCGTGCGCAAAATTTCCAGTGGCTGCTTGGTGTCAATGAGCTGGTGGTTGTGCTGCAAGGCCGCCTCATACGGACCCGGCTGGCCTAATGCATCGCGTGGACCCGCGTTCCAGGTGCTGGGCACCACCGCCTGGTAGTTGCTGATCTTGCCATCATCGACCACGATCCAGTGCGACAGCCCGCCACGTGGGGCTTCCAGTAGGCCCACGCCGTTCATGTGGCTGGGCCAACTTGCTGGTTGCCAGTATTGGTCGTTGAAGGTGCGCACATCGCCCGCCTTGATGTTGGCAATCAGCGCGTCATACCAGCCTTGCATGGAATCGGCAATCACCTTGGACTCCAGCCCGCGGGCGGCGGTGCGCCCCAGCGTGGAAAACAGCGCCGTCACCGGCACGTCGAGTTTCTTTAAGGTGCCATCGACCAACTCTTTGGTCTGCGGGTGGCCGTTGGCGTACATCAGCAGCACGCGTGCCAGCGGGCCGACCTCCATTACCTTGCCCCTCCAGCGTGGCGACTTGATCCACGAGTATTTTTGCTCGACTGCGAGTTGCTCGTAGGGCGGCTTGGGGCCGGTGTAATTGAGCTCGGTTTCACCTTTGAAGGGGTGCAGGCCCTGCGCATCACCGGCACCGTATTTGTACCAAGAGTGACTGACAAACTCCTGTATCTCGTCTTCCTTGTTAAAGTCAATCGGGTGAATCTTCGACACATCGCCACCCAGAATCACCCCGCGCGGAATCAGGAAGGCCTCCGGGTCCCACATCGATTTGCCCGGCAGGTCGCCAAACGACAAGAAGTTGCCGCCGCTGTTACCAATGCCCCCCCAGTCTTTGTAAAAGGACGCAATTGCCAGCAGGTCGGGCACATACACCTGGTCTACAAACTCCTGCATTTGTTTGATGACGTTTTGCACCAGCTGCAGCCCGACCATATTGACGGCAGTGGCCGCCTGGCCGCCGCCCGCGTTGATTGGGCCCGCCGCCGTTTGCACTGAAATAGCTGAGGGCACACCACCGACTACAAAATTGGGGTGCGGGTTTTTGCCACCAAAAATGGTGTGCAACTTGACCACATCGCGCTGCCAGCTCAGGGCTTCGAGGTAATGCGCGACTGCCATCAGATTGGCCTCGGGCGGCAATTTGTAAGCCGGATGGCCCCAATAGGCATTGGAAAAAATGCCCAACTGGCCCTGTTCGACAAAGTTCTTCACCCTTTTCTGCACCTCGGCGAAGTAGCCGGGGGACGACTTGGAGTAGCTGCTGATGCTCTGGGCCAGCACCGAGGTGGCTTTGGGATCGGCCTTGAGGGCCGACACCACATCGACCCAGTCAAAAGCGTGCAGGTGGTAAAAGTGCATCACATGGTCGTGGATGTACTGCGTACCTATCATCAGGTTGCGAATCAGCTCGGCATTGCGCGGAATGCTGTAGCTGGGGATGGCGCGGTGCAATGCATCCTCCACCGACCGGACCGACGCCAAACCGTGCACCAGCGTGCAGACACCGCAAATACGCTGCGCAAAGGCCCAGGCATCTCGGGGGTCGCGCCCGCGCAGAATGATCTCGATGCCGCGCACCATAGTGCCGGCAGAATAGGCGTGGGTGATCTTGCCCTCGGCGTCGGTTTGCGCCTCGATGCGCAGATGGCCTTCAATCCGGGTGACCGGGTCCACCACGATACGTTGTGCGTTGCTCATAGGGCGTCCTCAGTTGTGCGGGAAGGTTTCAAGAATGGGGTGCTGGGCCTGGTCTTTCCAGGGCGCGCGACTGCAGCCAGTGGTGCCATACATTTTCTTCATTCTGAATCGCCATGGTTCAAGCTCCTTTTTCAACCAGGTGTTCGGCCACCATCTCGGTCAGGCCCACCACAGGCAGGTCCATCTGGTAGTGCTCCAACCCCTCTTCAAGCACGATTCGACAGTTGGCACAGGCGGTTACCACGCGGTCGGGTTTGACCGCCTCAAACTGCATCTTCTTTATCTTGAAGGCCTGCATCCGCAGCGGCTCACCCTCTTCAATGGCCGAGGCACCACCGCCGCCACCGCAGCACCAGTTCATGTAACCGGCGTCAGGCATTTCGACAAAGTCCTTGGCCACCAGTTTCATCAGGGTGCGTTGCGGCTCGATCACGCCGCCGCGGCGCGCCAGTTGGCACGGGTCGTGGAAAGTCAGGCGGTCTTTCTGCTGGCCTTCGGTCTTGAGCAGGCCT
>JAIPCE010000239.1 GCA_021738345.1 Rhodoferax sp. | reverse complement strand
GGCCAACAGCAGCGCGCGTTTGGCCTCCAACATCTGGTGAATGTCGGCACCCATGGTGTTGATGGTGCGGGCTAGGTCGCCTAGTTCATCGGTCTTGCCTGGATTTCGCACAACAATCGGGTGGGCAAAATCACCTGCACCAAAGCGCCTGGCACCGCCACGGATGTCATCCAGCGGGCGCAGCAGGTAGCGCACACGGGCATAGGCCAAGGCTGTCAACACCAGCAACACCGCCAACGTCATCCAGCCGATGGAACGGGGTCGGTCCTGCCAGACCTCCACCCGCAAGCCCAAGTGAATGCGGTGCCCGTCAGCACTGATGCGCTCAAAAAAACGGGGGTTGTCGCCACCTGCGCTTTGTTCTGGGTCATGCCGGTCGCGCCGCGGGTACTGGTGGTCGGGCTCCTGCGGATTGCTGCGCCAGTTGACCTCAGGACCGCTGATGCGCACCGTAAGGGGCAGTTTGCGCGCAATTTCCTGGGCCCGTTGCGGGCTCGGGGGGCTGCCAATCTCTGCGACCAGCCGGTCCACATAGTCAACCACCAGGGGTCTGGCAGCATTGCGCCAGCCCACTCCCAGGGCATATTGCATGCCGACCAAAAACGCAATGGCCATTGCCAGAGCCAATAATAAAAACAGGGCAACCAGGCGTACGCGCAGCGAATATGCCAGAGCGTGGCGTGCCCGGTGGTGCCAGGATGTTTCCCTATCCGTTAAAGGGACTGTCATGGAGCTTGCGGCGCCAACGCCAACGCATAACCCGCATTGCGCAAGGTTTTGATGCAATCCAGCGGCTCGAGCTTCTTGCGAAGCCGACTCACCACAATGTCGACGGCCCGGCTGTACAGCTCGGCCTCGTGGCCCCGCAGGTGGTTCAGGATGTCATCGCGCCCAAACACCTTGCCCGGCTCGCGTGCCAGCAGGAGCAACAGTTCAAACTCGGTGCCAGTCAATTCGAGCGTCTCCCCTTGGCGGCCCACACTTCGGGTGATGGTGTCTATCTGCAAACCGTCAAACAGCAACTTGGCCCCGGCTTGCGGTGCGATCGCGGTCGGCGGCGCCGATGCCCGTCGGCGCAAAATCGTTTGTACCCGGGCCACCAATTCTCGTGGCTCAAAGGGCTTGGGCAAGTAGTCGTCGGCGCCCAACTCGAGCCCGACCACCCGGTCCATCACCTCACCGCGCGCGGTGAGCATCAGCAGCGGAATGTCGCTCTCCTTGCGAATGGCGCGACACACCGCAAAGCCGTCCATCTCGGGCAGCATCACATCGAGAATGACGGCCGCCAGACCCCCTTTGCGAAGTCGAGCCAAACCCTCGCTGGGACGCAGGGCGCACTCCAATGCCAGATCGAAGCGCGCAAAGTAAACAGTCAAGGGCGGCCCCAATTGCGCGTCGTCGTCAATCAACAAAATCCGATTCATGGACTGGCATTGTCCCACTGCGGCGGCTTCCTTTACCCCCGATGGAACCAACGGTTACGTCCGTCCAAAAAGTCGCGCACTTTTTGTTGCTGCGTGGCATTCAAGCTGTTGTAAAAATCGGCCAGCGCAGCCAGCACTTCGGGGCTGCGGGTCTGCAGTAAGGCGGTCTTTTCATTCACCAGTGCCTGGGCCCGCGCAACATCTAGCTTATCCCCCGCCACCAGTGCCTTGATGTCAGCGCGTGGGTCTTTGCTGGCTCCCATCAAGGCAGTGCGTTGCTCGTACAGCTTGTCACCCAGCACACCCAGCCGCTTCTTCTGGTCGTCGTTGAGGTCCAGCCGACCGGCGACACGGTCGACCATTTTGTCGCGCTTTTGCGCATACTGCTCAGCACTGAGCGTCGCTCCAACCTGGTCGTGGCGGTGTCCGCAGGCAGCCAGGCCTCCGGCCACCAGTGCGGCTCCGAAAATGCCCAGTAGTGCACGCTTGATATTGCGTTGTAAGAAATTTTTCATAGCGGTCTTTCGTTTCCCGTGAGGGTGGTTGAACATGACCGCAATGGTGCCGCCGCCCGGCTGTTACTGGATGTCGCTCCGGTATCGGTTTGTTTCGTTTTGTTGTCAGACCGGTTTTACAGCCTCGCTATGGTGCCTCATGGGTGCGCACGGTGACGCTCGCTGCCGATATTGCTTGAGGCGGTAGTCGGCTTGGGCAAGGCGCTCGGTCATGGCCGCGCTAAGTACCGAGCTTGTCATGGTTCTTGGCAACTTCCGGGCTAGGCTCATTTTCCCAGTACGCGGACCGCTGGTAGTGTTGGTGCAAATCCATTTCGAGTGTGCGATTGAGCTCGGCGGTGGAGTCAAATGCCGGGCTGGACTTAACCGCTTGCTGGGTCAGATTGAGGAAAACCTTGGAATCAACCCAGCTGATGTTGTCAATCCAGTTCGGCGCGATCAGGACCCGGTGCCCGCCCCACCAGTTGCTGGTGTCGACCACCAGATAGCGCAGGGCCCAGGTGTCCTCGTCCACCAGCATGCCTTGCACATGGCCGATATCGCCGTCACTGGCGTGGATATGGAAACCAATGATGGCGCCGCAGCTGCGCAGATGCGGATCGTCTTTTGCATGCTGCAAGGCGACCAGCTCGGCAGTCTCTCGGGCAGTGGCCTCGTTACCGTCCGGGGTCGCCATTGGAATGTAGAGGCCGTCGCCCCAAAATCCCGAACCACCCCAGTAATAAGGGTAGCCGTAGTAGTCTGCATAATTCATCTCGTGCTGGCGCGAGACCGGCTTTTCGGTGTCAATATCGGGGCTGTTCTTGACTTGCTCCCGGTTAATCCGCACCGGTAGGCGCCTGTGCAGCCAGTCGGGTGGCAGCACCGAGTAGGGGGAGATCAGCACTCTTCGGCTCATGAGCCACGAGCCGGTCTCGACGACCAGGTAGCGAATCACCCACGAGGCATCGTCAAAAAAGAAATCGGTGACGTGACCCACTTCGCCGTCTGTGGCACCCATCTTGTATTCCTTGAGTTCCTGCATGCTGCGTAACATAGCTTTTCCTTTGGTTGGTCTGACTCCACGCGATGGCGAGTCCAGTGCCATCCACTGTGCGCGCAATGCAGACGTGCTTCCGTTCGCCAGCACGCATATCCAGGCGCGCCACCAGCAGCCCACTCGGGCGCGTCCAACCGAGGAAAGTAGGTTAAATAATCATTTATTGAGTCAATACGAGGCTGCTTACCCAGGCACGCACCTGGGCATAAGGGTAAGCCTCCAGCGCGGCATAGCTGTTTAGGCTGCGAGCTTTCAGGCGGGTCAGGAGCGGTGCCGTGATGCCGCATAAAAAGCGGGTCAGTAATTCTGCACTGGCGGGCTTGCCTTGCAGCGCTTGGTGGTGGGCCATCAACTCGCCGCACAGGGCTGAAAAATTCATCCCGGCCAATGGCGGCTGTTTTTCAGGCTCGGGCCACTGCGCCACCTGCCCCCCGCACACCGAGCAGTGGTCGCAGCGCTGCGGTGCAGCTTGGTCGCCAAAGTAAGCCGCCAGGCGCTGACTGAGGCAGGTTTCACTGGCAAACAGGTCCAGCACCGCCTGGATACGCGCCACCTCGCTGGTTTCTTTGCTCTGAAAATAGTCGCTGAGATCACGGCAGACGGCCTCGGCATCAAAGTGCGGCTGCAGCACCGCATAGACCTCGGTCATTTGCTTGGATTCGAGTTCAATCCAGCCTTTTTCGGCCAAATAATCCAGCGCCTTGACCACCCGGCTGTGGTCGCTTGGGTAGCTTCTGTGCAGTGCATCAAAGTCCATCGTGCACCAGGTGCGGGCCTGAGGAGCGCAGCGCAACAGCGCCTGCAAAAACTGCAAGCGCTCGCCGCTGAAATGGGCCAGCAGCGTGGCTGGCTCGACCAAATATTTGAACCGGTACTCGGCAAAATAAGCGTAGCGCGATGCGATGATGCCGCGCAACTCCAGTTGCACCAGCAAGGTTTTGAGCGGCAGCAAGCGGATATTGCTGTGGTTGGACAGCGCAGTCAGCGTCAGCTCCCAGGCTTGCCCTGGCGGCACAGCCTGCAAGGTACCCAGCACATCGCGAATGCCGTCTGGCTCGGGCGTGTCGCCATAGACAAAGTTTTCCAGCACTTGCAGACTGTCCTGATTGGCCAGCACCAGACAGTGAGACGGTTGCCCGTCGCGCCCGGCGCGGCCAATTTCCTGGCTGTAACCTTCGATGGACTTGGGCAAATCAAAATGCACCACGTTGCGAATGTTGCTCTTGTCAATGCCCATGCCAAAGGCGATAGTGGCCACCACGCAGTTCACCTGGCCCGCCATGAACTGCTGCTGAATCGCCACGCGCTGCTCATTCGCCAGCCCCGCGTGGTAGGCCTGCGCTGCCACTCCGCTGCGGCTCAAATACTCCGCCACGTGTTCAGCAGTTTTTTGCAGCGTGACATAAACAATCGTCGGCTCCTCAATGCGCTGGTCCAGCCAGTTCAGCAAGCGGCGAAATTTGTGCTGCACGCTGACGGGCGCCACCGTCAAATGGAGGTTGGGCCGGTAGAAGCCGGTGCACACCACGTCGCTGGGGTGAATTGCAAATTTGACCTGCATGTCGGCCACCACCGGCGGCGTGGCCGTGGCGGTGAGCAGCAGTGTTTGCGGGATGCCCAATTGCTGCTGGTAGGCGGGCAGTTTCAGGTAGTCCGGGCGAAAGTTATGGCCCCACTCCGAGATGCAATGCGCCTCATCCACCACCAGCAGCGAGATCGGCACTTGGGCTATGAAGTTGCGGAAACGCTCATTGTTGAGTCGCTCCACCGAGATCATCAAAATCTTTAACGCACCCGAGCGGGCCTGCGCCATTACCGCCTGGGTTTGCTCGCGGCTTTGGGTCGAGTCGATGCTGGCCGCAGCGATGCCCAAGCCTTGCATCAAGGTGAGCTGGTCTTGGATCAAAGCCAGCAGCGGCGACACCACCAGGGTCAGGTGTGGCAGCAGCAGCGCTGGCAACTGGTAGCACAGTGACTTGCCCGCGCCTGTAGGAAAAATGGCCGCCGCCGAGCGCCCAGCCAGCACAGCTGAAATCACCGATTCCTGGCCAGGGCGAAACTGACCGTAGCCGAAAACGCGTTGCAGGGTGGGGAGCATGGGCTTCGGAGTTCTGCTGAATAAGTGCGGGCATCTTAGCGGTAAAAAAGTAAGTCGAGCGCGAAGAAGGAGTGTCGAAAGGCAAGGCGGCAGACCTGGGGTTCAAGCCGATACAGGTAAGCGCTTGGAGTAGAGTTGCTCAATAGGTGCTGCCTCCACGCCACCGCCTAGCCCCTTTATACAGGGCGCGCATAGTGATCGTGCCTTTATCTCCAGGTTCTTCCCGACAATTTGGCGCGTATACCAGCCGGATTTCGACGACTGTCGATCACACCCACTACGGTGGCAACATTGTCTTCGACGCGGTAATAGATCGAAAACGGGAAACGCCGTCCGGTGGTCCTGTGAAGACCGCCAACCGGTTTGGGGTGAAACCCCGCGTACAGAGCCAGTGAATCGATATCGGCGTATAGGCTATCGAGGAAGTACCAACCCAGGCTCTGCTGTTGCGACTCGTAAAACTCAAATCCGTCAAGCAAGTCTTGCTCTGCGCTGGAGCTCAGCGCGACCCTCATCAGGCAGACCGCGCCAGTTGTTCTGCGCGCTGACGTATTCGTTGCTTGGCTTCCCCCCACGGTGTTGCCACAGCTTGGCCGCAATCCAACGCGACCACACGTCTACTCAGTTCCTCCTCATGCCAGGGCGGCACGACCGATGCCTGCGACTGTTCGTCGCGACAAAGCGAATCCCACAATGCCTCCATGGCTTGCAAACGTTCTGCCAGTGGCAAGGCAACGAGTTCGGCGGTATGCATGGGGCTCCAGTCTCAGATGGTGATTAACAATTCAGCAGAGTGTCATGGTAGCAAAGTCTCAACCATCCAGCCTGGAAATGAACTCTTCACCCTGAGTGATAGCGTCAATAAAGACATCAGGAGCAACTTGATTGCGGTCATGACGAAACTTCCCTATTGCGGTGTGCAGCAATCTCCACGCAGCCGAGGTATTTAGTGGAAAAGATCGCGGCGGCTTCAAATTCCTCTGCGTACTCCTGATTTTGTAGCTGTCTGCGCAGTCCAAACGAGTGCTGCGACCAGATTCGCTGCTTAATTTTCTCCGACCAAGACAAAATGGGGTCAGGCAGTCGCAGTAACAGCAATTTAGCTAGCGGGGGGGAGTCCCGCCCAAGGAGTTGTCGATACGCCTTGGCAGCACGACGAGGCGGCGTTCAAGTAAGTCTTCGAGGGTCGTAAGTTTCTAAACGACAAAGATTTAGGCCGTAATGAAAGTGAACCCAGAAGTAGCCTCGTAAACTAAATGCGGTTGACGGCCTCGTGAATGTAGAGGGACGGTCGCAATGCTGGTGTGCTGGTAATGGAAGGCGTGCGTGGGAAAATCGCGCGCCAAGACGTGATCTGTCAGGTGTGCAGCCGTCTCCACCATGCGCCGCGTGTTGCAAGAGGGGCAGACACCCCCGGCTTTTGCGGGAATCGGCCACGAAGTAGTCGTGCCCGCAGTCATCACACCACGCCCGGGCCGGCGCTGAGGTCTATCTGTGCCTGCATTTGGCCAACCAGACAAATCAGTTTCTGTGTCAATTGAGCAGCGAACAGCTGATCTACCGGATTTTGGAAAGAAACTGGTCAAATTGGCTTTCGATCGCAGAGGTTTACGCTCTGGTGAGCACGTTGCCACGCTAGGTGAGCGCTGTGCGGCTTTTTCTATTGGCTCCAGTTGTCGTCTGGAAGGCCAGCATTGGTGCCGACCTTGTCCCATGCTGTCTGCGCTGCGCCCGCGGTACCCAGAGCAGCCCGCCTCTCAAAGAACTTGGCCGTTTCCATGGCGCTGATCTTCTCAGCAATAGCGACCACGAAAAACTGGTTCATGGTGGTGTCATCGGCAGCGGCAATCCGCTTGGCGGCAAGCTTTAGCGATTCGGGTAGGCGCAGGGCGTAACTGCTCATGGCTTGGAATTCCTTGTGACGGTAAGGCCAAAGTGGTGGAAGGTTTGCTCGGGGTTGAGCACCGGGATACCAAAAAGCTTTGCAGGGCCAAAGTCCCGCAGGTTGTAAGCCGTTGTCAATAAATTAAATACCTATTTGCGTAATATAGTTGTAATATCTAATATAATATTAAAATATATTTTTTGGATATTTATATGCCTCGCAAAGTAACGCTGACTCTTTCTTCTGTTGAACGACTAGGTTTGCTCAGAATTATCACCCGTGGCGATAATTGGCGTGAACGTCAGAGATCTAATACACTAATTCTTTTGGATAAAGGACTGTCGATGCGAGAGGTAGCAAATGTGGTTGGAATTGATATTCGAACGGTGGGTTTGACCAGAATAGATTGGGTGGAGCGAGGTTTCGTTTCCCTCAAAGATGCTCCGCGCAGCGGCGCTCCCAGAAAGATTAAACCTGAGCAACTTGAGCGATTGTTGACGGCTGCCAGTGAGGAGCCGCTGACGGCAAAGTCTTTGTTGGCCCTGCATATTGAAGGCGGAGCAGAGGCAGTCCATCTCAGCACGATCAAGAGTGCGCTTAAGAGAGAGGGCTACGTCTGGAAACGCACTCGCAGCTCGCTCAAAAAAAAAGAGACGAAGCGGCTTTCAGAGCCATGCAATTAGAGATTCGGGTGCTCCGAGAGCGAGCCGCACGCGGGGAGATGGTTCTTGCCTATTGCGACGAAGCTGGGTTCTCCACAGTTCATCCCAACAGAGGTGCCTGGACTGAGATAGGTGAGCGTCATCTGATTGGGGCCAAGCGAGGCAAGCGTCTGAACGTGCTGGCTGCCATGCTCTCTACAGGTGAGCTCATCAGCGTCAAGTATTGGGAAACAACCACGGCAGAAATCTTCACTGGGTTCGTTAGC
>JAIPCE010000238.1 GCA_021738345.1 Rhodoferax sp. | reverse complement strand
GGGGGAGTGAGTAGGGGAGAGCGAGGTGCAACTGCAAGAAAAATAAAGCCGGGAAGTAAATTGAGTTGCAGAAAGGCAGAAAGTCACTTCTGCCTCCACCGCCGCAGTCCAATAGGGGTCAGAGCCCGATTTCGTTGTGATGCAGCGCGCTCCGTCCAGACCATTGTCCTGAATCGGGATCCGACCCCCATTGCACTGCTCCCGTCACGCCAGCACCCAGCACGCCACCACGCCTTGCCTGCACATCACTTTATTTCGCACCCGAATTGCGGGGACAATCGTCGCACCATGCAACCGACCTACATACTGACCCTTTCCTGCCCCGACCGCCTGGGCCTAGTGCACGCCGTGTCCGGCTTTTTGCTGGAGCGCGCTGGCAATATTGAAGAAGCGGCGCAATACAACGATCCCGACACCGGCCTGTTTTTCATGCGGGTGCAGTTTCGGTGCGGTCATCTCACCTTTGAGGACCTACGGGCGCAGTGGGCGGACTTTGCCGCGGCGCACCAGATGCAATGGGGTCTGAATGCCACCGCGCAGCCCATGCGCACGGTCATTCTGGTCAGTCGCGAGGGCCATTGCCTCAATGACTTGTTGTTCCGCTGGAAAAGTGGGCTGTTGCCGCTCGACATTCGGGCCATCATTTCCAACCACCGCGACTTTTACCAGTTGGCAGCCAGCTACAACGTGCCTTTTCACCATATTGTGGTCACACGTGACGGCAAAGCGCAAGCCGAAGCGCGGCAGCTCGAAGTCATACAAGGCGAGCAGGCTGAGCTGGTGGTTCTGGCCCGCTACATGCAAATTTTGAGCAATCCGCTGTGCCAAGAACTATCTGGCCGGGCCATCAATATCCACCATTCGTTTTTGCCCAGCTTCAAGGGAGCCAAGCCGTACTACCAGGCGCACGACCGCGGGGTGAAACTCATTGGCGCCACCGCCCACTATGTGACGGCCGACTTGGACGAAGGCCCCATCATCGAGCAGGACGTGGCGCGCGTGGACCACAGCAAAACCGTGGAAGACCTGACCGCCATGGGGCGTGACACCGAAAGCCAGGTGCTGGCGCGCGCCGTGAAGTGGCACAGTGAGCACCGGGTGCTGCTCAATGGCCACAAGACCGTGATCTTTAAGTGACGATTGGCTTTTGGGTGTAGACCGCAGGCCGTTTTTCAAGAAAGGCGGCAATACCTTCTTGCGCATCGGACGACACGGCAGCGCTGGCCATGAGGGTGGAAGCCACGCCGTAGGCCTGGTCTTGGGCCAACCCCACCTGGCGATAAAACCCCTGCTTGCCCAGGTGCTTGGACAAAGCACTGCCACGCGTGGCCCGGGTAATCAGGTCGAGCGCGGCGGTGTCGAGCTGCTCGGGTGGCACACAGCGGTTGATCAGGCCCCATTCGGCAGCGGTTTTGGCGTCGATGGCGTCACCGGTGAGGGCCATTTCCAAGGCCCGCTTACGCCCGACATTGCGCGCAATCGCTACCAGCGGCGTATGGCAAAACAAGCCTGCCTTGCCGCCCGGAATGGCAAAACCCGCAGTGTCCGCAGCCACCGCCAGATCGCAAGTTGCGACCAGCTGACACCCCGCCGCCGTGGCGAGCGCATGCACTTTGGCCAGCACCGGCTGGGGCAGGGCCTGCAACGTGTCCATCATCTCGGTGCAGACCCGAAACAACTCCAGCGCCTGCTGCTCGGTGGCACCGGCCATGTCGGCGAAATTATGGCCCGCGCTGAAGACCGGGCCGTTGGCAGCCAAAATGACGCCCAACGCGTCGCTGCGGCCGATTTCTTGGAGTGCCTGCGTCAGTTCCAGCATGACGTCCATCGCCAAGGCGTTGCGCTTTTCGGGACGGTTCAGGGTGACGGTGGTGATGCGGGCGTCGGTGGTGGTAAGCAGATGTTGGTAAGTCATGCTGCGATTTTGGCAGCCTGACAGCGACCATGCAACACCCTGCGGCACTGCCGCCCGGGTAAATTCACTCTGACGCGACAAACGGCCGGGGGATGTAGGGCAACGCGACAACGAGTTGGCCTCTGCCGCCTTGCTTGGCCCGATAGACCGCTGCATCGGCACGCGACATCAGACTTTCCAGGGACTCGCCATTCAGGTCCAAAACCGCCAGTCCGCTGCTGAAGTTCATCGAATAACCAAGCATGGCAGGCGCTTCTGCGGCGAGCAGGGCACGCATGCGCCGGTCAAAACCCTCACCCGCCGTGGCGTCGCCATGAGGCAGCAGCACACAAAACTCTTCGCCTCCCATGCGCGCAATGACGTCGCCGCTGCGTTGCCCCTGCCCCAGCAAGCGGCCAAACAGGCCCAGGGCAGCATCGCCGGCCTCGTGACCCCGCGTGTCATTGATTTGCTTGAAATGGTCGATGTCAATGGCCACCAGGGTCAGCGGTAGCCGATAGCGCTGGGCCTGCGCAACCAGGGCGCCTGCAGCTTCCTGCCAGCCATGGCGGTTGCAGACACCGGTCAACTGGTCGGTGATGGCTTGCCTGCGCAACTGGTGCTCGGCCTCTTCGCGCCAGGCAACCAGCACGGCCACATTGATCAGGACCAGGGCAACATTGGCCGCCAGCAATGCCGCAAGATTGATCGGGTGGGGCGCGGTGAAACTGGGATACAGCGCCGTGAACCATGCACCCATCACACCGCGCGCTGCCGTCAGCGCAGCCATGGTCAGCATGCAGCCCATCATGACCCAGCGCCAACGGCCGCCCAGGGCAGAGTTGGAGCGTAAGGTAGCGATGGCCAGAATCAGGAATTGCAGTGCGATCAGTAAATTGGACCAGCCGACACGAAAAGGGTAGCTCGAAAAACCCAGCATATAGCCGACAGGCATCACCAATGCCAGAACGGCGAGCGTCCGGCCATACGGCCTGCGACCCAGCCAGCCCTGAAGCGCCAGAAAAATCAGCCAGTTGGCGGCGCTGATGCACACCATGGCCAATGTCGACAGCGACCAGTCGATCCAGGTACCGGGCCAGAAGCCCGAGAGGATCAAGGCGATCCAGCTCACAGCCTGGATCATCAGCGCACGACGGGCTGCACGCGCCGAATCGCTGAGCTCTGCGCCCATGATGAGCGGCAAGGTCGTTGCCATCACCAGCAGGTTGGCAAGATTGACGATGAGCAGGGTATCCGGATCGAGACGCATGTGCGCCATTATGATTGCCCCTATGGAAATCGTTTTGTTTGTGCTGATCGCGGGTGGCTTTTCTTTTTTCAAGGCGCGCTCCCAGCAGCGGCGCATTGCCCTGCTGGGCGGCTACCTCGGACGCTTTGAAATCGAAAAGCTCATGCAGACCCTGATGGACGGCTATCTACGTGCCCTGGGCGAAGAGCATCCAGAGCGACAAGCCCAGGTCTGGTCCTATCTGGCGGACCAGGAAGAAAAACTGTTCGAACAGTTTCGGCAATTTTCAGAGGCTTTCTCTGCCGTCCAAGAGGCCGACGCACGGGTCAGCAAATTCCCGATTGCGCTGCCTGGTGCTGACCAGTGGGCACCATGGGCCACCTTTGACATGCGCTTGGCGCTGCAGATCCATGCCCAGGGGCTGGCCCAGGCCATGGCATCAAGCCCCAGCGCACACCCCAAGGACCGTGCCTTTACCATCACCGCAGAATTGATGTTGATGCAGCACACCTGCCATTGGTTTTGTCGCTCCAGAACCGTGGCAAGCGCCCGCCTGCTGGCGCGCCACAAGACCCGATACGAGCAAGTGCTGGCCGCAGTGCTGCCCCAGACCCGACAGGCGTACCTGCGGCTGCTCAAACCGACGCCTTGAAACTCCCCATCGCCTCACCCATGCGAATCGGTCGCTCAGCTTGCCAAAGCGGATTGAACTGCAAAAAACCTGCCGGGAACAGCATCACCACCGTCGAGCCCAACAAAAAACGGCCCATTTCCGCGCCCCGGGCGAGCGTCACGGCACCGGGCGCGTATGACCACTCGCGCACCTGCGGGCTGCGTGGTGGATTTACCAAACCGTGCCAGACCGTGGCCATGCTGCCGACAATCGTGGCGCCCACCAGGGTCAGCACAAACGGGCCGCGTGCGCTGTCAAAGACGCAGACCACTCGCTCATTTCGGGCAAACAGTCCTGGCACGCCGCGTGCGGTGGTCGGGTTGACCGAAAATAGGGCGCCGGGCACATAGAGCATTCGCCGCAACACGCCATCGCAAGGCATGTGGATGCGGTGGTAGTCGCGCGGGCTCAGGTACAGCGTAGCAAAACTGCCGCCGTCAAATTCTGCCGCCAGTGCGGCGTCGCCGCCGACCAGGGCCACGCTGCTGTAGTGGTGACCCTTGGCCTGAAAGATCTGGTCGGTTTCCATGGCACCCACCTGACTGATAGCGCCATCCACCGGGCAAACAACAGGCGCATCAGCGAGTGGACGCGCGCCCGCCTTCAGGGGTCGGGTGAAAAAATCGTTAAACGTCGGGTAACTGGCAATATCGGGGTTCGCGGCTTCGGCCATATTGACCTGGTAGCGCTTGACAAACCAGGCAATCAGCGCAGTTGTGAGCGATCCGCCCTGAGTCCCCGCGACCCTGCCGGCAAAGATGGTCAACGTTTTTTTTGGCAGCAGGTACTGCGGCAGTACCGCAAGGGCATCGGACATGGGAACTTTCAAACGGTGGCTGCGGGCGGCACAGGTCCCGCCGCAAGGGTTGCAAATTATCGTGGATTCCACGCGGCCATTGGCCTGAAGAGGCCAGCGAAGACATCTTTGCGATACAGTCCGTTTACGAAGCATCTATCCTAGGAACTTTGCCATGACCGCCACCGCCGACTCCACTGACCCCCAGCAACGGGCAACGCTGCAGGCCAAAGTAGTCCGCGCCCTATCGGTCCACCTGCCGGCCCATGCCTTGCTGTACCAGTCTGAGGACACCACGCCCTATGAGTGTGACGGGCTGACCGCCTACCGCCAGCGACCCCTGGTGGTGGCGCTGCCGGAAACCGAGGCCCAGGTCGCCGCCGTGCTAAAAGTCTGCCACAGCCTGGACGTACCGGTGGTGGCGCGGGGTGCGGGCACCGGGCTTTCTGGTGGCGCCATGCCACACGCCCTGGGCGTGACCCTGTCCCTGGCCAAGTTCAACAAGATTCTCAAAATCGACAAGCGCAGCCGCACCGCTTTGGTGCAATGTGGTGTGCGCAACCTGGCGATCAGCGAAGCGGCGGCTCCGCTGGGCCTGTATTACGCACCCGACCCGTCCAGCCAGATCGCCTGCACCATTGGTGGCAACGTGGCCGAGAACTCGGGCGGCGTGCACTGCCTTAAATATGGCTTGACCTTGCACAATGTGCTCAAGGTCAAGGGCTTTAGCATCGAGGGCGAACCCGTCGAGTTTGGCGCTGACGCCCTCGACAGCGCGGGCTACGACCTGCTCAGTGTGGTCGTGGGCAGCGAGGGCATGCTCGCCGTCACGACCGAAGTCACCGTCAAACTGGTGCCCAAGCCGCAACTGGCGCGCTGCATCATGGCCAGCTTCGACGACATCCGCAAGTCCGGCGACGCAGTAGCCGCAGTCATTGCCGCAGGCATTATTCCGGCCGGGCTGGAGATGATGGACAAGCCCATGACGGCCGCCGTAGAAGACTATGTGCATGCCGGCTACGACCTCAGCGCCGAGGCTATTTTGCTGTGCGAGAGCGACGGCACGCCCGAAGAGGTAGAGGAAGAAATTGGCCGCATGAGCGCGGTGCTGACCGCTGCGGGCGCCACCAAGATCGCGGTCAGCCAGAGCGAGGCCGAGCGACTCAGGTTCTGGAGCGGTCGCAAGAATGCGTTTCCCGCCTCTGGGCGCATCAGCCCCGACTACATGTGCATGGACTCCACTATTCCGCGCAAGCGCCTGGCCGACATTTTGCTGGCCATTGCCGGGATGGAGAAAAAGTACCAGTTGCGTTGCGCCAACGTCTTCCATGCCGGCGACGGCAACCTGCACCCTCTGATCTTGTTCGATGCCAATGACCCCGATCAATTGCACCGCTGCGAGCTTTTTGGTGCCGACATTCTGGAAACCAGCGTCGCCATGGGTGGCACGGTGACTGGCGAACACGGCGTGGGTGTGGAAAAGCTCAACAGTATGTGCGTACAGTTCTCAGCCGAAGAAAACGCCCAGATGTTTGGCATCAAGCACGCCTTCGACACCAAGGGCTTGCTCAACCCCGGCAAGGTCATCCCCACCCTGCACCGCTGCGCCGAGTACGGCAAGATGCTGGTGCGTGGCGGCCAGATCAAACACCCGGATTTGCCACGGTTTTAAAACATCGATGCGTGCAAGGCTGCAGAAAGTCAGGCGCGGACTTCACCATCCGCGCAAGCCCGCATTGGATATGCTGCACCGTGGGGAATGAAGCAGCACGTAAGAGCGAAAATACAGACCTTTCGCCGTGGCACTAGGCAATTGCCATTTTTAGCTTCCTCGCGACACAATTTGTCGTAGTTGATGGCATCATTCCATCCTTCAACCTAGATTAGCTAATACATCGGGAGAACGCCCATGTTTGATCGTCGTCAACTCATACAAAATTGCTTGGCGGTGCTGGCAACCATGTCGTTGCCATCAGCTTCACGGGCGACCTTATCGACTGCAGTACCTAAGCTTCCTCCTGTGTCACTCGACGACGATTTGCCGCCGCCAATTGCAGACGGATTGACAAGCAAGCGACGTATCAAGGTAGTTGGTGTCGGCGGATGTGGTGGCAACGCAATACGTCACATGATAGCCAGCGGTGTTTCGGGCTTTGAGTATATTTTTGCCAACGCCGATACCGACGCCTTGAGTCGTTGCGGTGCGCACAAGACTATCCAAGTTGATAGAAAAATACCGAGCATTCGAACCCACTCCGACCGAGGCTGTGATACTGCGGGATTGACAGTATCTGCCATCCGTGCAGCAATCAACGGCGCGGATATGTTAATTATCATTGCTGGCATGGGTGGAGATACTGGCACCGAAGCCACCCCGGTAATTGCGCGCATCTCCAAAGAAATGGGACTCCACACTGCCGCCGTGGTAACCACACCCTTCAGTTGGGAGGGACCCCGACGCATGCGCTACGCTGAAATCGGTCTTGCCAAGCTACAAAGTTTTGCGAATGCATTGGTCCTGTTGCCCAATGAAAAATTGCTTACGATGCTGGACGGTGACCCGTGTTTGGAACATGCAATGAGCTTTGCCAATGAGATGATCAAGGAGGCTGCGTTAAATATTGCTGGAAATTGAAGTTGACGACATAGACCGAGGCATCCTTGCTGATAACATAATGTCCCGTCATTTCGGCAGATGTGTCAACAGAAAAATTATAAATAATGATGAAAAGTCGAACTTGTCATTTCGACTCTTCCAAAAACTGATGCATGAGCCAATGGTTTAGTCTGGATTAAGAGTCCTGACCTCTTACCAGCCCTGTCGTTTCGTCACATTCGACAGTTATTCGCTTGTGAGCAAAGCCCAGCAACCGAGGCACGCGAGTCGGGACATAGTGTTGCCTGGCGAAAGAGGTACCCCGCTTTCGCCGCTGACCAAGACCACCGGCCAACGCATACTGTAAGCGGTGATGTTCGGCATGTTGGCCACCAACGCGCAGCGCATTTCTTTGGTCGAGGTGCCGGTCATGACCGCGCTGCTCGTGGGCAGTGCAGTGCAACAGACGCAGGGTTTTATATGTCTTTTGATGCTCCAACCCCCGTGGAATGTGCGCAAGCAGCTATTGAAACGATGGGGAATTACGTTCTAAAAGAACTTGGTAACCCGACCTACAAACTTCGTCCGAGGTACGAAATTCACCCGACTTAAGGATCCTTGGAAGACACGCTGAGAACCTCATCGAGGACCGTTGACTTCAGATACCCGCCCCCCCGACACCACTTCGGCCGGCATAGCCCCGATTTTCCGAT
>JAIPCE010000237.1 GCA_021738345.1 Rhodoferax sp. | reverse complement strand
GCCGCCCGTTAGCACGCCCTTTGCTTGGCGGGGCTGTCCGTACCCTGCTGAGCTGCATCCATAGCGCGACGGCTGCGGGGTATACGTTCCCGATTCATGATGAAAGCTGCCGAGCTTTGCTGCTTGGGAGTTGGGACCATATGCTCGTGGAAATGCACCTGTCCCTGAACGGGCGTGATGGCGAGCTGACCTCGCGGCAGCTATCGTCCATCGCCACCGCAGTGGGTGATCTTCGGGCGCAAGGTCTACGGTTTGATCGTGCCGAGGTCAAGAAAGCTGTGGAGCCTCTGGAGGTGCGGCTAGTGTCCACACCTGCACGGCAAAGCACAACGACATTGACGCGAGACCCCACCAGTGGAGAGATCATGGGATCACGGCAACTTGAAACCGACACGGTCTAAAGCTTAAGCCTCTGTAGTGGGCAGTGGTATGAGCACTACACGCTAACCGAGGGGCGGCGCACGGCATATGCGCTGGTTAGGTTAGCAACTTTCGTAATCTCCGAGCTTTATATTTCTGGTCATTGTGGGCGCGGCAGTGACGGAGTGCGGAGGATGGCTTTGTTCTGAGGGTGGCAGAGTCCAACCAATGCCCCAAGGGCGTATCGCTGAAAAGCGATATGCCTTTTTTATCGTCTGCGCAAAAATGCGCTGACGATACATATACAAAATCTATCAGGCACGATTTTTGCGGGATGCATTTACCGTGCCATGCGTTCAGGATAGTAATTGGCTATTTACACCAGACCACTGTGATTCCCGTCACACCGACCTATGTGCAAAATCGCACACCGATGCAATCCCGGTTGCAACGGGTTGACTGTTGCAATGCAAGGGTTCGCCTATTTGTGAGATTTCCCCACAGATGATGTTTCCACCGACCGTGTGAACCTCGGAACCGATATGTGCCAGACGCACACCGACCAAAGCGGGAAATCCCGTTTTGCTGACGAAAAAAAACCGGATTTCAAAACCCGGTTTTTCATACTTTTTTCATACTCCCGTTTCCGGGGAACCAATAAACCACCGTAAGTGGTTGATTTTATTGGTAGGCGCGATTGGACTCGAACCAACGACCCCTACCATGTCAAGGTAGTGCTCTAACCAGCTGAGCTACGCGCCTATGGGTGTTCGAGAGGGGAAAGTATAGCAGCAAACTCGCTGCTACCAACCCTGCTGTTTTACGAAAGTGCGCTTGCGCGATAATTGACGTTTACGTAACGTAAACCCATTTTTTGTATCGGTGTAATCATCAACAGGAGTTAGCCATGGAAATTGCAGGAAAAGTATTTATCGTGACAGGCGGCGCATCGGGTCTGGGCGAAGGCACCGCACGCATGCTGGCCGCCAAAGGTGCAAGCGTCGTGATAGCCGACATGCAGGTTGAAAAAGGCGAAGCGGCGGCCCAAGAAATTGGTGGTGCGTTTGTCAAGTGCGATGTCAGTCAGGAAGCTGACGCACAAGCGGTGGTCGCCAAGGCGGTGTCACTGGGTAAACTGATGGGCTTGGTCAACTGCGCAGGCATTGCGCCGGCAGAGAAAACGATTGGCAAAACCGGTGCGCATACGCTGTCCACCTTTAGCAAATGCATTTCGGTCAATCTGGTGGGCAGTTTCAACATGATTCGTCTGGCCGCCGAAGCGATGGCCAAGAATGAGCCTGAGTCCACCGGCGAGCGCGGTGTGATGATTTCCACCGCTTCGGTGGCTGCTTATGACGGCCAAATGGGCCAGGCGGCCTACAGCGCGTCCAAAGGCGGCATCGTCGGCATGACGTTACCTATTGCGCGTGACCTGGCCCGCAATGGCATTCGCAACATGACGATTGCTCCCGGCATTTTTGGCACGCCCATGATGTTTGGCATGCCCAAGGAAGTGCAAGACTCGCTGGCTGCGGCGGTGCCATTCCCCTCGCGTCTGGGAACACCCCAAGACTACGCCAAGTTGGCAGTGCACATCTTCGAGAACGACATGCTTAACGGCGAAGTCATTCGTCTGGACGGCGCGATTCGCCTCGCGCCGCGCTAAAACAAGTTACACACCAAAGCCATCATCAGCGGCGATCACCGCGCCGTTGATGAAATGGCTCTCATCAGAGCACAGGGTCACCAACAGGGCGTCGAGGTCTTTCGGGTGGCCGATGCGCTTGCGCGGCAACATGTGCACCAGTTTCTGCCCTGCGTCGGTCTGCCAATGGTGGTGATTGATCTCGGTATCGATATACCCGGGGCAAAGGGCGTTCACGTTGATGCCAAATTTGCCCCATTCGAGCGCCATGGCCTTGGTCATCTGAATCACGGCGGACTTGGTCATGCAGTACACGCCAATTTGCGGCAGCACACGCAGCCCGGCCATGGACGCGATGTTGACGATGCGCCCCCCTGTGTAGCTGCCGGGCGCAGAGCCCTTGGCCCGTGCCAGCATGCGCTTACCGACCTCCTGCGCGACAAAAAATGCGCCCTTCACGTTGGTATCGAACATGAAGTCGTAGTCGTCGGGCGATACATCCTGCAACCGCTGGGTCGTGCTGACACCTGAGTTATTGACCAGAATGTCAATCGAACCGACTTCGGTTTCCGCGTGCGCCACGGCCGATTTGACCGAGTCGTGGTCAGTCACATCCAACTCAACCACATGGGCGTCACCCCCCTCGCCGTCAATCATCGCACGCAACTCCTTGAGCTTGTCCACCCGGCGACTCGCCAGCACCACGGCAGCACCGGCAGTAGCCAGGGTGCGGGCAAACTGTGCACCCAATCCGCTGGACGCACCGGTAATGAAAGCCACGCGGCCAGAAAGATCGATGGTGTATGCCATTTAGAGACTCCTCACTTATAAAAACGAACCGTCGCCTTATCGCCAGAAAGCAGCGAATAAAATCAGCGCTGAACAGATTCACCATTATCAAGCGAGACGCAGCATGACCAACGAGGAAATTCTGGCCCAATACGGTCCCCGTGAAGCAATGGAATACGACGTGGTGATCGTAGGCGGCGGTCCGGCCGGACTCTCCACTGCCATCCGCCTCAAGCAGCAGGCGACCTCTGCGGGCCAGGAGCTTTCAGTGGTGGTGCTGGAAAAGGGATCCGAGCCTGGTGCCCACATTCTGTCCGGCGCTGTCATTGACCCCAGAGCCCTGAATGAGCTGATTCCCGACTGGAAGGCCAAAGGCGCCCCGCTGAACCAACTGGTCACCGACGAGGCCATGAGCTTTTTTAGTGAAAAGTCCGCTTTTCGCACGCCCAACTTCCTGCTGCCCGAATGCTCGCAAAACCATGGCAATTATGTTGTACGCCTGGGCCATGTCGTCAAGTGGCTGGCAGAGCAAGCTGAAGGCCTTGGCGTAGAGATATTTCCTGGCTTTGCAGCGGCCGAAGTACTGTTCAATGCAGACGGCTCGGTCAAAGGCGTAGCGACCGGGAACATGGGTGTCGCCAAAAGCGGTGAGCCTGGTGACAACTTCCAGATCGGCATGGAGCTGCTGGGCAAATACACCATTTTCGCCGAAGGTGCGCGCGGCCACTTGGGCAAGCAACTGATCGCCCAATTCAGCCTAGACGACGGCAAAGACCCACAAACCTACGGCATTGGCATCAAGGAGCTCTGGGAAATCGATCCGGCGCGGCACCAACCAGGTTTTGTCTTTCACTCTGCGGGCTGGCCCATGGAGAGCGACACCTATGGCGGCGCCTTTCTTTACCACCTCGAAGACAACAAGATTGCGCTGGGCTTCATCACCGGCCTAGGCTACTCTAACCCGTATTTGAGCCCGTTCGAAGAGTTTCAGCGCTGGAAGACGCACCCCAATGTGCGCTGGTATTTTGAAGGCGAAGAGCACGGCCTCAAACCTGCCAAGCGTCTGGCCTATGGCGCGCGCGCCATTACTGCCGGTGGCCTGCTGTCGCTGCCCAAGACCATTTTCCCGGGTGGCGCCCTGGTGGGTTGCGACGCTGGGTTTTTGAATGTGAGCCGCATCAAGGGTGTGCACGCCGCCATGAAAACCGGCATGCTGGCCGCCGAGGCAGCATTTGAAGCGATCAAAAATGGGCGCCAGCACGATGAGCTCAGTGCCTACCCGGAAGCGTTCGAGGCCAGTTGGTTGCATGCAGAACTTAACAAATCTCGCAACTTCAAGAGCTGGTTCAAGTGGGGCCTGACGGTCGCCACCCTGGCCAATGGCTTTGAGCAGTTTGCGCTGCGGGGCAATTTTCCGTGGACGCTGCACCGCGACAAACCCGACCATGCCTACCTGAAACCCGCATCCGAGTGCAAACCCATCAACTACCCCAAGCCAGATGGAAAAATCACCTTTGATCGGCTCTCCAGCGTGTTTATCAGCAGTGCCAACCACGAAGAAAATCAGCCGTCGCACCTGACACTCAAGGATGCTTCCGCACCGGTGAAGATCAACCTGGCAAAGTACGCGGGGCCCGAGGCACGCTACTGCCCGGCCGGTGTGTATGAGTTCATTCGCGGCGAAGACGGCCAAGACAAGCTGCAAATCAATGCGGCAAACTGCGTGCATTGCAAGACCTGCGACATCAAGGACCCGACCCAAAACATCGTCTGGGTGACGCCTGAGGGCGGTGGCGGTCCCAACTACTCGGGCATGTAGGCACGCCGATTGGTTTAGAATTCCGGCCAGTCAGGAGAGAGTTTTCCGCAGGAAACCCGCCGAAGGCGCAGGACGGCTGATTGCAGCGGTCTGAACGCTCAGGCAAAAGGACTGACGATCGCGATGGGCCATTGTTGACCCACCACGACTCCCCACTGGAGAGAGATTGCATGCGATGCAATCCACCGAAGGAGCAAACCGAGGTCCGGGCAGTGTGCGCCCGGTGCGGTGAATCTCTCAGGTAAAGAGGACAGCGGGGGCACCTACCCATAGCGCAAGCCTAAACGGGCTACGCCTTGGAGCATGAATTGCCCCTTTTGGAGAATTGTCCTTGTCCGCAACACTTACCGCCCCCCAGGCCCTGCTCACCACCCCATTGAATGCATTGCACCTGGAGCTCGGTGCGCGCATGGTCCCGTTTGCTGCTTACTCCATGCCGGTACAGTACCCCAGCGGCCTGATGGCAGAGCACCACCACACGCGCAACGCCGCCGGACTATTTGATGTATCCCACATGGGCCAGTTGCGCCTGGAGGGGCCTGATGCAGCGGCGGCATTCGAGTCGCTGATGCCGGTCGATGTGATTGACCTGCCAGTGGGCAAGCAGCGCTACGGCCTGTTGCTTAACGCGGCGGGCGGCATCATCGACGACCTCATGTTTTTTAACCGGGGCGACCATATTTTCGTGATTGTGAATGGCGCCTGCAAAGCGGGTGATATCGCGCACATTCAGGCAAAGATCGGGCACCGCTGCGTAGTCATCCCCATGCCTGAAATGGCACTGCTCGCGCTGCAAGGTCCGCAAGCAGTGCAGGCACTGTCGCGACTTGCACCGGGTGTCGAAAAGCTGGTATTCATGACGGGTGGCACTTTTTCGGTCAATGTCAGTGGTGTACCTGGAAAGACCAACGCATCCGATCAGATTGAGGTCTTCCTGACCCGCAGCGGCTACACCGGCGAAGACGGGTTTGAGATTTCGGTGCACCAGAACCATGCAGCCGATCTGGCACGCACACTCCTGGCGCAACCCGAAGTCAAGCCCATTGGCCTGGGTGCTCGCAACTCCTTGCGCCTGGAAGCGGGACTGTGTCTATATGGAAACGACATTGACACGACTACGCACCCGGTGGAGGCCGGCCTGAGCTGGGCCACCCAGAAAGTTCGCCGAACTGGCGGCGCACGCGCCGGTGGCTTTCCGGGGGCGGATACCATCCTCTCGGCCCTGGCTGCAACAGCGTCAGCAACTGATGCGCCTACAGGCTCGCGCAGGCGCGTGGGTCTAGTCGCGCTCGAGCGTATTCCGGTACGCGACCATACCGAGTTGCAAGACGGAAAAGGAAACCGTATTGGTGAAATTACCAGTGGCATCCTTGGTCCCACAGCCGACAAACCGGTCGCCATGGGTTACGTAGATACGGCATTCAGTCGTCTGGGCAGCCAAATTGTCGCCGTGGTCCGTGGCAAGCCGGTCCCGATGCAGGTTAGCCCCATGCCTTTTGTGCCCAACCGTTACTTTCGCGGCTAGTCGCTCAGACTAGCGTTCCCAAACATCCAATTCCCCCCATTTTCAGGAGAACCCCATGATCAAGTACACACCCGACCACGAATGGCTCAATGTTGAAGGTGACACAGCCACCGTCGGCATCACCCACCATGCACAAGATGCTCTGGGCGATGTGGTTTTTGTCGAATTGCCCGAAGTGGGCAAGTCCTACGCGGCAAAAGAAGTGGCTGGGGTAGTCGAATCTGTCAAGGCGGCGGCCGATGTCTATATGCCAGTCACCGGGGAAATCACAGAAGTCAACGAAGCTCTGCGCGCTGATCCGGCCCTGGCCAACTCCGACCCCTTGGGTGCGGGTTGGTTTTTCAAGGTCAAACTCACGAACACCGCCGAGCTCGATGCGCTGATGGACACCACCAGCTATGACGCATTTTCTGCAGGCGCCTGACCCATGACCATGTCAACGCCTACCCTTGTACAACTCGAAAACCCCAGCGAGTTTGTTGCCCGCCACATCGGCATCAGCGAAGCCGATGAGCAGCGCATGCTTGCTGTGGTTGGCGCGTCGTCACGCACGGAGCTGATCGCCGGGATCGTGCCGGGATCGATCGCGCGCTCCGGCGCAATGAAAATCCCGGCGGCCATTACCGAAGCCGCAGCGTTGGCCGAGCTCAAAGCAATGGCAGCCAAAAACAAGTTATTCAAGAACTTCATCGGACAGGGCTACTACGCAAACTTTACACCCGGCGTCATTTTGCGCAACATTTTGGAAAACCCCGCCTGGTATACCGCCTATACGCCCTACCAAGCCGAAATCTCGCAGGGTCGTATGGAAGCCCTGGTCAATTTTCAAACCATGGTCTGTGACCTCACGGCCCTGCCGATTGCCAACGCATCGATGCTAGACGAGGCGACTGCTGCGGCCGAGGCCATGACCCTTGCCAAGCGCAGCGTCAAGAGCAAGGGCAATAC
Organism: Rhodoferax sp.; assembly: GCA_021738345.1. GTDB lineage: Bacteria > Pseudomonadota > Gammaproteobacteria > Burkholderiales > Burkholderiaceae_C > Allorhodoferax. The sequence goes on along the minus strand of JAIPCE010000237.1, from coordinate 846 downwards.
CTTTATCGTCCACGGCGACTGCCACCCGCAAACCATCGAGGTCATACAGACCCGCGCGGCACCCTTGGGCATCGCAGTGAAAGTAGTGCAGTCCGCGCAGGAATGGCAGGTAGCCATTGCGCGCGACGACTACTTTGCGGCGCTTGCCCAGTACCCGGGTAGCAGCGGTGCGCTCGCCGACTGGACCCAGGACGCTTCGGCGATTCACACCAAAAATGCGGCATTTATCCTGGCTGCCGACTTGCTGGCGCTGACCTTGCTCATGGCCCCGGGCGAAATGGGCGCGGACATTGCCGTCGGCACGACCCAGCGCTTTGGTATGCCGCTGTGCAATGGCGGACCTCATGCAGCCTACATGGCGTGCCGCGACGAATACAAACGCTCCATGCCGGGGCGTCTCGTCGGCGTCAGTATCGACGCCCACGGCAACCCGGCATACCGCCTGGCGCTGCAAACGCGCGAGCAGCATATTCGCCGCGAAAAAGCCACCTCAAATATCTGCACCGCCCAAGTCTTGCCCGCCGTGGTTGCCAGCATGTATGCGGTCTACCATGGCCCCGCCGGCCTGACCCGTATTGCACAGCGTGTTGCTGCGTTTACCGCCATCTTGGCGCAAGGTCTGGCCGCATTGGGTCAAACCATATTGAACAGCAACGGAGCGTTTGATACCCTCAGCATAAGAACCGATACTGAGACCCAGGCGATTGCCAACCGCGCGGTCGCTGCCGGTGCCAATCTGCGCATGATGGTCAGCGACACCTTGTGTATCTCACTTGATGAAACCACCTGCCGAGACGACATCGTGCTGTTGTGGTCCCTGTTTGCGGCGCCTGGTCAGACCCTGCC
>JAIPCE010000236.1 GCA_021738345.1 Rhodoferax sp. | reverse complement strand
CCAGCACTTCCAGCTCATCGACACGGTCCGGTAACACAAGCTTGAGCACGTCACCCTGACGTGCCTTGAGCAGAGTCCGTGCAATCGGAGAAATCCAGCTTACTTCGCCGTTTGCGCTGTTGGCCTCGTCAATCCCCATGATCCTGACGCATCGCTGCACCCCGGCATCGTCGACATAAGTGACCTGTGCGCCAAAAAAAATTTGCGGGTTGCCAAAGTGCACTGACGGGTCGGTAATTTCTGCAATTTCCAGTCGCTTGGTCAAAAAACGGATTCTGCGGTCGATTTCACGCAAGCGCTTCTTGCCATACAGATAGTCTCCGTTTTCAGACCGATCCCCGTTGCTGGCAGCCCAATGCACAACTTCGACCACCTTCGGTCGCTCATTGTCAATCAGGTCCAGCAGCTCGGCACGCAGCACCGCATAGCCCTGCGGTGTGATGTAATTTTTGCCACCGGGCGGAATGGGGGGCAATTGCAGATCGTCATCCGCATCGTCCGCTTCTTTGGTAAAGGCTTTGCTCATACACTAAGGAAGCTTTGCACTCGAAACCGCTCAGGCTGCGAGCGCCGCTTTCCAGTACGCCGCGAGTTTAAGCACCACCGATGCCAGCACGGCCCCCACCACAATACCGACGGAATCTGCCAGCAGGTCGCCCCATTCGCTCGCGCGCCCCGGTACAAACGCCTGCACGACCTCAATCAGAATACCGACGGCCAATACGCCCACCAGCACCAGCGTACGCTTCAGGGCGCCGACCGGGAAACCAAGCGTACCCGCAAAAGCCAGCGCCGAGAAGGCGGCCAGATGGTTCAACTTGTCCCACCCCAAGTCGGCACTTTGGGGCGGGTTAGGCGATAGCGCGAGATAACACACTGCAGCGATCAGCACCGCCAGAGCAACTTGCCAGGCGCGTGGCATCAAGAGAAAGGCGCCCAAGTTTTGAACCGTGGAGCGGGTCTGCGTCGTCGCCATCGCATCAAAGCCTGTGAGCTCGGACATTTTTTCGGATATCCAATCGAAGTTCTCCGACCATCAAGTCCAGGTAGGCCGCTAGCTGCGTATCGGAGTTGACAATATGGTGGACCAGCCATTCAGACAGAAATGCCTCCAGCTCTGCGTTGTTTAGCGTGTCCCCTGCAATTCTTTCGGAAAAGGCGTTGATCCTTGACAACAAGGCACTGTGCTCCTTGAAATGCTCGCCAATTTCCGGATACGCGATGCGACGCATCAGGCCCTCTTCGTGCTCAAAATGCTCTTGGGTGTGGCGGAACAAAGTCATCGAACAGGCAATCCGGCTGCTCCGGTCGCTCGCTGCCAAGAACTGATTGGCCAGATCGAACAGCGCCTGATGCTGCCGGTCAATCTCTGCATCACCAATCTTGTAACTCTCTAGCCAAATAAGGGACATGGGGAACGAATCTGCTGAATAGGCAAACGCCAACTACCCGGGAAGTATAGACCGAGGGATACCCAAAGCACAGCAAGACCAGGCATGCCTCCAAACCATTCCCGGGCTGAGTGCCGGGCGCGTTAACGCGGAGCGCTTGGCATGCGCGAGACCAGGTCAGAGACCAGCGACAAATCGTCGTCTGAATAATTTTGGATCAGTTCAACCATTTGAGGGTGGGCGTTGCGGCGCACGCCGTCACGGATCATTTTGCTGGCACGTAACAGGTATCCAAAATGTTGCCCGGCGATGCGCGGATAAAACGCCTGTGCATCCCCTTGTCCGACCGGGCCATGACAGGACTCACAGTCCTTGCGATACAGCAGGCTTGCACGTTCCAAATCTCGGCCTGACCCGGTGCCCTGTCCGGGGGGCACGGCCAAGCCTTCCAGATAAGCAGCGACATCGGCAATTTCTTGCGGCGTTAGCGCATGCTGGTCGGCAAAAGGCAGCATTTTGGGGTTGGATCGTAGTCCGGACCGCACGTCTGTGATCTGCTTGATCAACACCGTTGCATGCTGGCCAGCCAACCGTGGGTAGCTGCCATCGACGCGACCCAGGGCACCGGCACGGTGGCAGCCCTCACAAATCGCAAACGCAGACTCGCCACGCTGGATATTTGCCTTCAGGCCAAGCACCCAGGTGCGCTCGGCCTGCGCACGGTTCCAGCCGGCAATCGGGGACCCGCCCGCCTCGGGCGCGATCGGCTCTGCGGCGCCCACCAGGCTCGACGACAAACACAAGGTGACCAGGGCCAACAACAATTTCATGGTTTGATTCCCCCGTCGAGGCTGGCCATGTACTCGGCCACCGCCTTCATTTCCTGCGCACTCAGGCGCTGTCCGACGGTGGCCATGAGCCGGTCGGTAGCGCGTCGTCCGGCCTTGAAGTCCATCAGTTGCTGCAACGAGTAGGCGACATGCTGCCCCCCTACACGGGGAAACCGGGCATTGCCCGAGCCATCGCTCTGGTGGCAACCGCTGCACGCAGGTACCCCGGTATCGGAGTTGCCGTCCTCATAGATCTGTTTGCCCGATGCCGCCAAAGCTGCGTCACTGACCTTGCCCAGGTTCGGTATGCGGGTGCTAAAAAACTTTGCCAGGTCCACCACAGCGTCTTCGCTGAGGGTCTGCGCAATGGGCGACATTTGCGCATTGCTCCGTTGCCCCGAGATAAAGTGCTTGAGCTGCTTGCGCAGGTAGCCTGCGTCCTTGCCAGCAATTTTTGGAATACTGGGGTCCACACTATTGCCATCGGGTCCATGGCAGGCGGCGCACAGGGTGGTCGCAAGCTGTTCTGGCGCCTCGGCGTGGGCGCACAGCGCAATGGAAGCACCCAAGGCCACTAAAACCGTGCGTGCAAGTAGATAATTTGCCATGGTGGTCACGTCCTGCCTAAATGCGCTCTAGCACCAGAACTCCAAAAAACCCAAAGGCTGCAATCAAGGCCCATTTCAGGGTCATGATTCCATAGCGTTTGAAGCGTTCCTGGCCGGTCCCGATGAAAAACATGAATGACACAATCGAACCCAGCAGCATCAGTAACAGCAGCCAGCGAAACAGCAACATGCTCGCCCCGTGTCTGCCTGGCTACCAGGCCCGCGCGGGCAGGGCAAAGCCCGCTGGTGCCTGCCGGGTGTCTTCAAAGCGCACCACTTCCCAGGCGTCAGTGCGTCGCAGCAACTCCCGCAAGAGCGTGTTGTTCAGGGCATGGCCAGAGCGAAACGCACTGTAGCTGGCCAGCAGCGGCTTGCCCACCAGATACAGGTCGCCCATGGCGTCGAGTATCTTGTGCTTGACGAATTCGTCGTCATAGCGCAAACCTTCGGCGTTGAGCACCTTGTAGTCGTCCATCACGATCGCATTGTCCAGGCCGCCGCCCAGCGCAAGACCATTGGCGCGCATCATCTCTACGTCTTTGGTAAAACCAAAGGTGCGCGCGCGTGCAATGTCGCGGGAATAGGAACCGATGCTTAGATCAAACTCCACCCGTTGCCCGGTGGAGTCCACTGCAGGGTGCTGAAAATCGATCTCGAAACTAAGCTTGAAGCCATGGTAGGGCTCGAGTCGGGCCCATTTTTCTGTCAGTCCCGAGCCTTCACGCACTTCGATCGGTTTGGTGACCCGAATAAAGCGGCGCGGCGCGTTTTGCAACTCGATACCGGCAGTTTGCAGCAAAAACACAAACGAGGCCGCCGAGCCATCGAGAATCGGAACTTCTTCGGCCGTGATATCGACATACAGGTTGTCGACACCCAGGCCCGCACAGGCCGACATCAGGTGCTCTACGGTGTTGACCTTGGCGCTGCCACAGGACAGGGTCGAGGCCAGGCGGGTGTCCGTCACCGCCGTGGCTGACACTGCAATATCGACCACCTGTGGCAAATCGACGCGCCGAAACACAATGCCGGTGTCAGGCGCCGCCGGACGCAAAGTGATTTCCACCCGCTGCCCGGAGTGCAGGCCAACGCCCACCGCCTGGGTCAGGGATTTGAGGGTGCGTTGTCTGAGCATGGCTGGATTTTATCCACAGCGCTCCCACCAGTGGACAGATAAAAACGCCTGGTCTGCTTCGGCAAGCTACTGCGCCCGGGCGGCCAGTTTCTTGTAGGTGCCATCGGCGCGCATGCTGGTGGAAGCATCCCGCAGGGCTTTGGCCGTGTCCGCCGCCATGCCCGGGTTGCATGCAACCCAGTAATCCTGGCTCATCAGGGCGGAGAAGACCACTTTGAGGTCCTTGACGCCTGCCTCGGCCGCCATCGCAGGACCACCCGCGGTTTGGGTAAACCACAAGTCAATGGTGCCCGGCTGATTGGGCCCGGCGGCCAACTGGGCCGGCAGGTCCTTGCTTTGCTCAGCCACCACCAGGTTGTCAAAGCCCCGGCTGCGCAAATACCCGACGCGCGCATCGTTTACCACTCCCACCCGGTACTTTTTGAAGGCCTCGATTTGCTTGACATCTGGCGGAAAGCCCTCGCGCGCAAACAGCGACCATTCGCCACGTGCGATCGGACCCAGCCAGATAAACTTCTTTTCGCGCTCTGGGTTGCGCACCGTGGAGAACACACAGGTGTCGGTTTCTTTCTGCGCCCGTGCATACGCGTCGGTCCAAGGCAGCAATGTGACGTTGGCGGGCACCGAAGCGCGCCGTGCCATCTCCCGTACCGCATCGGTCGAGACCCCGGCGACTTCGCCTTTGCGAAGCATATTGAGGGGCGGATTCTCTTCGGTCAAAAAATTGACCGCCATGGCAGAACACGCCAGGGTGAGCCCCAGCAAAGAGGCAAGCAGTCGTTTGAGTATTGGCATACGCGGTTTCCTATCAAGTTGATCTAAAAAAGGTGAAAAGGGTAGGTCAAGGTGAAACCCGCGTGGCAAGGACGTGGCAGTTTCATGCTGAGCGATGGTCGACGCGCCAAATAGCTTACCCGACAAATCGGCTGATGTCGACATCGTCGATTTGTTCGGGCATCAGGTATTTTTCGGCATAGCGCCGGTAAACACCAGAGGTCAGGAACAGATCAAAAAGGTCGGCGTCAATATGGCGATCCTTCTTGAAGAAAGACAGTATCTTGATGGATTCGGATAGCGTCTTGGGTTTTTTGTAGGGCCGGTCCGAGGCCGTCAGGGCTTCAAAAATGTCGGCAATTGCCATGATGCGCATCGGCACGCTGAGCTCAGCGCCTGTAAGTTTGCGCGGATAGCCCGTTCCCAGCAAGGTCTCATGGTGCGTCGCCGCATACTCGGGAACTCGGCGCAGGTTCTTGGGCAAGGGCAATTGCTGCAACATCATCAGGCTCTGCATCACATGCTCATTGATTTTGAAACGCTCTTCTTCGCTCAGCGTCCCGCGTGAAACGCTGAGGTTATAGACCTCTCCGTAGTTGTACAAATGCTCGGGCACCTTGACCTTGAAACCCCATTTGGGATCGGCGACCTGGGTGTTGAGCCGGGGAATCACATGCTGGGCCTTGTCGGACAGGAGATTCTCTGCGACTGGCAGGGTTGGCGCCGGATTGGGGTAGCGCTTGACTTCCTCATGGGCCAGGCCCAAACGGTCGTCAAAATGTCGCAGCCAGGTGGTCTGTGCCATGGCCTTGAGGCGGTCCACCTTGTCAGGAGCCATGAACTCACCGCCCAGATTGCAGTCCGCCAAAAATGCGAAGTCGGTCTGCAACTGGGCGCGACGTGCCTCAAAGTCGGCCTGCACCTGCACCGGGTCCGCCCCCTGCGCCAGGGCTTCAAGTTGCCCAATGCGTGCGTCACGCAACAGCACTTCAAACCGCATCCGCACCTCATGAATGCGGTTGTAGATGGTCTCAAGCTTGGTGGCCTTGTCGACCACATATTCGGGGGTGGTCACCTTGCCGCAGTCGTGCAGCCAGGCACCAATGCGAAACTCGCGCCACTCGTCATCGCTCTTGAAGCTGAATTCTGCCAACGCGCCCTGGTCTACCGCGCAAGCCGCCTCGGCGAGCATCACGCCCAACTCAGGTACGCGCTCGCAGTGCCCACCGGTATACGGGCTCTTGGCATCAATGGCGCCGGCAATCAACTTGATCAGTGCGTCCATGATGGCTTTTTGCCCCTCGATCAGGGTCAGGTTCTCCAGTGCCACCGCCGATTGCGCTGCCAGGGCTTCGACAAAGGTGACAAGTTCCGGCGCAAAAGGAACGACCGAACCGGTTTCCGGGTCCATCGCATTGATGAGCTGGATTGCACCAATCACCTCATCTTTGCGTGGGCTCAGCGGCACGGTCAGCATGGACACGGTTCGCAACCCCGACTCTTCACTAAATCGCTTGGTGCCCGACAGGTCAAAGCGGGTCTCGCGGTAGACATCATCAATCAGCACGGTGCTGTTGTGCAATGTGGCATGTACCACCACAAACTTGTCATTGGCCTGGCCCTGGGGCGTGTGCAAGGGAATTTCAATTGCCGGCAAGGGGTCGTCGCTGGTGCGCATGGCAAAGGTCAGGGTCGCGTGCTCGGTCTTCAGAAACAGTGAAACTGCCTGGCAATGCGCGATGTCACGCGCGCCAAACAACATGTCCTTGAGCAGCACCGAGCGATTTTGCTCACGCCCAAGCCGTATGCCGTTGTCGACTAGTTGGGTCAGCTTGTCCTGGGATTTGCGCAGGGCCTCTGTTCGCGTGCGGATGGCATCTTGCAATACGACTTGCGCATCTCCCAGGGCATTGATCTCGTAAATGAAGGTGTCGCCTTTGCGTGGTGCCACCGAGAAGTCAAAGCGCTTGAGCCGCTCCGAATCGCGTGCCATGTGTGTCAAGGCGCGTGCCACCCTACGCGTGCCAGCGTAGGACAATGGCAGCAGTAGGGTCAGCATCAACACCGACACCACGATCACATCGCGCTCGGCCTGCCTGAACGCACCGGTGTAGTCGCTCAATGGGGCAAACACCTGCACCGTAAAACGGGTGCTGCCAAAGGTTTGCAAGTGCTTGCTGGTCACCACATAGGGCTCTCCGACAAGCGTCGCAATGCCTGAGGAATCCGTCGTCTGGACCTGTTTCAACAAGCTCAGAATGGGATGGTCAATCGTGTCGGGCGAGGTCAATGGTGCCAGCTTGATCCCTTTAAATCGTTCGCCTTCTCCATGAAACGCCAGCACCTGCCCGGTCGCGCCCTGCAGGGCAATTGCGCCATTGGGCGGCAAGGGGAGTTGTCCCAGAAACTGGTCGAGTGCGCGCAAGCTGACGTCGGTGGCCATGACCCCCAGGCCCTCGGGCAAGGGGGCGGCCACGGTAATTCCCGGCTCGGATGTGGACGCAAACACATAGGGTGCAGTCACCACCAGCCCTTTGTGTGACTGGGCCAGACCATACCAGGGGCGACCGGTTGGCGAGAAATTCGCCGCAGTCTCTGACGCACCAAGTTTTGTCCGGCCCTGGTCCAGAAATTCGTATCGCTCCACTCGCTGACCCTGTGGCTGCACGGTGATGCTGCGAACCGCGAAATAGGCCCCTGCGGGCGCCTTCAGTGCACTGGCAATTTGGGCGTTGTCCCGAATGCCTATGACCTGCAAGAACTCGTCGTTGTGCAGGCCAAAATAGTGCGAATACACCGCCGGATTGGCCTCCAGGGAGCCCAGAAAAACCGGCACCAGCGCGCGGTGATTGATGCGGCCTGCCTGTGAAAACTGGGCCGTATCGGTGCCCACATGCATCGCAACGAAGGCGCCATTTTGCCGGATCAGTTGGTTGAGCTGATCGGTGCCCTGCTCGACCAGCAAAGCAAACTGCGTCTTGGCGTTTACCTCGGACACCGCATTGAACGAACGTACCACGGTAGTCAGAAAGACCCCGATAAAGACGATGACCAGCAAGGCAATGGAGCCCAGCACCCACTGTTGAAACTTCAGCTTTTTTGCCAGCACCGCAGTCTCCTTGGATCTTTGTTGTACGCATTCTCGCATTTTCAAGGGGGGACACTTTGCTGAGCGCCTGCCGGCCTGCAGGGTGTTGCCATGAACAGAATAGGCCGAAGAATCGGCTGCC
>JAIPCE010000345.1 GCA_021738345.1 Rhodoferax sp. | reverse complement strand
TGCAGCGCAAATCACGCTCTTGAACACCAAGCCCTGGTGGTGAATCTGGAAGGTGGGGCGGCAATGGCGTGATTCAGGCAGATTGAGGGCGCATTCGTGGTGCGATACTTGGTCTCATGTGGTTGAAACGCCTATCCGTCAAACCATAGTAGGCCAACAACATACCCACCACACCCACCCGCGCAAGCGTCAGCGCGACCGCGCGCCCTCTGACATCACCCCGCCTTGGACGCAACTCGGGCGGCCCAGCCGCCCGCTGCACCGCGCGTACGGTATTAAAAACAAACAAGACAGCTCCAATGATCGCCAGCAGTCCGCCAAAGGCCGCACTGCCCATGGCAACCAAATACCCCGGATAGTCCTGTAACACATCGGCATGCGAGGTCTTGCGCGGCACGCCGACCCAGCCCGACCAGGCCAGCCCCAGCCCCAGCACCCAGTCCCAGCAGCTCTAGCCCTGAACCGTACAACACCGGTTGCCAAGTTCCATTCCACTCTTTCAACCCATTCTCTGAACAAGATATATGCCATTTATGCCTACAGCCCTCGTGGAACGTGCGTAACATGCTACCAAACTCTTAGCAACTCTATCGAAGGACACGGATGAGTTGACAGCGTCGCCGCAGAAAGATTCAGGGCTTATTTTTTGGCACCTCTTGTTGTACACGCAACGCCTCGCGCCATTCCCAGAGGGCCGCTTCCGCCTTCCTGCGAAAGGGGTCATCTTTGGGGGCTTGATGCAGATAGGCATACATGGCTTCAATCGCGGAGCGCAGGTTACCCATGCCTTCCAAGGCGACAGCAAGCCCGTAATAGGCATTCAGCTGATTTTTGTTCAGTTTGGTGGCATCGTTGAAAAAATCTGCCGCCATTGCATATTCTTTCTTGCCCAACAAGGCAAAACCGGCATTGACATAGGCTTCCGGCATGTCCGGGGCAAGCTGGATCACGCGGTGAAAAGCCGTCATGGCCGAATCGTATTGCTTGGCATGCAACATGACCACTCCTTGTTTGAAGCGCTGATCGACTTCTTGACGCCTTTTCTCGACCACATGATCATGTGACTTGACGAGTTGCGACGACGGCATGCTGCGAGAACCGGAGAACCAATCGGTATAAGCGTAGGTCAGCGTCAGGACAATCAGGAACAGAGTGATTAGCGCTGTGGTCTTCTTTGTGGGTAGTCCCATGTTTCCCCCGTTCAGTTTCGGGGAGTTAAGTTGTGGAGTTGCAACCGGGCTGGATTTAAATGTTGATTTTCCAGCGCGCAAAGCGCGGTAAACAATCAGCAGGAACAACAGAATGCCGACCACGGCCAATGTTCCCCCTATTCCCATCACGGTACGAGCGACAGCCTCATATCCGGCGCCTACCAGTTGAACATTCCCTGGCCCCTTGCGCGGCGCGCCAAAAGAACCAGCCCAGGCAAGACCGGCCATCATCAGCATCAGCCCCATGCCGTAAAACCAAGGCTGAAGTCGCAATAAGCGTGCGGCGGTGTGGGCAAAGCCGAGCCTGGGTAATAGCGCATAGGTCAACCCCATGAAAGCGAGCGTGACGGCGCCAACAGTGCCATGGTAATGCGCGGTCACCAAAGTGGTTTCGGCAGAGATGGCGGTGCCAAGGAGCAGGCCGAATGCAAACATCACAAAGGTCAGCAATAGCACAGTCCGGTTGGCCTGTCCTGTGACCTCTGCCGGGCGTGATCGCCAGACGCGCCATGCCAGCCACAGACCGATTGGCAATGCGGTGATCCAGCTCCCCCAAATCATCATCTGGGTATAAGCATTTCGCAATGAAGCCGATGCCGGAGCATGCGATACCTCGATCATGGGGGCGAACAGTGCGGGGATGAGGCCGACAACGAACAGAAACTTGACAAGGCCGGGATTTGGCCGGCAATCACTGGACAGATCCGACGCCAGACAAAGCCATGACACGGTCATGAGCAATGCAAGACAAATCTGCCAGACATGACCGCCGCCCCAGAACAGTGACTCGAAAAACAAATGCTGATCGAAACCCACAGGCATTCTGATCCAGGCAACTCCCATGAGTCCCAGCGACATCAGGGCCGCCACCGTTGCACACCAAAGCCCGGTGCGGATCGCGCCCAGCGAGGCAGATTGCCCGAACGGAAAATCCAGAAATGCAGAGAGGGCCTGTAGCGCGATACCGATGCCAAATAGCAGCAGTCCGGTGAGATAGACCGGATGATCAAGCACCGGAATGTAGTTGCTCATCAGCGGCTTCAACGCGCCGAGCAGTGGGGATGCGGCCATCAGGGTCGCACCGAATACGGCGATGCCCAAAGCCGTATGGTTGAGCAGGCCGACGCGACGGTTCAAACCCATGCTCCACAGCGCGCCTGAAAAGGCCATGAACCAGACCACTTGCGACAGGTTTACGTGCAGAGTCAGCGCGACACGGTAAAAATCCGCGCCGGGAAACAGCATCCCCAGGCCCGGCGCGCGAGCCGCCACCAGCAACAACGCAAACAAGCTGGAAGCTGCGACCGAGGCGACCGCCAGCAGCAACCAGGCAACGGCATGCCGCTTACCAGGCTCGCTCTCGCAGGACAGTTCGAAGGGCGGGATCTGCATCAAACTGCTCCCTTGTGTGGCACGTCATTGACGAATGGAATGCCGAAAAAAGTAAAAAAGGCCGAGACGAACACGATCAAAATCATGAGGGCGCCGGTGCGCGGCTTCAACTTCAACGTAAAGCGAGCGTGCATCGCGATGGCCAACGAAAGCCAGGTGATGAAGGCCCAGGTCTCCAGCGGATCCCAAGCCCAATAGCGGCCCCAGGCGTCCTGTGCCCAGATTGCGCCGGAAATTAGCATCAGCGAATTGAACACAAGCCCGAGTGCCATCCAGCGGTAGGCGAGTTCATCCAGTCGAGAGCTTTCCGGCAGGCGTACAAAGCGCTGGCCGCTGCCGGCTTCGCGCAACAAGATGACCGTGGCCATGCCGACGGCAACCAGCACCGCGCCCAAAAATACCTTGGAAAAGCCGATGTGAATGAATAGCCAAATGGTGTGATACGTTGCAGGCAGGGGCCCCGGTGTTTTGTCCATCAGCATCATCCAGCCCATCATCATGAACAGAATTGGCATGACCACGGCAGCAATGGGGCGTACCTTGGGCATGCGCCAGTAGGCGATGGCAAAGACCAACGACAGGCTCCAGATGTTGCTGGACAAGATCTCGAACATCGTCACATAGGGGCCGTGCCCGAGCCGCTCCCAGCGCAAGCCAATCGCCAGGGTGTGCAGCATCAAGGCTGTTGCCAGCAATCCCAGAACCGTCCGTTCCGGGCGTTTGTCCAGTGCCACCGCGAAGATGGCAATACAGCCGGTGATGACATAGACCACCAGCGCGATCCAGAGCAATTTGAGTTCATCCATTGGAGTTTGTCTTTCTTTTTCAGCAACATTCCACCGGCAAAGCCGGGAAGTTTACTTATCTGTCGTATCCCATGGCTTGGACATGAACTTGCGCCAGAAGTGCCATCCCAGCGACAAAACAGCCAAGGTGCTGCTTGCGAGCATCCATGGGATAGTCCAGTCATAAAATACGAGGTATCCCATCCACATCCGCAACTCGGTCAGCTGCAATTCCCCCTGCGGTAAAACAAGCCGCTCCCCCGGATTGAGCACCTTGCGCATGTCTCCTTGTCGAATGACGGCATGGTAGCTTTGCGGCGGTTGAAGGCGCGAAACCTCGCCGTCCTTCAATAGGTTTTCATCAACCATCAGTTGCAGCCAAAGCACGATGCCCGTGCCTGGAATCGGCCACTCCATGGCCTGGGCAAACTTGTTCGTCGGATAGCGCGGCAGATGGATGGCACCCGCTTGGGGCATGGAGCCATCTGCCGGAAACCAGGTGAACACTGGTGCAAAGCCCTTGTTTGACGTTACGTAGAAACGATAACCGTGCAGCTCCAACGGCTTTTGTTCAGTGATCAGTGATTCGCGCCACTGGCCGGAAGCATCGAGGAAACGGACACGATTCTCGGTGCGGGTGATGGTGACGGCAGGGCTGTAATCGATATGGAACGATTCATTGATGAAACGCACATCCTTGAGATTGCCAATATGCCAGGGGCCAGCATCCAGCATGGTGAACTCGTTGGTGAATTCCATACCCTCGGTAACCTCGACCCCACCTTTCAGGTAGGTCATCCGGCTCATTGCCGCAAGCAGGACAATGGCAAGCAGACATATATGGAACGACAGCAAGCCCGGGTAATGCCGCATTTTGCGGTTGCTTGCGATGGTTGCGACCAGATTGATCGCCAGCAGCGTGAGCGGTCCAACCAACAGAACGGTTGTAGAGAGCCAACCCTGTAGCGATGCCAATAAGCAGGCGAGCAAAAGTGCCAAGCCGAACAAGGTGAGCCTGAGCGACGCAAGCGCGTGCAGCAGCGACCCAATTTTTGATCGATGGTGCTCAGGCGATACGTTTCCAGAAAAATTCAACGCGCTACTCTTCTATCAAAAAAACCGTTTCGGCCAGTAAACCCTGGGCGCCCTGCAACCGGACCGTCCAGTTGCCCTGCCACATCGGCACCGGTGGCGTGATCTGGCGATCCAGCTTGACCGTGTCGGGTAGCAGGATGAACGGGAAGGGCATCTGCTGTCCTTTCGGCGAGACCAGCACATACTCGAAAGGCTCGTCCATCAAGCCCGGCAACCAGTGCGAGCGAATGACGAAACCCTCGGTCGGCGCGAAGCGATGTCTTTCCACCACCTGATGCGCCTGTGTCATCTCGCCCACACTGAGCGACAGCAGTTTGGCTCGGGCAGCCTCAATAAGTTTCACCGGATCACCATTCAGGTGCAGCGGATTCTCTGCCAGCACCCGGAACTGTTGCCGACCAACGGCCTTGCCATCCAGCAGTGCCTGTAACGACCAGGTGCCGGCCTGCATCGGCAGCGGCAGGTGCGCTGGTTCGCGGCGGGTTTGCATACTGGCACTAAGCCCCATTGTCTGTCGTGTCACGGTGCCGTCCGGCGCCGTCCAGACATAGACTGCCTCGGCGGACTCGGTCGCGCCGAGCCATACGGATTCGACAAACAACCGCTCGCGCGGGTTGAAGGCATCTGCCTGCACAACACGGAAATCATCGCCTGTGGCCATGCCATAACCGATGAGCAGATGCTTCAGGCCAGGCTCCTTGAGTTGCGCCGAATTCAGCCCGGCTGCGGATGAAGCACCCTGCTGGAGCGACAGAAACTGCTTGTCGCGCTCCACATACCAGCGGGCACAATGATCCTCATACCGCCGTAGCCGCTCAGGATATTGTCCGGCGAGATTGTTTTTTTCGAACGGGTCGTTAGACAGATCAAACAATTTCGGTTCACCCGCCGGCTGCGCCAGGTATTTCCAGTTTCCATCCCGCACGCCCCAGGCGCCGGGTCGGTTCTTATATTGAAAAAAGCGCGGGCCGGTTCGCCATGTTGGTGACAACAGGCTGTCGCCGGTGTCTGGAATGGGTCGCGCCAAAGCCATGATGGTCGGATAGATGTGATCGAGGGCTGCGATGCGTTGCGAGCGGTGCATGGCGACACGCCCCGGCGGCAAGGCGATCAGGGCAAAGCTTCTTACCGCTTCGTCATATCCGGATTCCCGGTGTCCATGGCTGCCGTGTTCGCCAAAACTGTCGCCATGGTCGCCGGTAATCACGAATACCGTGTTGCGCTGCAGGCCTGCCTGTTTGATGGCGCTGACGATGCGCCCTACCGCCTGATCGGCATAGCTCAGCGCGTGTTTATAACGTTCGAGCCGGCTGTTGCCCGTCGCCTGACCGAAACTTTCCGGCACGCTGTAGGGGTGGTGCGGGGCGTTGCTCATGAATTGCAGGAAGAACGGCTTTTTTGCCGGGTTGGCCGGCACGGCCCAACTGATCGCGCGTTGCGCCATCAGGTCGTCGCGTCCGCCCCAACTGTCGAGTTTTTCGCGCGCCATATCGGGCTTCGGCAAATTGCCGAAATGGACGAAACGGTCATAGTTCGCCTGGACAAGGAAACGATCCAGCCCGAGGTAGGTCAAGTCTGCCGCCGCGAACAACCCGGTGCGATAACCGGCTTTTGCGAGGTCACGCGCCAACAGGGGGCCTTGCCAGGGGCGCTGCACAACGGTTGAGGGCGAGGTCCAAGTCGGATAATGGCCTCCGGTATTGAGCGCGATGTTCGCCGGCAGCGTGCCGGGGAAGTTGACGTATACCGCGTCGAACAACACTCCTCCCGCCTGATGCAGGCTGGCCAGATGGGGCGTCACCTTGGCATCCAGCTTTCCGTCTGGCGCGACCTGCAGCGCCCCGGTGGATTCGAGCACGATCAGGACAATATTCGGCATGCTGCCATCCGCTGTGCCGGGGCGTGAAGGCAGCGCCGCAAACAGGGCGGCTTCGTTATCGGGCACGGTCGGCAGTTCCGAAACGGGGCGCTCTTGTGCCGGTGCTGTGAGGCGCGCGTCGTCGTCCGCGCTGGAGCGTAGCAGGTACAACAGTGGGTGCTGCGGTGCCGCTGTTGTGCCAACTGCCAGCCCAAGCGCGCCGATGAGTGCCATGCTGGCCAGTGTCGCGCCTGCCAACCGGCGGCGCCCCGGGGCGACAATGGCCTCGCGCGCCGTGCGCTGGTTCCACAACGCACGCGCCATCCAGCCATGCACACCAAGGCAGACCGCCATCAGCAAATAAAACGGCAGATTCAGCTCCGCCAGCGCCGAGTTCAACAGGTGCGGCGACGCCAGCCCTTCCCTAAGCATCTCGGCGCTGACATGGCGGCCGAAATACATGGCGGCGGGCAACTCGGTCGCCACGTAGAGATTTGCCAGCAGGCTGGCACCCCAAATGATCCAGCGCCAGCGCCAGATGAGCCATGCCAGTCCGCCCAGCAGTGCACCGGCGAGCCACGCCTGGGGAAAGTAGAGAGACACAAGAACGGATGAAACCTGACCGGTCAGCGGCACAAAGTACCCCGCCAACAGGACCAGCGCAACATGTATCAGACCAATCGACGCAGCCCATCCGGGGCGCGAAACAGGGATTAAAAAGTCCAAGAGGCGGTGGTGGCTAATCCGGGAAGGCGCTTCCCGCAGACTATTGGTTCTGGCAAGCGGACTTCATGCCGCTGACACCACCGTTGCAGTCGCCGCTAGTCCAGTTGCCGCTTCGCCTCCAAGTTGTTACCTTGAGCATGGCGTTCAGGTAGTAAGGGCCCTTGGTGTAACCCTGCGTATTGGTGAAGGATACGTTGGTATCGGAGGTCAAGCCTACTTCATTGCCTACCGTACGGGTGTCCGCCAGCAAGGCCTTGTGTTTCCAGCCGTGTGGAACAGCAATATGGCAGTTGGTACAGTAAGGGTAACGATTACTGCCGCCGTTCATCTTGTTGAGATGGTAGGCGTGCAGGTTGCCTCTGCCATCGCAACAAAAACCACTGGTGCCGGTGTTTGGGGTGTGACATTTCAGGCAAAGGACTGTGGCGGCATCGTCGCCAATGCGGCTGTTTTTGTCATAGGTACCCTTCAGGATAAAGGGGCTGGTCGAGCCATGGGGCCCCCAAGCCTTATTGGTATTAGGCGTGTTATTGGTGTTGGTGGTGTTGTTGCCGTGGCAATCGGTGCAATACATGGTTTGAGTGCCCAAGTTGGTCTGCCAAGGGGCATTCCAGTTGGTTGCACCACCTCTTTGGGACGAGGTTCTGCCGGTGCTCGTCATGACTGGATGCCAAGAGCGATGGTTTGGTAAGGCGTATATGCCAGTGAGTGGGTTCGTAGAACTCGCTTCGCCCTTGTGTGAAGCCGGCCCCCAGAACTCCATCGCCTGGTTGGTGTATTTCGATTCGAGAGGCCAGACATTGACGCCGTTTGCCCCCAGGAAGGCAGCAAGAGCGGCCGGTGTGGTGCCGGTCCCGCCGATGGTCGGGCGGAAAGGGTAGTTGTACATGGTCGCCGTGGCGTCTCCCACCGGATCATCGGTATC
>JAIPCE010000235.1 GCA_021738345.1 Rhodoferax sp. | reverse complement strand
CGTTTGCTGCAGTCGATGTTTGAGGATGCCGTGCAGGTGGGCGCATCCGACGTGCACATCGAACCCCAGGAAGAGGGCTTGCAAATTCGCGTGCGGGTTGACGGCGTGCTGCAAACCCAGACTCAGGCTGACAAGCGCATTGCGGGTGCCCTGGTGCAGCGCCTCAAACTCATGTCTGACCTCGATATTTCTGAAAAACGTCTGCCGCAGGACGGACGCTTTAGCGTCTTGTTGCGCGACCAGACCATCGACGTGCGTCTGTCGACACTTCCCACCACCTATGGTGAATCGGCCGTCATGCGCCTGCTCATGCAAGGTGCGGGCATGCGCCGCCTGGATGCGATTGGCATGCCTGCGTACATGCTCAAACGCTTTCGCGAAGTGCTGGG
This sequence comes from Rhodoferax sp., assembly GCA_021738345.1. GTDB lineage: Bacteria > Pseudomonadota > Gammaproteobacteria > Burkholderiales > Burkholderiaceae_C > Allorhodoferax. The sequence continues at coordinate 7,615 of JAIPCE010000235.1, read as the reverse complement.
TCGCAGCTCGGGCATGGTGCTGGTCACTGGACCTACGGGGTCGGGCAAAACGACGACTCTGTATGCCGCACTGGCTGAAATCGATGCCAAAGAGCTCAAGGTCATCACCGTCGAAGACCCGGTCGAATACCGCTTGCCAGGGCTCAACCAGGTGCAGATCAACGACAAGATCGAACTCACTTTTGCCAAGGTGCTGCGGGCCTGCCTGCGGCAAGACCCCGACGTGATATTGGTGGGCGAAATGCGCGACGCCGAAACCGCCGAAATCGGCCTGCGTGCTGCCATTACCGGACACCTGGTGTTGTCTACGCTGCACACGCGTGACGCGATGAGCACACCGTTCAGGCTGTTGGATATGGGCGTGCCCTCGTTCATGGTGGCCACTTCTTTGCAGGCAGTAATTGCGCAACGCCTGGTACGGCTCAACTGCACCGAATGCGCCACGCCGCACACCCCCACACCGCACGAGCAGACCTGGCTTGACGGCATGTTGGTGAACGACGCCCCGCATGTGGTAGCCAAACGGGGACTTGGGTGTTCGGCTTGCAATGGCACCGGCTATTCGGGACGCCAAGGTATTTACGAGTTGCTGGAAATGGACGCCACACTCACCCAGGCCGCCTCGCAATCGAACCCTGCAGCCTTTATGCGGGCCGCGCGAGAGCGCATGAAGGGGCAAACCATGCCTTTTCATGCGCTGGAATTGGTGCGCCAGGGCCGCACCTCGCTGGCAGAGGCCATGCGCATCGGCTTCGAAGTCGAAGATGCCGACGCCGGGTCGCAGGTCGAATAAGCATGGCAACGTATACATGGCGAGGACGCAATAGCCGCGGCGAAGTGGTCACCGGGCAACTCGAAGCAATGACCGAGGGCGGCGTGGCCGACCAGTTACTGTCAATCGGCGTATTTCCCGTGCATATCGGGCTGGTGCGTGCCGATGGCGAGGCAAGTGTTGAGACCTGGTTTGACAAACTCAACCGCAAGCCCGTCATCGAGCAAGACATCATGGTGTTTTCACGCCAGATGTACACCTTGAACAAAGCGGGCGTTCCCATTTTGCGCGCTTTTGCCGGTTTGCAAGCCTCGGCCTCCAAACCGGCCCTGGTTGACCTGCTCAAAGACGTACGTTCCAGTCTGGACCAGGGGCGCGAACTGTCATCGGCACTGGCGCGGCATCCGGAACACTTCAGCGCGTTTTATGTTTCCATGATCAGGGTCGGCGAGATGACCGGCAAGCTCACCGACGTGTTTCAGCGCCTCAACGAGCACATGGAGTTTGAACGTGACGTGCGCGAGCGCATCAAGCAGGCCCTGCGCTACCCCAGCTTCGTGATGATTGCCATGGCTGCGGCCGTCATCGTGCTCAATATCTTCGTAATTCCGACCTTTGCCCAGGTCTTTGCCGGCTTCAAGGCGGAATTGCCGCTGATTACCCGGGGTCTGCTGGGGTTTTCAGCGTGGATGCAAGCCTGGTGGCCGATGCTTATTGCCATGGGCATGGGCACCAATGTTGCGGTAAAGGGCTACCTGAAAACTGACACCGGCCGGTACAAGTGGGATGGCGTAAAGATCAAGCTCCCGATCGTGGGTGAAATTATCCTCAAGGCCACACTGGCCCGGTTTGCGCGCAGCTTTGCGCTGTCCAGCCAAAGCGGCGTGCCTCTGGTGCAGGCGCTGACCGTCGTGGCTCAAACGGTGGATAATGCCTACGTCGGCAGCCGGGTCGAGCAGATGCGCGACGGTATCGAGCGCGGCGAAAGCATCTCGCGCTGCGCCGCCGCCACCGGCGTGTTTACCCCCATCGTGTTGCAAATGATCAACGTCGGCGAGGAAACCGGCGAACTTGACAACCTGCTGTTCGAAATTGCCGGCATGTACGAGCGCGAAACCGACTACGCCATCAAGGGCCTATCGTCTGCGATAGAGCCGATTTTACTGGCCGTAATAGCCGGGCTGGTGCTGCTGTTGGCCCTGGGGATTTTCATGCCGCTGTGGAGCATGGGAAATGCGGCAATGGGCAAATAGGCTTGATGGAGGTCAAGGCACTCCAGTCAGACACCAGCATTTGAATGGTTTTCATTAGGTAAATGTTGTTTCTCTTGAAATTTCAAGAAGTTAGCATCAACTTCTCATGCAAAGGCTGACGGTTTTGACTAGAATCGGGTCTATTCGAGGCTTATCCGGGGTCATCAGCGCGTCTTTTTCATGCGCGCTCTCCGACAACTTTACAACTGGTGGACAAAATGAAACGTAATCATCTGCAACGCGGTTTTACCTTGATCGAATTAGTGATGGTCATTGTCATCCTGGGCGTGCTGGCGGCGGTGGCGCTACCGAAATTTGTGGATTTGAGTGTGGAAGCTGGGAGTGCTGCTGCGCAGGGGGTAGCTGGCTCAATTTCATCTGCCTCGGCAATTAATTACTCTGCGGATATGGCCGGCAAGACACCGACGACTAGTCTAAATGTTGCCAATGTTTGTACCTCAGTGCTGTTGTCACCACTTGTTTCCGGTGTTACTTTGCAAGCTGCCGATGCTACAGCTAGTTCTCAATTTAAGATCAGCGGAACGGGAGATTGTTCTGCTGCGGCGGCACCTGGAACTGCTGTTAGTTGCACTGTTACCGGCTACAAAGGAGCAGCACAAACAGCTCAGGTTGTTTGTTCCAAAAACTAATGGTGTGTCGGTTTGAATGGTTGTATGAAGCTTACTATTTCATGCATAGCTGCTTATATTCCCAGAAACTTTTCATAAACTGCATCCGTGACTCTGTCCAATCATGATCAGCACATGTCAATTGTGCTGAACCTCGGATGAGGCAAATGTAGGACTTGGAATCGACTAAATTGGTTGAGATGTGTCACTTAAGCGTGTGAAAGCTGTCTTCCATTTACTACGACAGCCAGAATTTGCTTTTTTTGAAAGCTGGTTCCCTATCCGTTCAAGAGGGGTCCATGATAGTGAGGCGATTTCATCCCTCTAAGTATGTTCCTGACATGGTCGGCAAGATGGCTGTACTTTAGCTGGGTGTATTTTTGCGCGATGTCTACATGCTGATTTTCGGTCGTTTGAACTGCAAAGACATCCAATTAGAACGTAACTGCTTCAGTTCGTCGCAGCGTGGCTTTACCATAATTGAGCTAATCATGGTCATTGTGATTTTGGGGGTACTGGCCGTTTTTGTAGCCCCCCGGATTATCAATACTGGTGATTTCACCGCTCGTGGGTTTCATGATGAGACGCTTGGATTACTGCGTTTTGCGCAAAAGACGGCTGTTGCGCAGCGGCGCGTGGTGTGCGTAACCTTGAACTCCACTGGGGTAACCTTGACCATAGATACTGGTACCACTCCAGACGGCACCTGCGATGCTGCGCCGGTCCTTCCGAGCACGCCTCGGGGCGGCAGCGGCTTGGCAGCTAAGGTCGCGGGGGCAACCGTAACATCATTTGATTTCACCCCTCTTGGCTCCACAAGTAATATCACGCCGACACCTGCCGTTGGTGTTAATCGCACCATTACTATTACGATCACTAACAGCACCGACATTAAGGTAGAAGCCGAGACGGGCTATGTGCATGAATAGCTTGACCTTCCAATCGGCCCGAATGATGCAGCCGTTCGCCCTGAGCCAGTCGAAGGGCGAGGAAGTGGTTCGACAAGCTCACCACGAACGGTAGTGTTTCATGTCCAAACTTCCCGATACCATGAGATATCACTGCATTGACCCAATTGACGACTCCTCTGATAGCTCGATATCGTTCGCCAAGATTTGAATATTCTAGGAAAGCACCATGGCCCAGGTGATTGTTCGCAATATTGAAGACTATGTCAGAGAAGGCTTGAAGTTGCAAGCCATTGAACATGGTTGGAGCATGGAAGAAGAGGTGCGCCAAATACTGAGTCGCGCGGTCGGCGCACGTTCGGAGACGCGTCTAGGTTCGCGCATTGCCTCGCGATTTACCGGTGATGGACTCACCGAACCTCTGGCGGAGCTTAGGGGTCAGAGCATTGAACCCCTGAGCTTTGGCGTATGAGCATTTTGGATACAAACGTTTTGTCTGCCTTGATGCAGAGCCAGGTCGACTCGCAGGTCGTTGCATGGCTGGACGCTCATCCCGCAGATGACTTCTGGATTACCAGCATCACGATGTTTGAGGCGCGGTATGGTCTGGACCTGATGCCTGCTGGGCAGCGAAAACAACTTCTGCAAATGCGCTTTGAGCGGATCGTGCAAGACGATTTGCAAAATCGGGTGCTTGGGTTTGAGTCCAGCGCCGCCAATGCTGCGGCTGAGCTTGCAGCCGAGCGTAAGGTTGTAGGGTGTCCCGTGGGTATGCGCGGTACGTTCGTCGCCGGTATTGCACTGGCGCGCCAAGCCACTCTGGCCACGCGCAATGTGCGCCATTTTGACGATTTGCAAGTCCCTGTGCTTAATCCTTGGTTGGTGACCTGAATGCCATGAACCAATCCCTTCGTTACCGTGGTTTTACGCTCATTGAGCTCATCATTTTCATTGTAATTGTGGGCGTGGGGATGGCCGGCATTTTGTCGGTCATGAATACGGTGGTGAAGTCGAGCGCTGACCCGATGGTGCGCAAGCAGACGATTGCAATTGCTGAGTCGCTTCTGGAAGAGATTTTGCTAAAAGAATATAAGGATCCGAATGGGGGCACCAACGGAGTGTCCACATGTACCCTGGCTTCTGGAACCAATCGGTCAGAGTGGGATGATGTTTGCGACTACAACGGCTACACCTCGACCGGCACCAAAGACGTTGTGGGTACTTCGGTTTCTGGTCTTGGCACTTACAACGTATCTCCAGCAGTCGCAATTACAGATGTCACCTTGAATAGTGTTGTTCTGAAACAAGTTGTGGTGTCGGTCACAGGGCCGCAGGATACTATCAGTCTCACAGGCTATCGTGGAAACTATTAATCGTCTGGACTCCCATTTTGAGACCTGATCTGCAGCCGTCCCGCCAATGAACCACTATTACCCAGGCAAAGGACTGAAGCGGCACCTTGGAAGTCCGTTCTTTACCCATGCAATCAGAAATGGCGCGCGTGGTTTTACTTTGGTCGAGCTGATACTGGTAATTGTTATCCTGGGTGTCATTGGCGGGATGGTCTCGGTGTTTATGCGGAGTCCGATTGATGCGTACTTTGCAAGCGCGCGACGGTCGGCATTAACAGACTTGGCGGACACCACAGTGCGACGTATGGCACGGGACATTCAACGTGCGTTGCCAAACAGTGTCAATACTTCTACAGATAAAAATTGCATTGAATTTATTCCTACCAAGACCGGTGGACGCTATCGAACCTCGGAAATAGTTGCGGGTGACGACAAAAGCCTCCGCTTCGGTGCTGCTGAAACCACCTTTAACATGCTTGGTAACAACAATGATTTGCCAGCAGATCAGCGAATCAAGGCTGCGGCTGGAGAATTTGATCTGATTGCAGTTACAAACCTTGGTTATGGCGTGGGCGACGCCTACACAGGGGCCAATACGGCGGTGTTGTCGAATGTCACCAACGGTACGGAAACCCAGTTGGAGTTTGCGTCGGTTAACTTTGACGTGGCCTTAGAGTCGCCAAGCAGTCGGTTTCAGGTGATTCCGTCTGGTGAAAAAGTTGTCGCTTACGTTTGCACCACTGATACCGCTGACAATACAAAGAATAGTTTGTACCGGATTTCCAGCAACACATTAGCGCATCTCTGTCCTGTGAGCCCCTCCACGACGCTCCCAAGCGTATCTGGGGCTGCGATCATAGCCAAAAATGTCATATGTTCGTCACCATTTGACTACAGCGGCTCTGACCTGCAGCGCAACGCATTGGTCAACATGAGGCTCAGCCTGAAAGACAGCTCGGGCACAGAGACAGTGACCCTACAACATGAAGTTCATGTGAGCAACACGCCATGAACGTAAACATGACAGTTCCGCGCCACCAAACGGGTTTTGCCGCCGTCGCCGCCATTTTCCTGGTGGTGGTGCTGGCAGCGTTAGGTGGGTTCATGCTGTCTTTTTCCAACACGCAGCAACTGACCTCTGCGCAGGACCTGCAAGGTTCGCGTGCCTACTGGGCGGCACGCGGGGGTCTGGAGTGGGGTGTGGGTAAGGTAGTCGTTACTGCCGATCCAGCGACGATCACGTCGGCGACTTGCGCAACGACATTGACTATCGCTGGATTCAGTGTCAACGTAGTCTGCACTGTGCAATCATTCTCTGACGGTGGGACTATATATATTGTTAAAGTAACCTCTGTGGCATCCGCTGGAACCGTCGGATCCCTTGGCTACGTCGAGCGCAGCGTGTCAGCGTCCATCGAACGTTAGTGCTTCGCTATCCAGTATCGACATGTAGCGGCTGGATGCCCGCCTTCGCGAGCATGACGAAAACAGTGTGATAAGTTCTGCTACTTCGCCAACGAACCCAAAGTGTGACCCGCCACGCGGAGGGGGCCAGCGCAAAAAACCACGCCACCCGGTGTCAAACCGTCACCGTGGCAGAACCTTTACCTCGGTGCTGATACCAGGTTGCCATGCTCTCGTCCTCCAGTGCATAGTCGCCGTACGCAGCCTGCCAGACGAGATTTTTCTCACGCAATCCTTTTAGCGCGCCCTGTGCTGCGGCCGCATCGATGTTTTGGCCAGCCAAAGTGGAGTAGGCTTTCAAGGAGTCATCCGAGAAGGGCGTGTATTTTGAACCGACCTGTAACATACGTTCCAGTACCGCCCGTTGCACCGGGCTAAGGGCGGCAAACTCGCTTTCCATCTCACCCCAAATGAGCTCTCTAAACGCTGTCGCTTGCGCCTTTAGCTCGGCAGCAAGGGTTGGCGCTGCTCCGTCTAACGCAAGTTCCGAAATAATATTTCGCAGTAATTCAGGTTTATTCCCGACCAACTTAAATGTTTCAAAAACATCGTCTTTATTGAACTGGTTCGTAGGGGCGAGCTTACTGTTTATGTCGTCGGTAAATGCATCAGTGAACTCTTTACCAAGCTTTGGAAACTTGGAAATACGGCAGCCAAAAAAGGGTTGATTCCGTTTCAGCAGCAGTTGAGCGAGCTTATCCTGATTTGAACCGGTAAACACCAAGAATAATCGTTGTTGTGCAGCGCTTTGATTGAGTCGGTCCCGCGCCGCCTTCAGGCCAAACATGGCGTCCAAGCCCTCTTTGGAGTTGAGCACGTGTTGGGCCTCGTCTAGGATGACGACGACTGGTGTGCCGGATGCTTCAGTGAGTGCTTCCAACGCGTCCGCCAAGGAAACGTCCTCGGGCAAAGAAAGGGATGCCATACTCAAGCTCAGTGCGCCAAAAACCGTGACCTTTTCAAGCCCTGTGGCCCTGGCCAATTTAGCAATGGCGCTGGAAAATTTTGACAAAGATTTGCGAACTTCTCGTGCAATGAGAATGGCCGGTGAAGTGTCCTTTTCTACCCACAAGTCCACGTAAACGGTGGTCCACCCCATTTTCCCAAGTTCAGGCAGTAGGTCCTCACGCAAAAAAGTGCTCTTGCCGGTTCTGCGAGGCCCCGCTAGGAACAAGCCTGAGCGCGAGTCCGCTATGCCGGTTCCCTTCAACGCTTCGGCGTAGCCCCATGCCAAATC
>JAIPCE010000234.1 GCA_021738345.1 Rhodoferax sp. | reverse complement strand
GACTCGCGCAAACTGCTGGAAATAACCAGCGCCTATATGGACAAGCTGCGCCTGGTGCCGGGTGCGGTGGATGTCGGTCTGTCGCAGCAAGACCCCAAAAAGGAACTCAAGATCGAGCTCAACCGTGGTCTGGCCAATTCCATGGGCATTTCGGCCAATGACGCGGCACAAGCACTGCGCGTGGCCTTTGCCGGCATAGAAGTAGGCGACTGGGTTGACCCGACCGGGGAAACGCGTGACGTCGCGGTGCGCTTGCACCCGGCGGATCGGGTGAGCAAGGAAAATATTGAGCGCTTACCGATTTTGGTGGCAGGTACCAATCAGATGGTGCCGCTGGACCAGATTGCCGCCATCACCATGGGCAAAGGCCCCTCGGGCATACAGCACGCCAATGGCAAACGCACCATTACCGTGTCCGCCAACGCGCAAGGCCGCTCCAACGGTGCGGTCACGGACGACGCCATGAAGCTGGCCAAGAGCTTTGACTACCCACCGGGTTATGGGCTGTCGCTGGGCGGCACGGGGCAGGACCAAAAGGAGTTATTCACCGAAATGACTATCGCCCTGGTGTCAGGCATTGGGCTCATGTACTTGATTTTGGTCATGCAGTTTGGCTCATTTACTGCGCCCTTGGGCGTGATGCTGTCCTTGCCCCTGTCGTTGATCGGCGTGGTGCTCGCGTTGCTGGTCACCGGCAGCACCATTAACCTGATGAGCTTCATTGGCATCATCATGCTCATGGGCCTGGTGGCCAAAAATGCAATTTTGCTGCTCGACGCTGCCCGCAAGCGCGAATCCGAAGGCTTTGATCGGGAAGATGCCCTCATGCACGCGGGCCGGGTCCGGTTGCGCCCGATTCTGATGACCACTTTTGCGCTGATTGCCGGTATGACCCCGGTCGCCATTGGCCTGGGCGAAGGCGGCGAGTTTTACCGGCCGCTAGCGGTGGCCATCATCGGCGGCACCATTACATCGACCCTGCTCACGCTGCTGGTCGTGCCCACGTTTTACGACAGCATAGAAATCGCCCGCGACCGCATGGTAGCCAAGTTCCAGCGCCGGGCGCTGCGCTGGAACGGCTTGGTGGCATTTATGCTGACCTTTGTCGAGGCGATATTGACGCTATTGTTTGTGCGGTTGGTGTACCGAGTCATCAAGCGTCTGTTCCCTGGTCGTCGCACCGTGGGCTCTGTGGCGCAGGCGGGTGCGCAACAGTAATGAAGCTGTGAGGCGGGCTCATATGAGCTGGCAGCGGTCCGAGAACAGGCGACCTATCCTGGTTCCATCTTTCTGATTTCAATGGAAACTTGGAGCTGGTATCCCGTGCCACGAATGGCTTTGAGGGTGAGCGATTGGCCTCCGGCGTTTTCTAGCTTGCGACGCAGGCGAACCACTTGCGCCTCCAGAGCGCCCTTGCTCATGGTCTCTGGGGTTTTACCGCTGAGCTCGATAAGCTGCCAGTGCTCAAGGCAGCGGTTGTGCGCCTGTGCCAAGGCGGCGAGCAGGACGTACTCGGTGTTGGAGAGGTCTACCACCGCCAGCGGGCCATGCAGTTGCCGGGTTGCAGCGTTCAGGGTGAGCATGAGCTTGTGCGGTTCGTGTTGTCCCACCCGGCGCGAAAGCGCCCGCACGGCGGCGCCAAGCGCCTCAAAGCTAGTGGGTTTGGCGAGATAGATGTCGGCACCGGCCCCATAGCCGGTGGCGACATCGCGCACCTGGTCGCGCGCCGTAACCATGATGATGCCGATATCGGGGTTGGCTACGCGCAGCCGTTGCGCCACGCTCAGTCCGTCTTCGCCGGGCAAGTTGAGGTCCAGCACCAGCAAGTCGGCCTGAAACTGGCCCAGCTCGTCGTCCAGGGTTTCGGCGCAGTCCACTGCGCGCACCGTGTGGCCCATGGCTTGCAGCGCTTCGAGGGTGGCTTCGCGGAGATCGTCGTTGTCTTCAACGACCATGATGTTCAGACGGGTATCCATAGCGCGAACTGTACTTGCTCTGAAGTCGGTTGGTAGCGCAGTGCGCCGCCGATTTTTCTGGTGAAGCCTTCGGCAATATGCAGGCCCAGGCCGGAGCCGATTTTGCCGTGTGCGCCGGGTGCGCGGTAGTATTTTCTAAAAACCTGGCGCGGGTCGGGCGCACCGGCATTGCCAATGCGGTTACTGACTTCGACAAGGACACGGGCACGGCCCTTCTCCGGCACCATGGACATTTTGATGCACACCATGCCACCGGACGCTCCGTACTTGAGTGCGTTGTCGATCAGATTACCGAGGATGACGCTAACAAGTTGGCGATCCGTGCGAATGGTGGGCAAAGCGCCCGCTTCGATGGCAACTCTTTCTGGCGCAGCGCATGCGGTTCGCATGTCTTGTGCCAGCGCTGCGATGTCGCAATTTTCAAATGCAACCTCAACCCCGCCACTGTCCAGGCGGTCTGACTGTAGGCAACGGTCTATCACTGCACTCATGGAAAAGACACTGCGGTCGATGCGCAGCTTGACAGAATCGGGAACTTCACTGTGGCTCAGTGCCATACCAATGGTAGACAGCGGGGTCTTAAGCTCGTGGCTCAACATCGAAAGAAATCGGCTTTGCTCCAGGCGACGCCGCACTTCAATCCTCAGCAGCATGAGCAGAATCAAGACTGCCCCCAAGATGCCAAAGGCGCCCACCACCAGCCAGCGCAAACTCGCATGGACTCCAGAGCGAACATCTTCGGCAGAGAATCCGGTCACTATGACCAGGGGTAAGTCTGGCACTTTTTCGTACACGTAAACACGTTCTATGCGGTCGATCATGCTGATGTTTCTGTAGCTACCGGACGAGGCATTTTTCAAGGCACCCCACAACGGCGACTCGACTGGCACCGCCCATTGATCCGCCGACGGCCCAGGCGAGCGTGCCCTGACTTTGCGGTCGATGGTGCCCAGTAGCGTGGCCGTACCTTGCCGTCCATCTGATTGATTCTGGTAGAACCGCGAGAATGCTTCTGGGTTGACTGTACACAGCAGCACGCCCGCAAAGCGCCCATCGGGATGGTTGATCCGCCTTACCACCCGGAAATGAAATTTGCCGGTGACACGCCCAAGCTCTACCGCACCCAGAAATAGCTGATCGCCGTGGGTGGCTTGCTGAAACCGAAAGTAATCACGGTCTGCCATGCTGATGCCCCTTGCCTCTGTATCGTGCGCAATGAGCAGTTTTCCCTGCGCGCTAATGAGGTACACGTTATCGATGGTAGATTTGTCAAAGGGTAGATCGTGAATGAAGGCCTCGGTTTCTGCAACCGAGCCAGTGCTAACAAAAACCGTGCGAACGGCATGCAAAATAGTATCAACTTGGCCCATGACCTGCAATGTGTGCTGGACAAATGCATCGTTCGTAAGCTCGGCGCTGCGCAGTAACCTTTGCTCTTCCCATTCAAAGGATTTTGCGTAGTACAAAACCCCTTCGCTGACAACACCCAACACCAAAACCAGCACCGTGACCCACAGCAATTGCAGTTTGTGACGAGAGTATTCAGTAACACCCGTAAAGGCGTGACGACGCACTGGGGGCACCGTGCGGGTTGGTGTCTGGCTGCCAAATTCAAGCCAAAAAATGAAAAGGGTCGCAACCGATACCAGCACGATGTACCAGAACAAGGTAAGCCACGATGTCGGGTTGCTGCCCCGAAGACTGGCAACCACGGGTTCCGCAAACAGCAAATGAACACCGCGCACCGCCATCCAGAGTGTCACTATTGAAAATATCAGGGCCAGTATCGCGGTCGACCGATTGCGCGGCGTGCTCCATGTGGTGTGGTGGGCGGTGCGCAGCAGGATGTGCGCAGTGCGAGCGTTGATCAGCGCTGCAGCAAAGGAAAAGACCACCGCACGGTAGTGTCCATCGGGTTCGATCAAGCCCCAGAACCAGAACGGCAAGGCCGTGAGTGCGACGATGCTCCAGCCCACCCGGTCAAAGCGAGTAGGCTGTTGTTCGCAAAACGCCCGCACCCCAGAAAAAATAACTGCACCCGACGCGAGCAGCATCATGTTGGTGCCCAAAACCGTCACCCACCGAGGTAACTGGGGGCCAAATCCCGACACGATAAAACCGGCCGACAACATCAATATCGCAAGCGCCCAGCTCTTGATCAAACGGGTGTCTAAGCGCAGATAGGCAACGCGCCACATCATTGCACTAAGACAGATGCTAAAGCCCCCTGCTACCAGGTAGAGAGTCAGTGTGCTGAAGTTCAAATCAAGGTCAATCGGACGATGGGTTGCTGAAGATTACTTGGCTTTTTCCATTGTTCCATAGAAAAATTCGTAAACAGGCCCATGCGCGCGCCATCAACTCCGATGCCAGGGCGATAAACAGCAGCCACTTGACCCAAGCGGCCGCACTGCTTTGCGCAAGGGGTGAGTGGTGACGTAGTGCGCTCGCACACGGTACCATCGTCCCATGGACAAATTCTTCAACACCGCTGGCCCGAACCAGCCTGACATCCACTACACCCTGTTGCCCAAAGACCGGGTGAGCTGGCCCGAAATGTCCATCCTGATCGCGGCGCGCAAATATTTCATCCTCCATGCGCCCCGCCAGACCGGTAAAACCAGTTTGCTTATCAACCTGATGCGCTTTATTAACGAACAGGGCCAGTACCGGGCGCTGTACGTAAATATTGAAGCGGCGCAGGCGGCGCGCAATGATGTACTGATGGCCGCAGCCGCCATGGCACAGGCGCTTGCGGGTTCAGCGCGGCTGTACTGGAAAGATTTTCCACAAGCCGAACAACTTGCGCTGGAAATTTTGCAACGCGCACCCAACGCCGAAGCCGTACGCCAGGTGCTGCAAACCTGGTCTGAGCACAGCGTCAAACCCCTCATCATCTTCCTGGACGAAGTTGATGCCCTGGTGGGCGATACCCTGATTTCGCTGTTGCGCCAAATTCGCGCCGGTTACGCCCAGCGCCCCGAAGCCTTTCCGCAAAGCATGGTGCTGTGCGGCGTGCGCGATGTGCGCGACTACCGCATCCACCGCAGTGATGGCGAAATCATCACGGGTGGGAGCGCCTTCAACATCAAAAGCGAATCCATCCGCTTGGGCGACTTCACTCAAAGCGATGTCAAAGCCCTGCTGCAACAACACACCATTGCCACCGGTCAGACCTTTGAGCCTGGGGCGCTGGAAGAAATATGGGAGGACACCCAAGGTCAGCCTTGGTTGGTGAATGCGCTGGCCTATGAAGCCTGCTTCAGAAAACCCGACCAGCGCGACCGCTCGGTACCCGTGACGGTAGAGCAGATGCGCCAGGCCCGGGAGAGCCTTATTTTGCGACGCGACACGCACCTAGACCAACTGGCAGACAAGCTGCGCGAGCTGCGCGTGAAACGGGTCATCGAGCCCATGCTGCAAGGCGCGGAACTGCCCCCGGATGTGCTCGACGACGACCGTCAGTACTGCATTGACCTGGGGCTGATCGCCCGGCGCGACCGCCAGCTGCAAATTGCTAACCGCCTGTACCGCGAAGTGCTGCCGCGCGAACTCACCTCCATCGTGCAAGACAGCCTGCAAGGCAAGGCCGAGCAGCCGTGGTTTGTGCTGCCCGATGGCAGCCTGGAGATGGACAAACTGCTGGAAGCGTTCCAGCAATTCTTCCGCGAAAACTCCGAAAGCTGGCTACAGCGCTACGCCTACCACGAGGCCGGGCCGCAATTATTGCTGCAAGCCTTTTTGCAGCGCGTGGTCAACGGTGGCGGTCGCATAGCGCGTGAATACGGGCTGGGCCGTGGCCGCACGGACTTGTTCTTGCAGTGGCCACTGACCGCGCAAGGCTTTGTGGGGCCCATGCAGCAAGTGGTGCTGGAGCTCAAAATCCAGCACAAAGGCCGCGCCGCCACGCTGGCGCAGGGGCTGGAGCAAACCGCGCACTACTGCGATCAATGCGGTGCTGACAGCGCGCACCTGCTGATTTTTGACCGTGACCCGAGTGTGGCCTGGGACGACAAGCTCTACCGTGAAACACACACCCACGGTGGGCGCACCATCACTGCATGGGGCATGTGAGCAGCAGACATCTGCGTAAGCGGCCAATACCGCTCTTGTTTTAATAGCTGCTTGCGCGCGCTCCATGCTGGCTAGAGGCTACATTGACCCTCAACGCCGAAACCAGCCCACCAAAAACTCCGATGCCAGGGCGATAAACAACAGCCACTTGACCCAAGCGGCCGCACTGCTGGCGGACTCCACCAGATGCACGCTCGAAACAGGGCTGGCAGATTCTGGGGCAACTACATTTTCTGCCGCAAGAATCGCCTCAATCGCTTCGTCCGTGAGCGGCTCGTCTTGCAGGCTTTCAGTAGCTGGGTGCACGGCTTTATCCCCCCTGCAAAATATGCTCATGGGCCGCGCCCACCTCGCGCATACCCGTGGTGTCAAACGTCAACTCATGGGGTACACCCAGCATATTGATGGCAGCAATGCCGGGGTAAATGCTATGGGTCGAACCAAAGAAATTGGCCGGGTTGTACAGCAGCGGGCAATGCCAGTACAAGCGGTAACCCAGCGTTCGCGCGAAGTCAATTAACTCGGCTGACTGCTCGATACGGTCGTTTTCCACATACAAAAGCGGGCGGTCCCGGGCGATGAGCTGGCGAGCACCGACCAGCACGGCCCGCTCCATACCCTCCACATCCACCTTCAACAGGCGCACACGCAGGTCTGGCGCAAGGGCGGGCAAAAACTCATCCAGCGTCACCACCCGCACCGCCATGCCCTGCCCTTCCTGCAGAAGACTCACTCCACCAAAATTGCCTTCGGTGTCGTAGCCCACCAACGGCAAAACCAGCGTCCCCTGCACCTCGCCCACGCCATAAGGAAAGGCCTGGGTATTGCGCACATCGTTGAGACTAAGGTTGGCGCACAAGGTCTGAAACACGGTGGGCTGGGGCTCAAACACCCACAAATTGCGCGCCATACGCGCCAGCGGCACACTTTGCGCGCCCATGTTGGCACCCACTTCAATCGCGTCGGCATCGGCATGCCCCTGCAAAATACGCGCAAACAGCTGCACTTCATACTCGGCATATTCACCATAGTGTTGCAGTGCTTGCCCCACATACTGGTCGTAACGGTTGTACACAAACCAGCCATGGCGCCCTTGCATCAGGCGCTGGTGCCCCGCCAAGGTCAAAAACTGCGCGGCGGCTGGCACCTGCAGATCGCCAAAATTACCGGTTTGATCACTCGCATCCGCGCTGGCCTCGACTGGCTCGCCGATTTCGCGCCGCAGCGCGCGTGCCACCTGCGCCAGTGTAGGGGCCCAGGCACCCAATTGGTCTTGCCGCCACAAGCGTATTGAGGGATACCAGGGGCTGTCGGTACGTTCCAGCATCCAGCGGTAATCCGGATTGGCGGGCAGCAGCAGCCAGGTCGGTGCGCCCATGGCACCGGCCAGGTGCGCCACCGCCGAATCAATCGAGATCACCCGATCCAGCGCAGCAATGATGGCAGCAGTGTCACCAAAGCTAGCAATTTCATCGCCCAAAGGCAACAAGTTGCCTCGCGCAACCCAGACCTCAGTGGCGGGATCGCGGCTGGTTTGCAAGCTTACCCAGGCAATTTGGCGCATGTTTAGCCAAGCTGCGATATCCGAGACCTGCAACGAGCGATGGCGGTCGTTTGGATGGCTTGGGTTGCCGGCCCAATTGATGCCCACCTTCAACCTTCCCTGCGCAAAGCGGTCAATGCGCTTGCGCAGCCTCTCGGCGGTGTCATCGGTGTTGGCGGAATCAGCCAGAGTAGCAATATACGGGTAGTGACCGGGCAAGGTGTCAAACCCCGCCTTGAAACGCACTGGCAGGCTCATCATCAAAGCCCAGTAGTCATAAGTCGCAGCGGCTGGTGCCTGCGTCAGCACCTCCTGCACCCCCGCCACCCGGGAGGCAAGCGGTGCTACTGCCGGATGCACCCAAACGCCCACGCTGGCCCCAAGCTCCAGCAGCGGTTGCACAAAGCGCAGACACTGTATTTGGTCGCC
>JAIPCE010000233.1 GCA_021738345.1 Rhodoferax sp. | reverse complement strand
CATGCAGCGTGACCTTCTTCTTGCCGTCCGGGCCGGTATAGACGGGGTCGGGGTTGAGGCCGCGCGTCATGGTATTGCCGCCCTTTTCAAACGTCTCCACCAGGGTGCCCTGGAGAATGCCCAGCCAGTTGCTATAGGCCAGCACCTTGTCGTCGGCATCGACCACGGCCACCGAGTCTTCCAGGTCCAGAATGGTGGAGAGCGCCGCCTCCATGACCAGGTCGCTCACGCCCGCCGCGTCGGTCTTGCCAATGGCGCTCATCGGATTGATTTGCAGGTCGAGGTGTATGCCATGGTGCTGCAACAGCACGCTGCTGGGGGCCTTGGCCTCGCCCTGGAAGCCGATCAGTTGGCTCGCATCCTTGAGTTTGGAGGTGCCGCCCTCCGCCAGCGACACCACCAGTTCACCGTTCTTGATGCGGTAACCGGTCGAGCCCACATGCGAGCCTTTTTTGAGCGGTGCGGTACGGTCCAGCACATGGCGCGCGTATTCGATGACCTTGGCACCCCGCTTGGGGTTGTAGCCGCCTTTTTTACCGACCTTCTCGCAGCCCTTGGCTTCTGAAATCACGTCGGTGCCATAGAGCGCGTCATACAGCGAGCCCCAGCGCGCGTTGGCGGCGTTGAGGGCGTAGCGCGCATTGAGCACCGGCACCACCAGTTGCGGCCCGGCCTGCTTGGAGAGCTCGGAGTCCACGTTGCTGGTCGTTACCTTTACCTTCTTGGGAACCGGCACCAGGTAGCCGATCTTTTCCAGAAAGGCGCGGTAGCCTGGCATGTCGGCCACCGGCCCAGGGTGCGCCTTGTGCCAGGCGTCCAATTCGGTTTGCAGGCGGTCGCGCTCCGCCAGCAAGGCGATATTTTTGGGTGCCAGGTCCGCCACGATGGCATCGAAACCCTTCCAGAAGTCCGCCGAGTCAACCCCGGTACCCGGCAATACCTGGGTTTCGATAAAGCGATGCAAATTCGATGCAACTTGCAGACGGTGGACGTTGGTACGTTCGGACATGGTGGATACCTTTACTTAAATGGGCTCGTGAAATGTGGATGAATCGCAGGGAAGAAACAGGGCAAAAGGCGGCGGGCCAGCACTAGGGGACCCGGTGCCAGCCACTCGCGGGCATGCGCAGCCCGGAGTTTACCCATTTGCCGCTGTGGCCCGCATCAGTGAGAACTGACACTCACCTGTTTGTCGACTTCTATCGCCGCATCCAGCGCGTCGAGCAGGGGCTTGCGGGCTTTGCGTTTGGTGTTTTTGTGCGCCGTCATGTTCAGACCCTTGAGCTGCTGTGCCATCAGCATTGCCTGCGCCAGCAGCTGATCGGCAGCAACCACCCTGTCCAAAAAGCCAGCCGCCACAGCCCCCTGCGGATCAAACATTTCGGCGTTGATGACGGCGCGCTGAAACACCGCCGGTGTCAGCCGGTCACGCGCCAGCGCAATGCCCACGTGATGCATGGTCATGCCTATTTTGACTTCGTTAAGCCCGATCGAAAAAGCCCCCTCGACGCCGATCCGGTAATCGGCAGACAGCAACAGGAAGGCGCCCTTGGCCACCGCGTGGCCAGGACACGCCACGATGATCGGGTACGGGTGGGCCAACATACGGCGCGCCAGCGTAGAGCCCGCCGCCACCAGATCAATAGCGTGTTGCGGCCCCAGCATCATGACCTTGAGGTCATAACCGCCGCTCAGGATGCCGGTCTGCCCGGTCAGAATGACAACCGCCTTGTCTTGCTCGGCCTGGTCTAAAGCCCGATTCAGGGCGATGATGACGTCAGGCGAGATGGCATTGACTTTGCCATTGGCAAGGGTCAGGGTCGCCACTCCATCCGCCAACGCGTATGCAACTAATTCACTCATGGTCTATGTCTCTTGAAAGTTGGATTGAGGCGGGCAGTCTAACGCGCGCGTTGCAGGTTCCAATTCGTCTGCCAGGCATGAAATTCCTGGGGACGCAGTCGATAACGCGCGATGCTGCCCTCGTGCAGACTCAGCAACTGGGTCTCGACCACTTCGATGAAACGCGCGCGATCCTGCGCATCAAGTTGCGTTTGCGCAAAGTGCTGGATAAAACCCACCGCCTGCACTTTGCTCATTGCCTTTCGGACGACCTCCATGACGGCCTGGGTGATTTGCTGTCGGTGCTGCAAACGAAAAGGGTCGGGCTCACCGAGCGACTGACGCACGGCGGAGTAGCGCGCGCACGACCGCTTGTAAGCCCAGACAAACACATCGCGCAGCAGCTCTATCCGATTGAGCTCATAGATGCCCAAAATGGCGCTGATGTACGTGGCTTGCGAGACATCCACGAACGACAACGGACACAGGTCGCGCTGTATCAAGGCAATATTGGCCGCCAGCCGCGAGACGCGTTTGTTCACATCCTCGAAGGGTTGCAGGTAAGGCAAGTGCACCATTACAAAAAAAGCCTGTTCGAACGGGTCTCGAATGGCCGCTGCGGTGCAGAGCACCTGATCGAAACACTCAGCGATCCGCTGTGGCCCTTCCAATGGCAGAAACGTCGTCTGCGCTATGCCGACGGCAATGGAGCGTAAGCGACCACTGGCGGTAGGGTCATCCAGCAAGTTGTCCGATAACAATGCATGCAAGTTAAGCAGGGTGTAGCGGTTAAAACCAATCTCGCTGGCCGAATCGATCAGGAACTCGATTGCCTCCTTGTGGTTCAAGATCATTTGCGCCTCCAACGCATCCTTGCCGGTGGCTGCTTCACCCACGGAGATCAGCCGCTCAGTTTCCAGCAGCGAATACGTGTTGCCCTCAAGACGACTGGAGTTCCAGGATAGATCGATCAATAGGCGATTGGCCAGTCGACGCGCAAACGTGCCGGCTGGCGCATTGCTGTTTACCGCCTTTCCCTGCGAGAGCAAATCATCGCGAATGTCTTGAGCGAGGTAGAAGGTCTCGTTGGGGCGATAGTCGTCCAGAAACGCCTGGTTGTAGCCCACTGGCTTGCGTAACACCAAGGGCTGACGGACCAGTCGCTCGACCTCCTTGGCGGCGGGTGACAAGGGAATCAGAATTTCAGCATAAGTAGCCGCGTCTGTCGTTACAGTGACGTGCGCCGCTGCGCCTACGTTCGCACTAAGGCGATATTTGGCGGCGCGTCCCTGGCCGCGTCGCTGCACGCGTGCCTGAGCCATCAAATCGCTAAGCCATCGCTGCAGCGTGCGCCGATTAGGCCTCGCCGTGAGATGGGCTTCGATCTGCTCGACGCCGGCTCCATCGGGAAATCGGGAAATCACTTCGAGCACTTCTTCCTGAGTTTTTGTCGGTATGGGTCTGACCATGATTGTTCCTGTCGCGACTTTCGGAATCACGACATTAAGCTGCAATTGTGTCGCGAAAGGCATTATCGCGACATTTTGGTGTCGCGAAAAGGCTGACTATGTGACAGCCAATGGCTACCTGAACTGGGTAGACCGTTTTACTCGCCCCCGGTTTTCGCGGCAATCGGCAGAAAAGCGGGGGATTTCCCACGCCGTAAAAAAATTTGACACCTAGCAAGGCCGCCAGCCGTTACAGTCCGCTGCTCGTTGTGCAGTCAAACGGGGCTGCACGGCATTTAGTTAACGCAAAAGGACACCATGAAAACCCGCAATAAATCCCGCCAATCCGGCTTTACCCTGGTAGAAATCGCCATCGTGCTGGTCATCATTGGCCTGCTGCTGGGCGGCGTGCTCAAGGGGCAGGAGATGATTGAGAACTCCAAAACTAAGAGCATCGTCAATGACATGAAAGCCATTCAAGCGGCCTACTACGCTTATCTTGATCGGTACAAAGCAGTCCCTGGTGACGAGGCGGTGGCAACATTGACTGCTCGGGGATGGACTGGTACTGCGGGTGCACCAGTAGCTTCTGCAGCGAACAACATACTAGATATTGGTGCTGCTGCCACCTTTACCGGTGGTATTGCGGCAACTGAAGCGGCCACATTTTGGCGCGCGCTGCGTGGCTCAGGTTTGCTGGCCGGTGACCCCACGGCTGTCGCTGTGGCAGCCTTGCCGCTGCATTCTGGTGGTGGTTTGATTGGTGTGACGGCTGATCCGGCGGGTGTTTATGGTCTGGCTGGCACTTTTGCATGTGCCTCTGGCTTGTCCACCAAGCAAGCTGCCGCCATTGACACAATGGTGGATGGGCAATTGCCGGCAACCAACATTGGGAACAACGTCGGCAATGTGCGCAGTGCAACTGGTGCCGCACCCCTAGCACCCACAACTGTTGTGCCGACCGGCCTTGCCTATAACGAGACAACGACGGTGACACCTTGGACGGTTTGTATGAAGATTTAACAAATCGACTGTTTGATTCTTAAATTAACAAAGGCATCTTCGGGTGCCTTTGTGCTTTGGGTTCGTAAAACGTCAATTGCTCATGAAAAAATGCCAATCTCGCCACTCACTTCACTTGTGCAGCAGGCCGAAATCAGTCGGCTTCTCGCTGATCGAAATGGCGGTGGTGTTGGTCATCATGGGCATCGCGCTGAGCATGGGCTTGCGCATGCTGCAGGCAACACAGGACAACGCTGCTTGGAGCCAGACACGGTCCAAGCAGGATCGGATCAAAGTTGCGTTGATCAGTTTCATGCGCAGCAACGGCCGCTTGCCGTGTCCGGACATAGCGGTGATCCCCACGGGGATTGAGCCTGCAGCGTGTGCCACTGCGGCCTCCGGTTATGGCGTATTGCCCTGGGCCAGCCTGGGGTTGCCACGAGACACCGCGCAGGACGGCTGGGCCAACTACTTCACTTACCGGGTCGCCACCGCCAATCCGACACCGGCCGCTCCTGCCACACCTCCGGTACCACGCGCGCAGAACAACGCCCAAAACTGGACCCTCAAGACCGCCGCAGGCTTCAATATTGGCAGCCTCACTAGCCCGGTATCAGGTGGGTTTACCGCATTGCAAATCGACCAGCGCAACCCCGCTGGGGTGATGTCTTCCATCGCATTCAACGCCGTTGCCGTGCTGTACTCACATGGAAAATCGGGCTGGGGTGCCAAGACCATTGGCGGCACCTCGAACTCGGCACCCCCTGCCACTGCGCTTGATGAAATCGTCAACAACACGCCAGGGTCCGCGCGCTTTATCCTGCGGGATTTCACAGAGAATGCGGCGGCCACAGGCGGGTTTTACGATGATCTGGTGCTGTACATCACTCCCCAGGATGTATTGCAACCCCTGCTCGACGACAAAACCCTCAAAGGAGTATGTTCAGCCTATTGCGCAGTCGCTGGGCCTGGGTGTACGGCCGCAGGCGTTCCCGTGGGTAACCCTAACCCTGTTTGCCCCTAAGCTTCAATACCCTGAGTCACCACAGACCATGAAATTTGTACGCCATTCCCGCGTAGGCGGGAACCCACAATGCACCGCAACCCACTGTATTCCCGCCTGCGCGGGAAGGACGTAGAACAACTTTAGGCGCTAACAAGTTCAAACTTTGTAAATAATGAGAAGAATTCGAACATCACAGTCATTCGCGGCGAGGGCGCCGCTCCAACAAACACAAAGCTCCGTTGGAGCGGCGCCCTCGCCGCGAACGGTTGTTCGGTTACGGCTTGTCCGACTTAAGTTCAACATGCACCACATACGCAAAACCCAAACTGGATTTACCCTGACCGAAATGGCCATTGTGATCGTGCTGGGCGGCATTTTGTTGGCCGCCGGCTTGATGGCGGGGCGCGGGCAAATCAGCCGGGCGCAGGCGCAAGATGTGGTGCAAATTGTGGGTGACCTGCAGACTGCGTCCGCAAGTTTCAAGCAGCGTTACGGCTATTTGCCGGGGGATCTGCCTACGCCGGGCACAGTGTTAAGCGGCGCTGTGGCTGGAACTGGCCCTGGCGTAACTAATGGTAACGGGCGAATCGAGGGAGCGGTCAGTGCGACTGGCATCGCGACAGCAACCGGTGAAATAGCCGTGGCACCACAGCAGCTCTATCTAGCCGGACTGATTGGAAAGATTGGCACAGATGCCACGCAGTACCTGCAAACCAAGTTTGGCCCGGTGCACCTTCGCACCAATGTGGCGGCCAGCACAGCCACTGCGTATGTCACAGCCTACCCATCTGTTGCTAACGTCATCGTCTTGTACAACCTGCCCTGCGAAGTAGTGTCTGAGGTCGAGGCAGCACTCGATGATGGTGGTTTTCAGACCGGCCGAGCCCGAAGTTCAGTGCCAACCTGTGTTGCGGGCGCCACGGTTCCCCGCTACTGGGTCCCACTATAAGCTCAGCTTTAGACGTTGATGTCCATGGCCAAGCCGTCGCGCCAATCCCACCACGGCTTCACCCTGGTAGAAATTGCCATTGTCATGGTCATCATCGGCCTTCTATTGGCGGGCATTCTTAACGCGCAATCGATACTCAGAAACGCCCGGACCCAGGACACCATCAAGGCGGTGAACGACTTGGCCAATGCGGCGCAGCAGTTTCGTGACCGCTACGGCAATTGGCCAGGGGTGCTGCAAAATGCTGCCGCCAGCATTCCTGGGCTGACCGCCACCTCCTGCCCTGGTAACACAGCCGGCGTCATAACAAGCACAGCAGAATCCGCCTGTGCCAGCGAGGAGCTGATACGGTCTGGGATGCTCCGAGGCGATGCAGCGACGCCGATCCGAGTGGGTGCAACGGTTACCTTGAGTATTACGGGCAATACAGCCGCCCTCGTCGGTTTCGCCGGGCTACCTGCCAACTGGCGCAATGTGCTGCGCATTGAGTCTATTGACTGCGACATTGCGATTCAGCTCGACCGCGCTACCGACGACGGCAACACCGCGACCGGCAACTTTCGCACCGATACCGCCTGTGCAGGCCAGGACCAGAACGTGTTGGTCGCCAATGCGGCCTTACGACTCAATTAACGCTTGTCCCAGAAAAAAACAACCTTAGACTGCCGCAGCAGCAGCCAGCCTCGCCCGGTTGCTGCCACCACAGGCGGTCAAAAGCGCCAAACCAAGCACGATAGTCAGAACCTTGAGGGGCAACATTCAGACGTTCTCGTTTAAAGCGGTCATTCTATGTGGTGACCCACCGTGGGACGGGGGCGCTGCATGCTATGATTTTCGTCAACTCTCCCTTAGGAACAGCGTATGAACGCAGCTCCGCCGTCCGGCGCACCTGTCACCACCGAAGCACCGCGCCCCCATTCTGGACGGCCAGAGAAGCTGCGCCTGGGCGACGTGCTGGTGCATCAAAAGCTGATCTCCATGGAGCAGTTGCAGCACACCCTGGAGCTGCAGCGCTCCACCGGCAAAAAAGTCGGCCGCCTGTTGATAGAGACCGGCATCATCACCGAAGAGCTGTTGGCCAACGGCCTGGCGCGCCAATTGCGCGTGCCGTTTGTCAACCTCAAGACTTTTCCGTTTCGAGCCGAAGTGACCAAGCTCCTGCCTGAGACTTCGGCCCGGCGCTTCAAGGCGCTGGTGCTGGAGGACAAAGGCAGCACGTTGCTGGTGGCGCTGTCAGACCCGCTCGATGTGTTTGCCTACGACGAGCTCACGCGCATCCTGAAGCGCGATATTTCCATTGCCGCTGTGCCAGAGAGCCAGTTGGCCGCCGCCTTTGACCGCCTGTACCGCCGTACCGAAGAAATCAGTGGCCTGGCCAAGGCGCTGGAAAAGGACATTGGTGACGCGGTCGACTTTGGCGAACTCACGGCTTCGGTGGGTTTGGAGGGCGCGCCTGTGGTGCGTTTGCTGCAGTCGATGTTTGAGGATGCGGTGCAGGTGGGCGCATCCGACGTGCACATCGAACCCCAGGAAGATGGCTTGCAAATCCGCGTGCGGGTTGACGGCGTGCTGCAAACCCAGACTCAGGCTGATAAGCGCATTGCGGGTGCCCTGGTGCAGCGCCTCAAGCTCATGTCTGACCTCGATATTTCCGAAAAGCGCCTGCCCCAAGACGGGCGTTTTAGCGTTTTGCTGCGCGACCAGACCATTGACGTACGTCTGTCCACACTACCCACCACCTATGGTGAATCGGCCGTCATGCGCTTGCTCATGCAAGGCGCCG
>JAIPCE010000232.1 GCA_021738345.1 Rhodoferax sp. | reverse complement strand
ACGACTGGCTTTGAGGTGCCAAGCGCCCACCCAGGAATCTGGCTGAATGCCAGTGCGCCACCGATACCGGTCAATAGGCTGCGGCGCTTCATATTTTGGCAATCCTGAGCACTGCCTCTTTTGTCATCTCATTGGCGTAGTCAAAGGCGTCACTCATGCGGGCATCCTCCCCCAAAACTTCAAGCAGTTTGTCGTTGGGCAACACAATCAGGGTGTCCACATGGGCTTGCAGCTCGGTCAGGCCCATGTCCGCATAACGCATGCGACGGGGTCCCTCCCAAGTGAATGGCATGATGACCACCGCCACCGTGACGATGCCCATTTCCTTTGCGATGCGCGCAATCACCGGAGCGGCTTCGGTGCCCGTGCCACCGCCCATGCCAACGGTGATAAACAGCTTGTGCGCGCCATCTATGGCTGAACGTACGTCATTGGCCGCCAGCTCAGCGGTTTCACGGCACCTGCCGAGCTTGGTTCTGGCGCTCAGGGTCTTTCTGTGTAGTTGGATAGTTTTGTGCGCACCGCAACGGTTCAGTGCGTCCGTATCGGTGTTGGCGAAAATATACTCGATGCCAAAAACACCGCTGTCTATCATGTGCCGGGCTGCATTGCCACCGCCACCTCCCACACCAATGAGCTTAATCTGCGGCTGCGAAGTGAATACCTTTTTGTAGGTAGGGGTCAGCGACTGGTCGGTCACTGGCAACGCCAGTGAAGGCGTTGGCAAAGCTACAGCCACCAGTGCTGAGATGCAAGTCTGAATGAAATTACGACGATCAATCATGTGTTTCCTCCAACTGAATCAACCAATTTCGGTATTGGACATCGACAGATAGACTGTGCGCCTGCATCAGGCCTTGCTTAAATGTCAGACCGTGTGACATGAATGACCTCCTGGACAAGTTCAAAGACTCAATAGTGCCAGCCAAGGCGACAAGATATGTCGTGGGGGAAAAGATCAGGTAGATTGCCTGATTCCGGTCGCCATACGGCACACTCTGTCGTAAGGTCAGGAAGAATTACCAAACCACGATTTTTGACATCAATGAGCATGCCATGCGACAAGACCTTGACGACCTGCTTTGCCAGCGCTACCCAGAATTGTTTCGTGACCGTCACGGAGACAGGGCGGAAACGTCCATGTGCTGGGGTTTTGAATGTGGGGACGGTTGGTTTGGCATCCTTGATGGGCTTTGCGCTGAAATAACTACCCAAGTTCATGGCGGGACGATGCCAGCAGTGATAGTCAGCCAAGTCAAGGAAAAATCAGGCCACCTGCGCTTTGATATTCGCGGCGGCTTCCTTCGAGGCGGAAACGCTGAAACGCATCGGTTAATAGCACTTGCTCAACAACAAGCACTGCACACTTGCGAAGAATGCGGCCAACCCGGGAGCTTGCTAGAAGTTGGCAGATCGGTCGTTGTCTGCCCAGCGTGCGCAAATGAGAAGTGAAAAGCGAATTACCTCGGTGGTCGAGCTGGATAACAACTTTGCTCAACGACCGTTATCGAGGTTGCCAATCCGAGTTCTCAATTTCGGCTTTGGGCACACTGTGCGCGTTCACGACCGACGGCTGTCCTGATCCGAATTGAGATGCCGCAAAGCTGGCACTCGTTCCCTCACATAGCCCGGAGGCTATGTGGTCCCGAACTGCGGGTCGGCTGCGTCCGCCATTGACCATCGTCGGTCTTTGGCGAGTGGCTGCTTCGGAGGAGGAAAATTGAGTTGCATGAGGACGGATGCACGGAGTTCGTTTGGTTAGATGTTGAAAGAGCCATGGAACACCGTTTTGATGAACACGTCCTACCAGTACTTACATTTCTTTAAAAAACTGCAAGTGGCTGCGGCTGACCGGTAGACGCTCACTACGGCCCTTGAGTTCAATGTCGGCGGTCTCGTTCTCGCCGCGCGTGACACGGCGAATAGAACGTAGATTAACGACGACCGAGCGATGCACCTGGGCAAACTGCTGCGGGTCGAGTTGAGCGATAAGTTCCTTTAGCGGCATCCGTATCAGTGCTTCGGCGGCCTGACCCTCATCGCGGTACGCGACCAAGGTGTATTTCGTGTCGCTTTTCAAATAGTCAATGTCATCGACCGGAATCATCCGCAGGGAGTTGCCCACCGTGGCGCGTACCCAGCGCATCGGCTCCGGCTGATCGAGCTTGAGCCGCTCTGCCAACTGTGCCAAAAGTGCGTCCGTGTGCACGGCAGGTTGGGCCGTTTGCAGGCGCGCCTGCAGTCGCGTCACGGTCTCGGCCAGGCGCGCAGCGGTGACCGGTTTGACGAGATAGTCCAGCACGCCATGCTCGAACGCGTCCAACGCATACTGGTCAAAGGCGGTCACAAAAACCAGGTGCGCGCGCTTGCCGATTTGCCGCGCGACCTCGACACCGCTTAAGCCCGGCATGTGCACGTCCAGAAAGCAAAAGGTCGGCAGATGCTGCTCGAACAGCTCGACCGCTTGCCTCCCATTGCGTGCCTGGGCGACGATCTTCAGCTCCGGCCACGCGGCGGCCAGGCGTGCCTCGAGGATCTCTCGCAGCAGCGGCTCGTCATCGGCAATCAACGCGGTAATGTTCGTGCTTAGGGTCATTTCGGCTCGATAGTAAATTTAATCACGACTTGCACACCATGCGGCTCCACATCGCTCAAGTCCAGCGTCGCGCTGCCGCCATAGGCCCTTATGTATAGCTATGCATAAGGGTCTTTACCGGAAGAGGAAACACAGGCGGGCATAGCAAGCTTCGGCGAGTCCGCGCCTGCCAAAGACCTCTATGCCCACTTCGGCATCACGGTGGATGGCGTGGTGGACGCGGTCCGCAGATTGGTTGCAAAAGCCTCATAACCTGTCGGTCACATTCGCTATCGGTTGAGCAGTCCCCGCTCGTATCGGGCAAAAACTCCAGCGGCGTAAGGCGATTAACGGCGACGGGGAAAACGGGATCGACCCAGTTTCAGGGACTCCAGCTGAGGTGCGGGTCTAGGGGATAGATCGGACGCGGCAGGCGAGTCCACGCCAGCGTGGCAAGGTTGGGTGTGGTCAGGCCGGGGCAATCGACCTCCAGTATGCGCTCGGGTGGCGCAAATCCTTCAAACGCCGCCCGAAAATGCCCGCGGCTCTTCACCACCAGGGTGCGCACTGTGGTCAGGTCCACGCCCAGCACGTCGAGTTGGGCCGGGTCAATCAGTTGCTGGCGCTGGGAGATGACGGCCACCCGTACACCGCCCAGGTCCAGCAGGGCAGACAGCCCCATGGCCTGCTGCGAGCCGCGCACCATGCCCAGGCGACCGACAAAATTCCCGTCCGACAGGGCAAGCACGCGGGCCGGATGGGTGAACGGGGTTGCAAACACGGCATCGACGCTGTCGCGGTTGAAATGCGCAGCGAATGCGGCGTTGACGTCCAGGGCATGGGCCTCGCTGGCCAGGGCTGGGTCGGTGAATACTCCGAGCAACACGCCCTGGGTGCTTGCGCTAAGCAAGGCTTGCAGGAGCGTGACGGTGTTGCCGCCACCGCCACCGCCCGGGTTGTCGGCCACGTCGGCCAATATCACAGGCTGGCCGTCCGCAAGCCCCGCCAGCACTGCGGCACGCACGGCATCGGCTAGGGGCGTGAGTTGCGAGACAAAGCGATGGCGCTGTTGCCACACAGCCTGCGCGAGTTCGGTCGCCAGCGCATGGGCCGCCGCGCGCTGACCTTCCTGCGCGTTAACCACCACGGCAAAACCGCATTTGCCACAGTCCGCCAACGCAAAACCGCCACACAGCGAGACGTTCAATATCGGCCCGCCAACATGGGTTTGCCCCAGCGCAATCAGCTCGGCATACGGCGATCCGGGTGCCACCATTTGGTTGGTGGCCGGGGGCACCAGGGGCAGCTTGACAAGTTCCACCAACCCGGGGCCGTGCGCCAGCAGCGTGTGCACAAGTTGCGCGGCCTCCTCACCGCGTTCGCGCAGGTCGGTATGCGGATTGGTACGGTAAGCGACCAAGGCAGACAACGCGTCGGTCATGCGTTGGGAGACGTTGGTGTGCAGATCCAGCACGGCCACCACTGGCACCGCCTGTCCGACGAGGGCGCGAATGCACTCGAACAGCTCGCCATCGGGGTCGTCGCACTCGGTGGTCAGTGCGGCACCGTGGGAGGAAATAAACACCGCGTCGAGCGGCCCGGCCGCACGCAGGCGCACTTCAATGTCGCGTACTACCGATTCAAAAAAGCGATGCTCCACTGGCCCACCGGGCTGGGCTGCGGCCAGGCGCAGGGCGACCGGCTCCCAGGGACCGAGCCGGTTCATCGCGGCCACAAATCCGGCGGTATCGGGCAAGGTGCGAGGCTGCTCGCGCTCGAGTTCTGACTGCAGGGCCTCAATCGCGAGGTCGATGCCGGACGCGAAGCTTTCAGCCGTACTCACCGGGGCCCAGCGGTTGCACTCAATAAAGAAGCCGCATATCCCCACGCGCAAGCGGCGCGGTGCGGCGCGGGGCTTAGCGCGGCACTCATACCTGCCCCAACAGCGCTGGGTCGCGCCCAACGTGTCTCGGCTGCCGCCAGTGGCCCGTAAGCGAAGGCACCAGGGACTGGATTGGAGGTTCGACCGGATTGACCGTGTTCGGCATGGCTTACTCCGGCTTAATGCGGTGGGTCACTGGCTTGTACAACGCCTGCTCTGCAGCAAAAAAGGCGCGGGACTGCGCCGGTGTCATGGGCGAAGGCAGGTCCGAAGCCAGCCGAATGCGCGCCGCCTTCAGCGCGGGCACCATCAGGGCGGTGTTAATGGCGCTGTTGAGCCGCTCCACCACGGCTGCAGGAGTGTTGGTGGGCGCATACACAATGGCCCACACGCTCATCTGCAAGCCCTTGAGTGCTTTGGATTCCGCAAACGTGGGGACCTCCTTGATGACCGGCACCCGCTCAGGGGCGGACACGCCCAGCGCCTTGATGCGCTTGCTGGCAAGCATCGACGCGGCATTGGCGGCGGTGGTGATGCCCATGTCCAGCTGCCCATCAATCACATCGGTGATGATCTGCTGGCCACCGCGGTAGGGAATGTGCACCATGAACATGCCCGCGCGCTCCTTCACCACCTCGCCCATCACACGCGCAAACGAACCAATACCGGTCGAGCCAAAGCTGTATTTGCCGGGGCTCTTGCGCACCAGCATCACTTCCCCAGAGCACAGCTCGCAAAGGTCTGGCCGACCTGGTCGTGCTGCCCGGATGGCACGCCCAAAGTGGCCCGCATCTGGAGCAAATTGTTGACCAGGCCCGTTCTGCGCTGGAACGGCTGGTGCAGGTCCACGCTGCCGGGGGCTTGGTGACTGGCTTGTTCAACGCCGCTGCATTGCTGGGCGAAGCGGGTTTGCTGCAGGGGCGCTGCGCTGCGGTACCCTGGGCTTTTGTCAGACCAGTGCGGCGCCACAGTGAAGGCGTCACCCTGCTAACTGACCGCCCCTGGACTGTGGATGAGCGGATCTGGACCTGCGACTCCCCGGTATTGGCCACCGAAGTAATCCTCGACATGCTGCGCCACACCGCGGTGGCGGAGCTGGCAAAGTCGGCCGCCCACGTCTACCTGCATTCCGAAGCGCGCCAGCAGGTTGCAGTGGGCATTGTGCAAGGCGATTTGCCGCGCGGCTTGCCCGCCGGTGCTCTGGAGCGGGCACGCCGCTGGCTGGAGGACCACATGACCGAGCCCTACAGTCTGGCTACTATCGCGCAGGCCGCCGCCACCAGCCCGCGCACCCTGCTGCGTCACTTTGCTAGCACCTACAGCCAGAGCCCGCTGGACTACTTGCACAGCCTGCGCGTGGCCCGCGCCCGGGTGCTGCTAGAGACGACCTATGTGGGTGTGGAGCAGGTCGCCCAGATGTGCGGTTACCAGGACACTGGCACGTTCCGGTGTCTTTTCGCGCGCCAGACTGGCGAGCTGCCGGCAGCTTACCGCGACCGTTACATCTTGCGCACCAGCCGCAAACGCTGGGTGGGGGCGGTGTGAGATTTTGCAATTCCGTCACACACCGCATCAGATTTTGCAATCCAATCAAAAGCTTCAACTTTAACGGGGCTGTGCCCCTAAGTACAAATGCAAGTGACAGCCCAACACGCGCCAGGATTCGGTCATGGGATGGCGTGATTTTTTGCCCGATATGCTGCGTCCCAACCCGCAGCCGCTCATCCCGCAAGCCGCCTGGGACGGGGGCGACATGGTGGTGTCCGGGGCACGGCAGGTGCAGCATCTGCTAGCCGAGCTGGACCAGATTGAGGTCCGCGTGCATGCGAACGACGGCGCTTTCTTCGGCTTGGGGCGGGTCAGGGTCACCCAGGACAACCGGGTTGCGCTCGCAATGAAGCCGGCTACGCCCCGCCCACCGCGCATGGCAACTCGCCTTAACGTGATTGGCCCGAGTGGAACCGGAACCGTGCTGTTTACGCTGATTGCGCCAGAGCCTGATGAGCAGGGCCGCCTGTGCGCCAACCTGCCGGGCGAGGTGATTCGAATGCAGTCGCGCGACGCTTACCGGGTCCGCGGGTTCCATGGCAAAAAACCCAGGGCCAGTCTGCGCCTATCCGAGCACGCTGCCGCGCTGCCCCTGCATGACCTGAGCGAACGCGGCCTGGGGCTGCGGTTGTCGACTCCAACCCTGGAAGAAGGCACCTGCTATACAACGAGCACCCTGGAACTCGACACGCTGACGCTTCCGTTGCCCAGGCTGCGGGTGGTCTATTGCCTTCCCGCGGGGCCCCAACATTGGCGTGCCGGTGCGCGGATAGAAAATCTCGCCGAGCCCCAGGCTCGCGTACTGCGTCGCTGGATCGACCAAAAGGAAACACGCGCCATGGCATGAGCCCGCAGAACCTCTGTTACTGACCGGTGGCATGATATGGCCCGTGTTGCAAGGAAACGGGCATGGCGAATCAGAAAATCTTTATCAGCATTGCCTCTTATCAGGACCCCATGCTGTTGTTCACCCTAAATGAAGCGTTAGGCAAGGCGCAGCGGCCCGACTTGCTGAGTCTCGCCGTGGTGGATCAAAACAGCACGGATCAAAGAGCTGCAATAAGTGCGCTGCCCTTTGGCGCGCAGGTGCGCTATGTTCTGGTGCACCCGACTGACACGCTGGGGGTGAGTTGGGCTCGCAATCTGGCTTTTTCCTTGTATGACGGCGAGGACTATTTGCTGCAGATTGACTCGCACATGTGCTTCGAGCAAGACTGGGACGCCAACCTGCGTGCGCAACATGCCAAGCTGCTGGCGCGGTCCGCAAAGCCCATCATCAGCACCTATCCCTACCGCTTTGACATGGTGGATGGCGTGCCTAAGTACACACCTTCGGCCGGCAAGACCGCGCTGGTATTGCGCCCGCACCCGGAAACACCGCTGAGCGCCGACAACGTGGTGCTGCGCTTTATCGGACGGCACATTTTTACCGACGAGGCGGTCATCGGCTGCCACGTGGCGGCAGGATTTTTGTTTTGTGCAGGGAGTCTGACGCAGGAGGTACCCTACGACCCCTTTTTGTATTTTCATGGTGAAGAGCA
Source organism: Rhodoferax sp. (assembly GCA_021738345.1). Lineage (GTDB taxonomy): Bacteria > Pseudomonadota > Gammaproteobacteria > Burkholderiales > Burkholderiaceae_C > Allorhodoferax. Next base: position 555 of record JAIPCE010000232.1, on the reverse strand, counting down.
AAGCATCGCGGTACGTGCGTTTACCCGGGGCTGGGACATTTTTCACCCAACCTGGGTACCTTTGTACCACCTGTACAAGGAGGCCAATACGGCGCACGAAACGCACCACTGGTACGGTGACATTGACACACAGCGCGCGTTTACCGGAGCCTATTTGACCCAGCGCTCCAAAACCCGACTGACCCGCTTGTTGTGCGGTGACGGTCTGCCTGGCGTCTATGGGTTAGGCACGGTGCGTAGTCTGGCCGAATTCGCCGACCTGAGCGGCATTGATTATGCCCAGCGAACGCTGTCCGAGCGCTTTGAGGGCTTGCTGTGCTGAGGGCTTGATCATGGACCCGAAACAGTCGAGCAGCAGCAAATTCCGTATTCGGCGCGCAGAAACCAAATGAGGCTCCCCTCTTCCGCCCGGCGGGGCGGGAGAGGGGTTGGGGGAGTGAGTGGGGGAGGGCGAGGTGCAACTGCAAGAAGAATAAGGCCGGGAAGCGAATTTTGTTGCAGGAAGGCAGGAAGTCACTTCTGCCTCCACCAACGCAGTGCAAAGGGGTGAGAAGT
>JAIPCE010000231.1 GCA_021738345.1 Rhodoferax sp. | reverse complement strand
TGTCTTTGAAATAACTGCGCAAGCCACCCGCCGTGGTGGCCATGACCACGTCGTTGAGCGTCACGCCGAGCAGTTTGGCAATCTGTTTGGCCTCACTCAGGGGCACGGTCCGTCCGGCAAAAGTACGCTGGTTGGTAATGGCCACATTCAGGGAGGTGCGCGGTGCAAAGATTTTGAAGTCCCTGGGTAACGCCCAGTCGCGCTTGCCCTGGGCATTTTTTGGCGGCACCAGCGCGCCCACGGCGGAGCGTACGATCAAGGGCACCGACTTGACCAGACCGACCGACTGGTTGACCGTATTGCGCACCGCCGCGCCCAACAGTTCGGCCACACCCAATTGGTACTGGTCGCGCCGCGCATGGGGCCGCGGCAGCTTGATGGCGCGTCCGGTGGCATCGAGGTCAAAAATCGCCTTGGCCACGGCCACACCGGCTTGCCCATCCAGACCCGCATGGTGCACTTTACAATACAGCGCCACCTGGCCACTTTTGAGCCCGTCAATCACAAAAAACTCCCACAAGGGTCGACTCCGATCGAGCAAACTCGAGTGCAGACGCGCCACATACTGCTGCAGTTGCCGATTGGCCCCTGGCTTGGGCAGGGTAATGTGCCGCACGTGGTAGTCGATGTCGATGTCTTCGTCCTGCACCCAGACCGGGTTGGACAGGTCCAGCGGCATCAGCGCCAGCTTGCGGGTAAACACCTCGGCCAAATGCATGCGCCGAACAATGTGGGATTTGGCGTCTTCAAAAAAGTCGCCGCTATAGCCTTCTGGTAAGTCCACCACGTTGAGTGAGCCGATGTGCATCGGCATTTCGGGAGATTCCAGGTGCAAGAATGCCGAATCAATACCGCTGAGGTGTTTCATGGTGAAGGTCTGTTCTGCGTGAGAAATGCGAATCCGCATCCCAAGTATGCCAAATCGCACACTGCGGCCCACGAACCAACTCGACAGTAGGGTGCGATTTATAGTGAGTGCGACTCTTATTCCCTCTCCCCGCTGGGACGAGGGGGCAAAACCGAATTGCCACTCACTTTGAATCGCACCCTGAAAGTACAGGACGTTGGAAGCTCTGCAGGATTATCAGTACACTCCTGTTTGGAACCAATTGCCTGGCTATTCTGATGACACGCGCATGAAAAGACACCCCCTCCTGGTGAGTGCCCTTGCCGTTTTGGCGGGCCTGACGCTGCTCGGATATCTGAATCGACTCACACTTCTGCAGTATTCGTTGGGTTGGCATACTGACTTTACCCACCCGCGGGCGCCGCCACAAGCGGTGCCCTGGCAAGCCGGGCCTACACAACCGAACACACCCTTGGACGACCGCCCACCGAATGTAATCGTCATTCTGGCCGACGATCTGGGCATCAATGACGTGACGACCCATGGTGGCGGTATGGCCAGTTTGGGAGTTCCCACGCCTGCGATTGACTCGATCGCGCGGTCCGGCGTTCGGTTTGACCGCGGTTACGCGGGCAGCGCCGTGTGCACAGTGTCTCGCGCGGCGCTGTTGACGGGGCGCTATCCCTGGCGTTTTGGTGTGGAGTTCACGCCAACGCCGGGTGCCATGGGGCGCGTCGCGGGCAGTCTTTACGCCGACCCCGACCGCCTCTATCCGGTGCACATTGACCACGAGCTGGCTAGAGAGTCCAAGGATTTCAATGACTTGGGCATGCCACCCTCTGAGCTCACGATTGCCAAATTGCTCAAACCCCGTGGCTACCACACGATCCATATCGGCAAATGGCATCTTGGTAGCACGCCCGAGATGCGGCCGAATAACCAGGGCTTTGACGAGAGCCTGTTCATGGAGAGTGGCTTGTATCTGCCCGAGAACGACAGCCGGGTTGTCAACTCCAAACAAGAATTTGATCCGATTGACAAATTTCTGTGGCCCAACATGCGCTTTGGTGTGAGCTACAACGCCGGTAAATGGTTTGAGCCCAGCAAGTACCTGACCGACTATTTCACCGACGAGGCAGTGACCGCGATTCAGCATAACAAGCACCAGCCATTTTTTATGTACCTGGCGCACTGGGGCGTGCACACGCCGTTGCAGGCCAGCAAGGCAGACTACGATGCGCTTGCGCATATCCCCGACCACCGGCGCCGGGTCTATGCCGCCATGGTGCGCTCGCTGGACCGCAGCGTGGGCCGGGTGCTGCAAACACTGCGCGATGAGGGACTGGAACATAACACCCTGGTCGTTTTTTCCAGTGACAACGGGGCGCCTGGGTACATTGGAATCCCCGAGGTCAATAAGCCCTACCGGGGTTGGAAGCTCACTTTTTTTGAGGGCGGCCTGCGCGTGCCCTATGTGGCGCAGTGGCCCGCGCGCATACCTGCGGGCGTGCACTACCCGGCGCCCATTTCCAACATCGACATTTTGCCGACGGTGGTAGCAGCAGCGGGCGCGCACCTGCCCAACGACCGGACCATTGATGGCGTGAATCTGCTGCCTTTTTTGCGCGACCCCATACCCCAACCCGAGCGGCCCCTATTTTGGCGCGATGGTCCGTATCGCGCAGTGCAAAGCCAATCCTGGAAGCTGATTGTGTCTGAATTGCCCAAGAAGCTGTGGCTGTTTGACTTGGCCCAGGACCCGACAGAAAAGCACAATCTGGCAAACCAGCACACCCAGAAAGTCGACGATCTGAAGGCGTTACTGCAAACCCATCATGCAAAAATGCCGGCGTCCCAGTGGCCGTCTTTCATTGCCTTGCCCGTGCTCATCGACAAGACCCTCGACCAGCAGCAGTCGCCCCAGGATGAGTACACCTATTGGTACAACTGACCGTCAAAAAGCCGTTGGTACCTGCCGACGCACCAGGTATTCGTGGATGACACGCTTGAGGTGGTCTTTGAGCCAGCTCGGATTGGACGGCCGGCTCAAGGCCTGGTGACTCCCCACGACTGCCAGGTAAAACAGGGTTGCCAGATCAGCGGCAGATTGGGCGTCACCGGTCAGACGTTCAAACTTCTCGACAAACAGTCCCATGCGCATTTGGTCAACTTCCAGTAGAGCCTGGGCCACAACAGGATCACGCCGACCCAGCCCGCGCAATGCCAACTCAAAGCGCATGTGCTCAAGATCGGGGCCCACATGCGCGAGCGCAACGTCCAACAGGCGCAAGAGCTCGCCTGGCGGATCGGGCGCCACCTGGTGTCGAAAACTCCGATCGACCGCCGCTTGGCGGTCCCGCCAACGCTGTAACAAGCCGGCAACAAGGTCGGATTGCTCAGAGAAATGCCAGTAAAAACTACCGCGGGTTACGCCCAGTGTGTTGGCGATGGTCAGCACCCGTACATTGTCAAATCCACCATCTACCACTGCCTTGAAGGCAGCGTCAAGCCAATCGTCCCGGGTAAGCGAGGGGTTGACGGTCGTCGTTTTGCCCGGTGCTCTGGAGTTCATGCATTTCCTTGACTTGGATCGCAGGGATGCGCTTGTTTCCGCATTCTCTGGCTTTGTGTTCGCTTTGTACCATGCCCGTTCCTGGTTATTTTCCATGTTGCGAGGCAGAGACACCGCATGCATCTCCTAGTGTAAACCCTAACATACACCTGTGCATGGAATGGTTACATTGGGAAGCAGACAGACCGATTACCCGAGATAACAACCATGCACCTCGTCACTCCATCTTTGCCCGTCCGTGCCCTGTTTTCCGTGTTTGTGGGGCTTGCTGCCAGCAGCGCTCAGGCCGCCGAGGGCTACAAACTACGGCAAGCGCCGGTCGGTGCGTTTGGCGGTGAAATGGCCTCGGGGGCGGATAACCCGGGACTCTTTGGCACCGCGAGCTTGACGCAAATCGACATTTACAAGGTGGTGGATGGAAGCGGAAACGAGATTCAGCCGCAAGCAGTTCCCAGTGTGCAACTCACCCCAAATTTCAAGCTGAATTTCCCTGCTGGCACACTGGATATACGCCAGAAACAAACCCAACTCAATCTTCTGGGCGGCTACCTCAGCGATAGCGTATACGCAGGTGGTCGCATGGCTTTCGCGGTCAATGTGCCGTTGATCACCCTCAGCCGGAGTTTTGTGGTCACCCAGGCCACTGGTACCGTGTCGCCCACCCCCACTGCACCGCCCTTGACTACGACCCAGGTAGGCCAGCTCAGCGCTGCGGCGCAGCAGGCCAACAGCAGTGTTCAAGCCCGGGTGTTAGCTGCCTCGGCCAGCCAAAATGCCGATGTGACTGGATTGGGTGACACCGAACTCTCTGTGGTGTGGGTTCGCCACCAAGATCGCCTGAAAGTTGCAGCCGGTGCTTCCGTATTCTTGCCTACCGGCGAATACGACAGGAACAGGGGGCCGAACCCCGGCTTTGGAAATTTCCTTACTTTGCGGCCGGGGGTCGCAGTAAGCTATTCTCTGAACCCCGATCACAGCCAGTCCAACTGGGACTCTGGTGTGACCGTTGCGGGGCGCTTGTCTTACGGCATCAACTCCGTCAACGTCGACACCGACTATAGAAGCGGCAATTTTGTATATGCTGAATTGGGTCTGGTCAAGGTGACTGGCAACTGGGCCTTTGGCGCCAATATTCTGACCGTTCGACAGGCCACCGACGACTCGGGCGCTGGAGCCACATTGGGCGCAAACCGTTACAGAAACAATGGTTTTGGACCTTTTGTTTCGTACAAGCTTCCAGGGCAGGATGCCGGTTTCAATCTGCAGTACAGCGAAAACTTCGGTAGCGAAAACGCCTTGGTCGCCAAGTACTTGCAACTGCGCTTTATCAAGGCTTGGTGACAGCTGCCGGTCTGAAGTCGCCGCATGTCGCTCAAGACCTGGCTCACGCCAATCATCTCGCAGCGGCTGCTCTCTGAGGAGCGCTTGTTAAAGCAAAGAGCAAAGGCTGAGAAGCGGCGCGCGGCCAGTGGTGCCGCCCACCAGGTCCACTACTTTCACCAGGTTGATGACCCATATAGCGCTTTGGCCTGCCAAGGTTTGGCCAAACTTCAGAAATGCTATGCCATTGATGTCAAGGCGCATATTGTTGGCCCACCACCGGACAGCGCAGCGCCAGAGCGCGAGAAGCTCATCGCCTACAGCCGCAGAGACGCCGCCTTGCTGGCACGGCGCTATAGCCTGTACTTCGTCGACCCAGGCGTGCAGCCTGATGTGTCGCGGGTTGCTTGGGCCGGGCGCGTACTGGTCAGCGCCGCAGAGAGAGGCGTCTTTTCAGACGCAGCAGGCGAAATATCGCGCAGGGTCTGGAGCTCTGTCGCGACGATGACTGAATCTGCGCTTGGCGAGGCATCGGTGGTGTTAGCAGAACCGGATGTAACGCGCAAGCACCTCGAAGCAGCGGAGGCATTTCGGCAGCGTCTTGGTCACTACCTGGGCGCCATGTTTTGGTATGGCGGTGAGTGGTATTGGGGTATCGATCGCCTCTACCATCTGGAGCAGCGGCTGCAGGGACTGGGTTTGCATCGCACTGGCTCGCCGCGTCTGCTTTTTCCACCGGCTGATGACCCATCCGAAGCATTTTCCGGTGCACACAGCGCGCCAATCGACTTCTATTTTTCCCTCAGAAGCCCCTACTCTGCCATCGTTGCGCCACGCGTGTTTGCGTTGGGCCGTTTAGCCGGAGTGCCAGTGCGACTGCGATTTTTGCTACCCATGGTGATGCGCGGTCTGCCGGTACCGGCGATCAAGCGACGCTATATTACTTTGGATGCTGCGCGCGAGGCACGCGCACGCGGCATTTCGTTTGGCCGACTCAATGACCCGGTAGGCAGGCCGACCGAGCGCGGGCTCGCGCTGATTCCCCTGGCGGAGCAGCTTGGTAAAGGGCCTGCCTATGTGCTGTCTTTCATGCAAGGGGTATGGTCCGAGGGAATTGACGCTGGCAGCGACCGCGGATTGCGCACCATCGCACAGCGGGCCGACATCCCGTGGAATCAGGCGCTCAAGGCCCTCAAAGACGACAGTTGGCGCGCAACGGCCGCCGCCAACAGGCTTGAGCTCATGGACTTGGGGCTCTGGGGCGTGCCATCTTTTCGGATTGGCGAGCTGTCCGTATGGGGCCAGGATCGGCTCTGGGCCGTGCAGGAGACACTTTTACGCGAAACCGAAGGTCTGATGCCCCGGCAACCCATCTGCACCGAATGAACACAGAATTTACCCTCTACGGCTGGCATCTTTCCTACTTTACAGGCAAGGTTCTTTGCTATCTGCGCTACAAGAAAGTCCCATTTGTGCTTGACCCGGTCAACATACTTACGCTGATGCACCGAATCAAGCGCGAAACTGGCGAGGTCGTGATGCCCGTGTTGCGCACACCACACGGCGAGTGGATTCAGGATTCGAGCGCCATCATTGATTACATTGAAGCCAAATACCCCACACCATCCACCATTCCCGACGCACCGGTGCCCCGTTTTTGCGCCTATTTGCTGGAAGCCTGGTGCGACGAGTGGTGGGTTCCGATTGGCATGCACACCCGCTGGACCTACCCCGAAAACTACGCAGTATTTGAGCGCGAAGCCGGTGCCGCTTTGCTGCCCCATTTCCCCCGCTTTCTGCAAAACATGGCGGTGCGTCGGGTCGCAAACACCCTGCGCGGTGCGCTTGATCGCATGGGCATCCGAGCGCCGCAATATGCGGTGATGGATGCCTGGACCCAGCACATGCTGGACCTGCTCGATGCCCACTTCGCGCAATCAGCCTACCTGCTGGGCGAGCGCCCAAGCCTGGCAGATTTTGCACTGGCTGGCCCGATGTACGGGCACTTGGGGCGCGACCCTTGGCCTGCGCGCGAGCTTGTTGCGCCGCGCAAGCAACTGCGTGCGTGGCTTGACCGCATATCAAATCCGATGCCCGCAAGTCCGGCCCCAACATTGGGCTTGTCACAAAGCCCAGACCAGATTCCCACCACGCTAGAGCCTGTGCTGCGCGCCGTCTTCCGTGAATTTGTGCCTTTGTTCGCACAGATCGGTGCACAGGTCGAGGCAATATTACCGACCGTTCCGACGGGCACACCGTTGCGCCGCTTCCTTCAGGATGTCGACGTTCCCATGGGCGATGGCCGATTTCGCCGCGCTGCCATGCCTTATACCCTGTGGATGGCGCAGCGGGTGCTGGACGTATACGCTGCCATGAACGTGGATGACCAGGCCCGGGTACGGGCCTGGGCCGAGCCATTGGGAGGTGGAGCGTTGCTGGACTTGACGCTGCCACGCATGCGCCGCTCGGGCTTGCGGGTTTCGGGTTAATTCGCTGCCATTGCGCGCGCAGGATCTTCGGAGTTGAGGATGCGCTGCGCCCAGGGGGTCAGCTTGGTGGTGTCGGCGCGCAGCACCTCTTGCTTGACGGCCAGTATTTGGGCCGGATGCATGGAAAAACTGCGCAAGCCCAAGCCAAGCAGCAAGCGGGTAAGCCCGACGTCGCCCGCCATTTCGCCGCACACCGCCACCTCTTTGCCTTGGGCACGACCGGCTGCTATGGTGTCAGCAACCAGCCGCAGCACGGCGGGGTGTAGGGGGTCGTACAAATGAGCCACCGACTCGTCCGCCCGGTCAATCGCCAAGGTGTATTGAATCAAGTCGTTGGTGCCGATCGACAAGAAATCGAAGTGCTTCAAGAACAGGGGCAAACTCAAGGCCGCCGCCGGGATCTCAATCATGGCCCCGAGCTTGATCGGACCATAGCTGACGCCTCGATTGTCAAGCATGGCGCGCGCGTGGTCGATATGCGCGACCGTCTGCCGAATCTCGCGGGCATGCGCCAGCATCGGAACCAGCATCTGTACCGGTCCATGCGCTGCTGCGCGCAGAATGGCGCGCAACTGCGTGAGGAACATGGCTGGATCGGCCAGGCTCCAACGGATCGCCCGAAGACCGAGCGCTGGATTGAGGTGTGCATCGTCGCGCAAGGAGTCGTCTAGGGGCTTGTCTGCACCCACGTCAACCGTGCGAATCGTCACCGGCAGGCCCTGCATGCCTTCAACGGCCTTCTTGTAGGCCTGGTATTGCTCTTCTTCGTCCGGCAGCCGGCCCTGGCGGCCCATAAAAAGAAATTCACTACGGAACAAGCCCACACCCAGCGCGCCCGCCTTGAGCGCAATCTGCGCGTCTTCGGGCATCTCGATATTGGCAAA
>JAIPCE010000230.1 GCA_021738345.1 Rhodoferax sp. | reverse complement strand
CGGGGGCAAAGGGGTAGCGGTCGTCATCCACCATTAGCCACTGGCCGCCGCGCTGCACCACTGGGCGCAGCTCTGCCAGGTACAGCGGCACTATTGGGATGTCTTCTGCCTGGATGTACTGCCAAATGTCGGCCTCGGTCCAGTTGCTGATGGGGAACACGCGTATGGACTCATCTGGCGCTATTCGCGTGTTGTAGACGTTCCATAGCTCGGGGCGCTGGGCTTTGGGGTCCCAGCGGTGGCCGGGGGCGCGGAATGAAAACACACGCTCTTTGGCACGGCTCTTTTCTTCATCACGCCGGGCACCGCCAAAGACTACGTCAAACCCGTTGGCGTCCAGCGCCTGCTTGAGGGCCTGGGTTTTCATTACATCGGTGTGGTAATTGCTGCCGTGGGTGAAGGGGCCAACACCTGCGGCCAGGCCGTCGGTGTTGGTGTGGGTGATGAGGGTCATGCCGCTTTCAGCCACCATGCGGGTGCGGTGGGCGTACATGGCCTGAAACTTCCAGCCCGTGTCCACATGCAGCAGCGGAAAAGGCGGCGGCGCGGGGTAAAACGCCTTGAGCGCCAAGTGCAGCATGACGGACGAATCTTTGCCGATGGAATACATCATCACCGGCTTGCGGGCGGTGGCCACGGCCTCGCGGATGATTTCTATGGACTCTGCTTCAAGTGAATTACGCTTCATGGTGCCCATCAAGGTCATAGTGGCCGCCCCTTGCCAATCCAGGACTCGGTTTTTCGAATGCTGAGTCTGTAGCGGGCGCAATTGAAGGGCTCCAGGCTTTGCAGCTCCCGGCGCAGCAGTGCCAAAAACGCTGCCTCGTCTTGCGCAGGTAATGACAATGCGGCACAGGCTTGGTCGGCCCGGGCGCCTTCCTGCACCACCTGCCGCACAGCCTCGCCCAGGCTTTCACGGTAGCGGGCGCGAAACGGGTCTGGCAGCCCCATGGATTCGAGGATCACTTTGTACTTGTCAATGGAACGACGGTATGTCCAGGCAAACAACTCAACGGCCATGCGCACATCCAGCCGTTCGTAAACACCTGTCACTGCAATGGCGTAGTCTGCAGCATCGACATCCAGAAACGACAGCGGCGCGCAGTTGGACAGCATCAGCGGCAAATTGGCGCACAGGCGGCTGGTGCGTTTATTGCCATCCTCAAACGGTTGCAGGTATGCAATGTGAATCCACAAAAAAAATGCCGACTCCACCGGATTTTTGATTTGCCTGGACTTTTCAATCACGATGCCCAGCATTTCTTCAAGCAGGGATGGCACCTGGGTGGGCAGGTACACCGAATTGGTGATGTTGACCACCGTGGTGCGAATGGCACCCATCGAATCTGGATTTTCCAGCAGCCCCTGCATCAGCAAACTCTGAATATTGCGCACCACAGCCGGGGTAATGCCATATTCTGGAACAGCATCCACCATGAACTCGATGGCTTCCTTGTGGTTGAGCAGCATGGTTGCATCCAGATCGTCGCCTAGCGCGCGGCCCCTGGCGAAAAGCTCTTTGGTGTCGAGCAAACTTTTTTGGTTGCCCTCCAGGCGCGACGAGTGCCAAGACAAATCAATCAGCAATTGCTCAAGCACCTTGCGGGCGTACGTGCTGGCAGGCTGCTGACCTTGGCTGCGCCCCAAGGCATAGAGTGAATCCGCCAAATCAGGCGGCAGCAGTGCGGACTGATTGGGTAAGTAGCCATCAACAAAATGCCGCTGGTATGACACGGGTGTGCGAGTGCCTATGGGTGCCGCTAACTCTGCACGCAACTGCAAAGCAAGCGTGCTCCACGTGGGCCCCAATGTTGACAAGATGGTCTGAGTAGGACGTGTTTGCGCCACGTGCGTGTGCGCCATGTACCGCGTTGCCGGGCCAGTGCCTAGCTTTTTAACAGCCCCCCTAATAACCAACGCCCTGAGGTAACGGTTGACGGTGGGGCGCTTTTGGCCGATCTGCGAGGTGATGTTTTCGGCGCTGACGGCCTCTTGCCCTGCTTGAGCGACACTATCCAAATAGCGCAGGATGTCGGCTGCAATGTGTGTCTTTGCCATCACTACCCTCTCAATTTTGATGTGATTTTGATTTTACACCAATCACCAAATCATTATCAAATCAATTTACCTTGTAGTGGGCGTTTCCCATCACCGAGTGTGTTGCAGTTGGTTAACCTGAAAATCCCTTGGGTGCGAAAGCGCACGCGGCTCTTTTCTTCATCCCGCCAGGCACCGCCAAAGACCACGTCAAACCCATTGGCGTCCAGCGCCTGTTTGAGCGCCTGGGTTTTCATCACGTCGGTGTGGTAGTTGCTGCCATGGGTGCCGCACTACACCACTTCGACCCGAAGGCCGGTGCGCACTGCGGCTTCACGCTGGTGCTGATCTGCCGAAATGAAGACATCTGCCTTCAAGGCCACGGCACTGCCAATATGGATGGCATCCATGCCACGCAAGACATTGGTTTCGAGGCTGGTAATCGATTGGGCCAGCACCGCCGGCGTCAGGTCGCAGATCGCAGCATCCTCGATGTCGGCCAGCAGCAACGACTTCAGTTGTCGATACTGGGTGTTGTCGATTTTGCCTTCTCTGCGCAGACGACAAAACGCGGAGACAATTTCCGGCAGCGCAATCGCGGACAACCCGATTTCCGTCGCCTGGTCGCACCAGTTCAAAACTGCTTCGGTACCTGTCTCGCTCACATAGCGCTTGACGAAGGCCGAGCTGTCAAAGAAAACGCGCACCGAATGCTCCTCAGTTTCCAGAAGTACGTTCTTCAAGAATCATGCGGCTGACAGAAACGCCGTCTAGCACAAGCGGCTGCGCCTTGCGCCGCTTCCATGAAGGCAGATCGGCGTTGACGGGAACAATGTCCGCAATGGGCTTGCCGTTACGCAATACCCGCACGGCCTCCCCCGACTCGACGATGTCGAAATAGCTCTTGGCATGGTTGCGGACTTCGGTGAAAGTGGCTTGTCTCATATTGACCTCACGATGTACAGATTGATGCAATCATAAATGCACACCAAGACTATGCCTTACAAAAGTCGACGCTGGCGGGACGGCACCCTCACATTGGGCTTTGGGGTCCCAGCGGTGGCCGGGGGCACGGAATGAAAACACGCGCTCTTTGGCGCGGCTCTTTTCTTCATCACGCCGGGCACCGCCAAAGACTACGTCAAAGTCATTGGCGTCCAACGCCTGCTTGAGCGCCTGGGTTTTCATCACGTCGGTGTGGTAATTGCTGCCGTGGGTGAAGGGGCCAACGCCAGCGGCCAAGCCGTCGGGGTTGGCTGGCTACGCCCCAATAAGCTGGGTGATGATCTTTTCATCAATGACCAGATGCGCCAGGGTGATAAAGCTGCATGGGTCTATTGGCACCACGCTATCGGTGCCAGCCACAGCGCAAGTGCTGGCAAAAGTAATCTCAATGCAATTGGTCACACCAGCCAGCACCACCGGGTGACTGATAGCCGTAAAGAGATCACCAGCCGCTGCATCCGGCCCAGTCTGCGTTACGGCAAAAGTGATGCGCAGCGGAACGTTGCCCGCTGGTGCCGTGCTTTTAGGCCCTGTCAAATGCATCATTTACCCATGCCGACAGGCACAGGGCAACAACTTCACACTCTGCAGACGGCACAAGCTCCATTACGCAGCCTTCGTAGCGAAACTGTACCGCGTAGCTGTTGAGAGCTCGCAAAGTCTCTAACTCAACGGGGATGGCGATTTTGTTTTGGGATGCCAGTGTGCAAAGTGCAACAAGGTCATGGGTTCGTTCAAAAACGATGCCGTCCAAGACCAAGCGGGCCTTGATGAACTTTTCGCAGGCTTGCTGAGCATGAAACCCGACGGATTCGTGTGGCGCACTTTCATAAAACACCTTACCTTCACGTGCCGCGGCATACACGGGTGTTGTCCACCAATTGCGCTTTTTCTCAAATTCGCTCTCAGTCATTAGCAAGATGTCAACACCAGTGCCACAACCCGATGCCGCGCGATGTAGCTTGAGAAACTCTTCAGCGGGGTTTGGTATGGTTTGCTCAACCACTAAGAAGTCGAGGTCTGAGCCTTCGTTGGCATCACCGCGCGCATATGAGCCAAATAAAATGACTTTCACGGGCGTATATGCCGTCTCGGCGATTCGCTTGGCAGCCAATGCGATGGCATCTTGGGTCAACATAGCGCAGGTCCTTAAAGAATGTTGCATATCCGGCTTACAGCTTTGCCGCTATCGTAGGGGATATGCTTGCGATACGTCATTTTGCATGGACGTGATCCTAAAAATCCCCCCAATCAAATCCTGCGTGTAAACCTTGCCCGCCAGGTCATCTAGCTCCGCCACCCGCCGGTTGGCCAAGATCACGTCGGCCACTTGCTTAAACGACCCCAAGTCCGTGGTGACGCGGTTCGCTTGGAAGGACGACAGGCGGCAAAGCAGCTTTATCCCCCACCGCCACAAACTCCGGATTAAACGACCCCAAGTCCGTGGTGACGCGGTTCGCTTGGAAGGACGACAGGCGGCAAAGCAGCTTTATCCCCCACCGCCACAAACTCCGGATTCAAAATCGGGCGCTGCAAACCGTATTGCAGCGGGCTGCCAGCCAAGTCTTGCACCGCGCCACCCGCCGCCGCCAACACACACTGCGCTGCGGCGGTGTCCCATTGGCTGGTGGGGCCGAAGCGGGGGTAGATGTCGGCTTGGCCTTGGGCTATGCGGCAGAACTTGAGCGAGCTGCCGGCTGCCACAAAGCTGTGCGCATAGCTTAACGTGGCCAGCCACGCCGCCAGCTTGTCGCCGCCGTGGGACCGGCTGCCAATCACCCGCAGTGGCTGGGTGGGCTGCCATGGTGCTACTTGCAGCGCTTGGGGGGCGCCACCGGCAGTTTGCAGCCACGCGCCAAGCCCCTGGGCGGCGTAAAACAGCTCCCCCAAAGCGGGTGCAAACACCACGCCTGCTGTTGGCACACCCTGCTGCACCAACGCAATGTTCACCGTGAATTCGCCGTTGCGCTTTACAAACTCCTTGGTGCCGTCCAGCGTGTCCACTAAAAAGAACGTATTTGCTGGCGAGTCACCTGCGCTGCGCGACTCTTCCGACAAGATAAACACACCGGGAAATGCCGCCACCAGCCCTTGGCGGATGACCGCATCGGAGCGCAGGTCTGCCTCGGTGAGTGGGCTGGCGTCATCCTTTTGCCAGATAGCACCGCCTTGGTCGTATACGGCCATGATTTCGCGTCCTGCTGCCTGCGCAATGGTGCACAGGGTTTGAAGTTGCGCCTGATTGAAATTCATTGTGAGGAAATGGTTCACCGCAGCGTCTGAAGCAGCTCATCTACACACACTTCGGAGGTTTTTTGTGCTGCCAGCAAACGCACCTCTGGATGAGTGGGGGCCTCGTAGGGGCTGTCCAGGCCGGTAAAGTTTTTTAGCTCACCGCGCAGGGCCTTGGCGTATAGGCCTTTCACATCCCGGCGGGCGCATTCGTCAAAAGGGGTGTCTACAAACACCTCAATAAACTCCCCTGACTCAAACAGGCTGCGGGCCATGGCACGCTCTGCGGCGAAGGGGGAGATAAAACTCACCAGCACAATTAGCCCGGCATCCACCATCAACCGGGCCACCTCGGCCACGCGGCGGATGTTTTCTACCCGGTCGGCCTCGGTAAAACCCAGGTTGCGGTTGAGGCCGTGGCGCACGTTGTCGCCGTCCAGAATATAGGTGTGGCGGCCTTCGGCAAACAGGCGTTTGTCTAGCAAATTGGCCAGGGTGGACTTGCCCGAACCCGACAAACCGGTAAACCAGATGCAGCGCGGCGTTTGGTGCTTTTGGGCGGCGCGGGTGGCCTTGTTGATCTCTAGCGCCTGCCAATGGATGTTGTTGGCCCGGCGCAGGGCAAATTCGATCATGCCGGCGCCCACGGTTTCAAACGTCAGCTTGTCCACCAAGATGAAGCCACCCAGGGTTTGGTTCACCGCATAGGGCTCGAACACCAGTGGCGCGCTGGTGGACAAGTTGACTACGGCAATTTCATTCAGGCCCAGCATTTTGGCGGCCAGGTGGGCGCCGGTGTTCACGTCTTCACGGTACTTGATGGCGGTGATGGTGGCGGTGACCTCTTTGCAGGCGTGCTTCATCAAATATTGGCGCCCAGGGGCCAAGGCGTGCTCGCTCATCCACAGCAATTTGGCCTCAAACTGGTCGGCCACCTCGGGCGGGGCGTCGGCTGCCACCAGCACATCACCCCGGCTGGCGTCCACCTCGTCTGCCAGCGTGATGGTCACGGCATCACCCGCATCGGCAGCGGCTACCGTATCAAAGCCCAACAACACCGCCTTCACCTGCGTTTGCACACCCGACGGCAGCACCCGTACCGCGTCACCGGGGTGCAGGGTGCCAGCGGCAATGCGGCCACAAAAACCCCTAAAGTCCAGGTTGGGCCGGTTAACCCACTGGACCGGCATGCGGAAAGCGCCCTGCGGCCGGGTGCTGCGGGTGTCTACCGTGTTGAGATATTGCATCAGCGTGGGGCCGCTGTACCAGGGCATGTTGGGGCTGGGGACCAACACGTTGTCACCGGTCAAGCCAGACAACGGTATCACCTGCAAACTGGCAAAGCCCAGATCAGCAGCAAAAGTGCGGTAGTCGGCCACTATTGCGTCGAACGTGGCCGCCTCAAACCCCACCAGGTCCATCTTGTTAACCGCCAGCACCACATGCTGTATGCCCATCATGGCCACGATGCGGCTGTGGCGGCGGGTTTGCACCAGCACGCCCTTGCGCGCGTCAATCAAGATCACCGCCAGGTTGACCGTAGAGGCCCCGGTGGCCATGTTGCGTGTGTACTGCTCATGGCCGGGGGTGTCAGCCACCACAAAACGGCGCGCGTCGGTGGTAAAAACCGGTAGGCCACATCTATGGTGATGCCCTGCTCACGCTCGGCTTGCAGGCCATCCACCAGCAGGGCTGGGAGGCTGTCGAACTTTGGGCATCGATAGCGAAAACCGACCCCAGCGAGGACAGTTTGTGCCGGGTTCGCAGACCCATAGCGGGCCTATGGGTCAAGAAGAGGGTGCAAAATGGACCGCTGCGGTCGGTTTGCAGCCGATGTTCCCAAAGTTCGGCAGCCTCCCTGAGTCCATCTGGGTACCCTGGGTGCCGTATTGCGCAGAGTCTTTGACTAAGGCGGCCAACTGGTCGTCAAAAATGGACTTGCTCTCGTAAAGCAGGCGGCCAATCAGTGTGCTCTTGCCGTCATCGACACTACCGCAGGTGATAAAGCGTAGGGTTTCCATCAGAAGTAGCCCTCCTGCTTCTTCTTCTCCATCGACCCAGGCACGTCTGAATCTATCAAGCGCCCCTCTCGCTCAGAGCCACGGGCGCCCAGGGTTTCGGCTATGACCTGGTCTAGCGTGGTAGCGTCTGACTCTTGTGCCGCTGTGAGCGGCCAGCAGCCCAGGGTGCGAAAGCGCACGCGGCGCATTTGGGCTACCTCACCGGGGGCAAAGGGGTAGCGGTCGTCGTCCACCATCAGCCACTGGCCACCGCGCTGCACCACCGGGCGCAGCTCTGCAAAATACAACGGTACGATGGGAATGGCCTCTGCCTGGATGTACTGCCAAATATCGGCCTCGGTCCAGTTGCTGATGGGGAACACGCGTATGGACTCATCTGGCGCAATGCGCGTGTTGTAGAGGTTCCAAAGCTCGGGGCGCTGGGCTTTGGGGTCCCAGCGGTGGCCGGGGGCGCGGAAGGAAAACACGCGCTCTTTGGCGCGGCTCTTTTCTTCATCACGCCGGGCACTGCCAAACACCACGTCAAAGTCATTGGCGTCCAACGCCTGCTTGAGCGCCTGGGTTTTCATGACGTCGGTATGGTAGTTGCTGCCGTGGGTGAAGGGGCCAACGCCAGCTCATTCTCCAACGCCAGATACTCCGGCACGCTTACCCACGGCTTTACCTCTGCCAAGGTCTGCGTCAGGTGCTCGTGCAGGTCGCTCACGCCCCGCGCGTTGGGTGGCAGTGCCAGCAGCTCATTCACATAGGTCAGCAGCCACTCTTTAGGCGCGTAGCCCAGGTGGCGGGCTAAAAGTTGCATGCCCTCCAGCATTACCGTACGGCGCATG
>JAIPCE010000229.1 GCA_021738345.1 Rhodoferax sp. | reverse complement strand
CACTCGACGCCGCCATGGCCGAGCTCGAATTTGAACAGGCAGCCACCGCTTGCGAAAGCCTGCTGGGCTCTTTGCACCTCTGATTCCCCTTATTTCTGGAAGTTGCCATGACTCACCGTTCCCTCAAAGTACTGGTTGCGGAGGACAACACGATCAATCAGCGGCTGGCGATTGCCATGTTGACTGCCTTGGGGCACACCGGCGTGGTCGTGGGCGATGGGCAAAAGGCGCTCAAATGCCTTGCCAAATTGCAATTTGACGTCGTGTTGATGGACGTGATGATGCCGCTGATGGACGGACTCGAAGCCCTCGCCGCAATCCGCCTGGAGGAGCAGTCTTCTGGCATGCACTTGCCAGTGATCATGGCGACCGCCCATGTCGAACCCGGAGATCGGGCCCGTTTCAAGCGGGCCGGTGCTGACGGTTACGTCGCCAAACCGATCGATCAGGAGCAGTTGCGAGCGGAGCTCTTGCGTGTGCTGACTTAGACATTCCAGGTTGCCGGGTGTTGGCACTGGTACAGTGGTGCAACAGAAGCTAGATTAGCCAGAAGTATTTTTCCTGACGCCCCTTGAGGTCGCCTGACACTACCATGAAAACCGATTCCAACAGCGCACAGACACCGGGGTGGTTGAGGCCAGGCGAGGCGTGGATGCGGCGGCTGCGCATGTCCATCAAATTGGGCACTTTGGGTGCCATTGCCCTGATTCCGCTGCTGATGGTGACCTTTGCGCAGTTGACATCCTTCGCAATGCAGTTCCAGACTGCGCGCCTTGCGACACTGGGTGTGCATGGCATCACACAGGTTGCGGATCTGGTGGGTGCACTACAGCACCACCGGGAACTTATGCTGTGGGAGCCCCGAGCTCAGAAAGAAAGTGATCGCGCAGCAGCACGCCAGCAAATCGACAAGGCACACAGGTCGCTGGATGTCTGGATCAAAGGGCATCCCGAACTGCGACTGAACGTAGCATGGGCAAAAATTGAACCCGAGCTGGCGCGCTTGGTCGGTACGGTGGACGCCAACGATGGACCGCGTGCCTTTGGCCGGCACACTGAAGCCATCGATCAGTTGCGCAGATTTGCCCTGTTCGCCGGCGAAACCTCAGGTCTGGTGCTTGACCCTTTTGCAACGACCTACTTTTTGCAGACAGTGCTGACGGACCACGGCATTGTCTGGATGGAGTCTGCCAGCCGTCTGCGTGCGGTCGCTGCCGCCTGGCTGGCCGATGCGCCTGACAAGCACATGCAGTTGGCGGCTCTGCCGACCCTGACCGAGGTGCTCAACCACCAAACGCAGGGTCTGGGTGAATTGCTGGACGCGGTGGGCCGGTCCGGCGAAGCGGAATTACCAAAGCAGGCGCTTACCACCGTGGATGGTGGTAAGTTGTTGACCCGGATGGCGATCGCTGAGTTTGCGGTGCAGACTTCATCGGAAAATGCACTCCGCTTTTTCGACATCGGCAGCAAGGCGCAGGAGGCAGGGCTTGCGTTTCGGCAAGCCACGACTGAAGTGCTGCTGACCAAACTGCGTCAGCGTGAAGCCGATGCACTGGTCAAAGGCTTGGGACTCGGTGGGCTGGCGGCGGCGGCAATTTTGCTCGTGCTTTACCTGCTGGTTTGCTTTTCTGTGGCTACCTTGGGCAGTCTTGCCGTGCTGCAGGCGGCGCTCCGGGAGGGAACCAAAGGCAATCTTGCGACCAAGGTGGATCTCCGGGGCGACGATGAATTGGCTTTGATCGGACGCGAATTCGAGAAAATGCTCGATGTCTTGTCATCTTTGGTGGCCGATGTGCGAAGCGCCTCCAGTATGGTGACGCACGTCGGCGGGCAGTTGGTGGAAGATGGTCACTCGCTGTCGCAACGCACCCAGTCTCAAGCGGCCAGCCTCGAGGAAGCCACGTCCAATGTAGGTGAGGTCAGTGATACCGTCGCGCGGAACTCGGAGGCGGCCCAGGAAGTCAGCCTGATGACAAAGAGCCTGCACCAGGAGGCCGAAAATGCGACCGGGCTGATGGCCCGCACGGTGGACGGAATGGGCGAGCTGCAGACCACGTCCAACCGCATGACCGAGATCATCGGTACGATTGACGGCATCGCCTTTCAGACCAATCTATTGGCGCTGAATGCAGCGGTCGAGGCCGCTCGGGCCGGTGCGCAAGGCAAGGGTTTTGCCGTCGTGGCCGCCGAGGTACGTAGTTTGGCGCGACGCAGTCAGACCGCTGCTGGCGAGGTCCGCTCCATGATCGCAGACTCTGCCAGTCGGGTTGCCACCACGGTCAAAGGCATAGAGGCAGTCAACCAGCTCATGGGCAGCCTGGTCACGGGTATCCGTGAAATTGCCCAAAATGTCGACACCATGGCTGAGGGCAGTGTCAAGCAGAGCATTGCCTTGGCAGAGGTGGTCCAGGCGGTGGGTGACCTTGACAAGGTCACGATCGAAAACTCGGGTCTGGTGGATCGCACCTCCCATCGATCGAACCGGCTGATGCAGCGTTCGCGCCAATTGGAGCAGGCGGTGACCCACATCAAGCTGCGCCAGGGGACGGCTGATGAAGCCATGGCGATGGCGCAGCGCGCGCTGGCGCTGATCCAGTCCAAGGGTTTTGAGCAGGCGTTTGTGGTGTTTCATGACAAGCATGGCGGCTTTGTCGACCGGGATCTGTACGTGTTTGTCTTTGACCGTGTCGGCGTGTACCACGTCATGGGAGCCGACCAGAACCGGGTGGGTAGCAGTTTGTTTGATGCGCCCGGGCTCGATGCCCAGCAGTTGCTCGACGACGCCTGGGAGCGTGCGGGGCAGGGCGGTGGTTGGGTCGAGTACAACATTACCAATCCGGTGACCGGTGACGTGCGTGGCAAAACATCGTTCATTCTGCCCCTCGATCACGATTTGCTGGTGGGCTGCGGTGCGTACCGTGGCATTGTCAGCGAGGACTCGGTCTGACCCTGGGGCAGTACGTCAACCCCGTTATAAGGGGTGCTCCGCATAGTATTTTCCGCCATGAAATAGCAGCGGTGAAGCGCCGCTGCGGTGGCTGAAACGTTCAACTTCACCGACAAAAATCACGTGGTCGCCTTCCTCGTATTGGCTGCGATTGAAGCACTCGAAGCTTGCCACCGCGCCATCCAGAATCGGGGCACCACCGGAGCCGCGGGTATAGGTCACTCCGGCGAAGCGGTCGATGTCCTTGGCGGCGAATTGACGCGCAAGGTCTTGCTGGTCGGCACTCAGGATATTGATCGCATAGTGCGAGCCGGTACTGAACGCAGCCATGGAGCCGGCAAACCGTGACAGACTCCACAGCACCAGCGGCGGCGCAAGCGACACCGAGTTAAAAGAGTTGGCGGTTAGTCCGACCTTTTCGCCTTGGCTGCTACAGGCGGTCACAATCGTCACGCCAGTGGCAAACATGCCCAGTGCATTGCGAAATTCGGTGGTGGAAAAATTGGGGGGATGCGCCCGCGAGGGGCTTTCAGGCAAAAGCATGGTCTGAATTTACCCGAAATTTTGCCCACTGCTCCGGTACAGGGGCGCCTCTACAATGCGCGCATGGTTTTCAGATCTCTTATTTTTGCCCTGATGGCACTGTCTGGTGCCTCTGTGTACGCGGTTGCAGTGAAGCATTGCGCCGAATTTGCGTCTATCCTTCCCAACGTCAAAAGCGGCCTCTGTGAATCTGCCAATCTGACTGACATGCAAGCACGTTCGGTGCTTGGCCGCCCCATCTGGGGGCGGGACATGGAAGCCGAGGATGCACGTTTGCGGGTATTGGTGCTGGGGGGCATCCATGGTGACGAAATGTCTTCGAGTTCTTTGGTGTTTCACTGGATTGGCCTGGCCCAGACACCTCCTGCTGACACGCCCGACCCCATCCATTGGCGCTTTATCCCGGCACTGAATCCGGATGGCTTGATGGCCCGTCCGCCCAAGCGGGTGAATGCGCGCGGGGTTGATCTGAACCGCAACTTCCCGACGCCCAACTGGACGCGCGATGCCAAGCTGTATTGGGAACTGCGGACCCGGCGCGATCCACGTCGCTGGCCTGGCAGCAAGCCCTTGTCCGAACCCGAGTCCCGGTTTTTGATCGAGCAGATGGACCACTTCAAGCCCAATCTGATCGTCAGCGTCCACGCGCCTTATGGCGTGCTGGATTTTGATGGGCCTTCCGTGCCACCGAGCAAACTTGGGCGCCTGTACCTCGATCAGGTTGGCATCTTTCCGGGCTCGCTGGGCAATTACGGTGGCATTCACAAACGGGTGCCGGTGGTTACGATTGAATTACCACACGCCTTGCGCACGCCCTCGGATGCCGAAATTCGACAGATGTGGCTGGATTTGCTGCGTTGGGCCTCGGACCGCCTGGGCCAGGGATTGGCAGCCCGGTCATCGCTTCTCGAATGTACCAGCGGGCCTTGCGCCCCGCAGCGAACTCCATGACTGTCCAACGCGTCGACCTTGCGATTGTCGGTGCCGGTTTTGGTGGCCTGTGTGCGGCGATTCGTTTGCGGCGCCTGGTGGCATCCATGCTCATCTTGGAGCGGGCCGGGGAGGTGGGCGGTACCTGGCGTGACAATGTGTACCCGGGTTGTGCCTGTGATGTGCCGTCGCATTTGTATTCCTTTTCGTTCGAACCTAACACCCAGTGGACCCGGCCCTATCCGCAGCAGCAGGAGATTCAGGATTACATCGTGCGGATCACTGACAAATATGCGCTGCGCCCCTTGATCCGGTTCCACACCGAAGTGCAATCCTTGCGCTGGCTCAGCGAACTCTCCGTCTGGGAAATCACCCTGCAAGGGGCTGAGCCCGTTCTGGCGCAGCAGGTGGTGCTTGCCACCGGTCCCTTGAACAAGCCGTCCGTTCCAGACTTTGTGGGTATGCAAAGTTTTGCCGGACCGGTGTTTCATTCCAGTCAGTGGCGGCATGATGTTGCGTTGCAGGGCAAGCGCGTTGCAGTGGTGGGAACGGGTGCTAGCGCCATACAATTTGTTCCGGAAATCGCCCAGGTGGCGGCCCACGTCGATGTTTTTCAGCGCACTGCGGCCTGGGTTTTGCCGCGCTGGGACCAGCCCTATGGCGCGCTGAGGCGATGGCTGTATCGCGCGGTACCAGGTTTGCAGCGTTTGAGCCGATGGCGCGTGTATTGGTTCAACGAGTGGATTGGGACTGGCTTCATGGGCTCCAGGCGCATGCAAGATGGATTGCGCAAACTGGCAATGCACCATTTGCGCCAGCAGGTGCGCGCGCCCGCCTTGCAGCGCACCCTGACGCCAGACTTCGCGCCCGGTTGCAAGCGCCTGCTGATCTCCAATACCTGGTTTCCGACCTTGCTGCGCGCCAATGTGCAGCTTGTAACGCAAGGCATCCGCGGGGTGGTACCCCAAGGCATTGTCGGCCGCGACAGCACCGTGTACCCGTGCGACGTGGTGATTTGGGGCACCGGATTCAAAGCCACCGAATTTGTCTCCCCGATGAAGATTTTTGGTGAGCCGCAGCCAGCGGCGGGCGAGGCTGGCTCGAGCGCAGTGGTCGCGCCTGAGTTGGGAGCCCTGTGGCGCAGTTCGCCGGCAGTCACCCGTTTGGGGATTACCGTGGCAGGTTTTCCGAATTTGTTCATGCTGGTCGGCCCCAACACCGGTTTGGGGCACAACTCGATCATTTTCATGATCGAATGTCAGGTGCACTACATTGCGCTGGCACTGCAGGCCTTGCGCGGCAGCGGCCGCGAGACACTTCGACTACGCCCCGAGGTGCAGCGCGACGACTATGCGCGCGTGCAGCAGCAAATGCAGGGCACGGTCTGGACCTCCGGCTGCAAAAGCTGGTACCAAAACGCCCAGGGCCAAATCGACACGCTCTGGCCCGGCTATACCTGGGAATATTGGCTTAAAACGCGCCGCTTTGCGTTGACGGACTATGTGTGACGAGGTTCGTCACGCGCCGTCGCACGATACGACTGCAAGCAGCCCTTCTGCTACCAATCCCGACCGCGAAACACCAGCGCTATCAAAGCTCCACATCCCGTTAACGGACCCCGAGTAAGGGCTGTGAGATCTGCGGCCTTCAATGTCCAAGAATCTTGGACAAAAAATCCCGACTGCGGTCACTTTGCGGATTGTTGAAGAAGTCGTGCGGGTTGTTTTGCTCGACGATCTGGCCTTGGTCCATAAAAATCACCCGGTCGGCAACCGCCTTTGCAAACCCCATTTCGTGCGTCACGCAGAGCATGGTGATGCCCTCGTCGGCCATGGCGATCATGACATCAAGTACTTCCTTGATCATTTCGGGGTCTAGCGCACTGGTTGGTTCGTCAAAGAGCATGATTTTTGGCTTGAGGCACAGCGCGCGCGCAATCGCCACACGTTGTTGCTGACCACCAGAAAGCTGTAGCGGGTATTTGCTGGCCTGCTCGGCGATACGCACGCGCTTGAGCTGTACCATGGCTTTTTCTTCGGCGTCCTTCTTCGGGATTTTTCCGACCCACATCGGCGACAGTGTCAGGTTTTCCAGAACCGTGAGGTGCGGGAACAGATTGAACTGCTGAAACACCATGCCAACCTCCTTGCGCACCTGGTCAATCGCCTTGACGTCGTCCGTCAGTTCGATGCCATCGACAATCAGGTGGCCCTGTTGGTGCTCTTCGAGCCGGTTGATGCAGCGAATCAGGGTGGATTTGCCGGAGCCCGAGGGACCGCAAATCACGATGCGCTCGCCCTTGGCCACGCTGAGGTCAATGTCGCGCAGCACATGGAAACTATTGCCATACCACTTGTTGACTTTGTCGAAGGTGATGATGGGGTTGGTTTTTGTTTCAGCCATGGTGTTGTCTTTTTCTATGAACGATAGGTATCAGCGCAATTTGCTCTTGTTGACTTGACGCTCCACCCAGTGGCTGTAGCGCGACATCGAGAAGCAGAAGGCAAAGTAGATCAAGGCGATGAAAAAATAACCTTCCATGACATAGGGCCGCCAGTTGGCGTCGGAATTGAGCGCCAGTTTCATGGCCCCCGTGAGCTCATACAGGCTGACGATGGTCACCAGAGAGGTATCCTTGAAGGTCGAAATAAAGTTGTTCATGATGCCCGGCACGACCATCGCCAGCGCCTGTGGCAGCACGATCTTGCGCTGGGTTTGCCAGTACGACAGACCGAGGGTGGCAGCCGCCTCGACCTGTCCCTTGGGAACCGCCTGCAAGCCACCCCGAATCACCTCGGCCATGTAAGCGGCTGCAAATAGGGTGATGCCTACCAGCACGCGCAGCAGGACGTCAATCTGCATGCCCTGCGGCATGAAGAGCGGGAACATGAATGACGCCATGAACAGCACCGAAATCAGTGGAACGCCACGGATCAGTTCGACATAAATGGTGCAAAAACTGCGGATGGCCGGCAAATTCGAGCGCCGCCCCAGCGCCACTACCAAAGCAATCGGAAAGCACGTCACCAGCGACAGCGAGGACAAAAGCAGGGTAAGTGGCAAGCCGCCCCAGCGATCGGTATCGACCCGGGTCAGCCCCGCCACACCACCGTACATCAGTCCAAAAAACAGTACCAGCACGGCCAGCCAAAGCACGGGAAGCCAGGCCTTCCAGAAAACGCGCATGCAACTCGCAACCAGCAAACCGGTCAGAAAAAGGGTGGCAACGAGCGGGCGCCACTGCTCATCAAACGGATAACGCCCGAAGATGATGAGCCGGTATTTTTCGGCGATCACGCCCCAGCAGGCACCCACGCCCTCGACCCGGCAGGCCTCGTAATTGGCACGCCAACTGGCGTTGAAAAGTGCCCAGTTCAGGATTTGCGGCACATACCAGAGCAGGAGGGCGCCGATGACCAGGGTGGACAGCGTGGTCTTCCAGTCGGCCAGCAGATTGGATTTGATCCACGCGACCGGACCCTCGGTGTTGACCGGAGCAGGGCGCGCAGCGATGGGTTGAAAGGTGCTTGCATTCATGGTGTTGGGATGCTCTTTTTAACCTGGATTCCTCAGTTGGACGTGCCCGAGTGGGCTGCTGGCGGCCGTGGGCAGCCTACAAAAAGCCCATTGTCTGGGTAGGCGAGACGACGCTGCAGGCTACTGCCTGCAAGGAGGAGCAACGACCCCAGGCGCGTTGCCAGCGGCTCAAACGGGCACGTAGCGCTGTCACCC
>JAIPCE010000228.1 GCA_021738345.1 Rhodoferax sp. | reverse complement strand
CACAGGTTTGACTAACTGAGGGAGGGGGCGATTCAAAGTGATGTGGACTCTTATTCCCTCGCCCCAGCGGGGAGAGGGTTAGGGTGAGGGGTGGGTGTTTTGCATGATTGAAAGAAATCTGGAATCTGTGGCAGCCCCTCACCCCAGCCCTCTCCCCACTGGGGCGAGGGGGCAAAACCGAATTGCCACGTCACTTTGAATCGCACCCTCTGAGGGAGAACAAATTTACCGCGCAGTGCTTTTCCGATATCATCGCGACACTTGGGCAGATTGGCCAAAGCGACGATTGGCAGCGACGCAATGCTCCGGGCAGGATGGCCAAATTATTCAGGTGATTGTTGTTCGACTCTAGGCTTATTTTCACAACGGAAAACCGCGATGAATACAGTAATCCATTTTGCGAAGATTTGTGTTGGTGCAGGTTTGGCAATTGTCATGCTGGGCTGCCAGACTAGCCCGACACAGACGGCCCCTGCCAAACCGGAGCTGGCCTTTGTGGATATCCAGGGATTTGACCGCGATCTGACTGGGTCACTTTCTTCACCGCTACCCAAAGTAGATGTGACTTTTTATGACCGCATTGTGCCTAGTGCCTTGCCCGTGCGTTTGCAGACCTGGATCGCGTCAGTGGAGTCGGGTGGAGGTAGCGTCAAGGTGGTGCCGCCCAAGTCCAACCTGACATCCAAGAGTCCCTTCATGCTGATCGGCGCCATCAGTTCCTTGTGGTCTGCGTCAAAGACTGCGAAAGACATGTCCACCCAGGCACAGTTCAATGCGGCCAAGGATTACGATGCCGAGATCATTTTAAAAGTCGACGACCACGGCGATTCGGTAGTTGATAAGGTGGTGTTCGTGAAGCGATCGCGTTAAACCGCACGGCTATGGTAAGTGTTCGGCACGTTTTGGTGGGTCTGGCTTGGGCTTGCTTATGCCAAACAGCATGGGCCCAGACTAACCCGGTGAATGCCGGCGCGGCGGTTTCGGCGGAGCAGATGATTCAACAGTTGGAGAAGAAGCCGCCTCCACCACGTAGAACACGCAATTTGTTTGTCGAACAAGTGACCCCAGCAGCTGCACCTGTAGCTGCAACAGCGGACGCTGCGCCCGCACCGGCGCAAGCAACGGCCACCGGAGCCAGGCCCGAGCCCGTGCCTGACGCTGCAACCGATGTGGCATCCGTGCAGGTGACTGAGCGGCCGTCCTTGTCGCTACAAATCGAGTTCGATTTCAACTCGTCCAACCTCCGCAATGACAGCGATGCATTGTTGAAAGTGCTCGCCCTGGCGTTGAAGTCAGCGAACCTGAAGCCCTACCGGTTTGCGGTAGAGGGCCACACGGACGCCAAGGGACGCGCTGACTACAACCAGAAGCTCAGTCTCCTGCGGGCACAGGCAGTACAGAGTTTTTTGGTCGCGCAAGGCGTAGAGTCCAACCGTTTGGAATCCATTGGCAAAGGCAGCAGTGACCTCGCGAACCGCGAACAGCCGTTTGCGGCAGTCAACCGCCGCGTGCGCTTCGTCAATCTCGATTGACGAAACATTTATCTATTTTTGGTTTTTTTATGTTCAATCGCTCCAGGCGTGGTCTCGCAAGTCGTTCGGTTAGTGCTTTACTGGGTGTTTGTCTGGTCTGGGGCTGCTTGCCCCAGGCGATTGCGCAAGACCCGAGCGCGGTTGACGCACCAGTCGGCCCAAGCACTGGTGTGGTCAAGGGCAATCGGCATGCACTGATTATCAGTATCAGCCGTTACGCCAATCCAGCAACGTCAGCGCTTCCCGGTGCGCGCATTGACAAGGATTCAGCCACCCAGATTGCGCACGCGATGCAGATTCCTCGCGCCAATATTTACTATGTTCTGGACGAGCGTGCCACCGGCGATGGCATTCGGCAGGCTTTGAGGGATTTAACCGGGCGCGTGAAGGACGGAGACCATGTGTATGTGCACTACTCGGGGCATGGAACCCGCAGCGCAATCGGGCAAGGCGATGGGTGCGTAGAAGCGTTGCTTGCTTACGACGAGGGCGAAAAGGGGCGTTTGACCAACCAGGAAATGGCCCAATTGCTCAAAGGCATTACCTCCAAGACCGACAAGGTGTTTGTGATGATTGACGCCTGCCACTCAGGTGGTGTGGTTCAGGCAGCCTCTGTGGTGCGCACCCGCAGCGTCGTTGACGAGATGGAAGAAGGTGTTTTGCGTCCGCGGTTCACCGGGATATCAGCCGAGTGTGCTCGCCCGGTCAATATCAAGACACGCGCCTTGCTGGGTGAAACAGCGGCTCAGGGCGTTCAGCAAACCGACATCATCCACTTGAGTGCGTCTCGGCACAATGAGATCAGCTTTGACGACGACCGGCGCGGCGGCTTGGCCACCCAGTTTGTGCGGGATTGCATGCTGCGCGATGCGGAGGATTTGGACCAGTCGGGAGCCATCACCATGGAGGAGATCCGGCAGTGCGCGCAAGAAAAGATCGTGCGGCGGCTGGCAAAGGACCCCAATTTCAAGGCGCACAACCTGGTGTTGAACGGAAATGCCAATTTTGTCCCCTCCTGGACCACCGCACGCCCTGCGACCAAGCCGGGCAGTAGTGTCGCGCCGATCTCCGGTGAACAGGCATTGCGGCAAATGTATGAGCAACGTGACGCCAAACGCAATGTTGCAGTGACTCTCGCCAAGAACGAGCTCATGATCGGGCAGGATGCACTGGACCTTACGGTGCACTCGGATCGGGATGGCTATGTGTACCTGGCATTGGCAGGTTCAGACAACGCGTCCCTCTACCTGCTCTTTCCAAATGCGTTGGATCAGAACAACCAGATCAAAGCCGGCGAGGTGATGCGTCTGCCCCGTCAGCATTGGCGCGTCAAGGCATCGGGTCCGATGGGTACCGACCATTTATTGGTTTTGGTCACTGATGCACCGCGGCAGCTAGAGCCACTAGCGGCGCGCAAAGTGGGGCCATTCATGGCTTCATTGAACGACCCCCTCGGCCGCGCCCAGCTCGGCGCACTGATGACGGCAGCTAAAGACAGCGCCAGCGCCGCATGTTTGGCGACAGACGGAGTGCGAGACGCTGCTGTCTGTTCCGATGCCTATGGTGCGGCGATGACTTCCTTGAAAGAAGTGCAGCCCAGGTAATCGCTTGGAGCTTGTCCAGGCATTTGTGCAATTGGATGCGATCGGTGCCGTCTTTGTACAGCCGGGTCAGCGCTTGGCACTCGCGATGGCGCCTTGGTACAGGGTATTGAGTTTGCTTACCTCGGGGTCGTTGGGGTGCGCTTTCTGCAGTTCCTGCAGCTTGGCCGAGACTTTGTCAAATTCACGCAACTCAAGGTAGCTGTTCAGCAAGTACAGTTCCGGGCTGAAATCTGAATCTGACGTCTGGCTGCGGAAATCGGCATACGCTTTTTCGATTGCATCCAACGCGCCGTCGGTGTGCAAGGTGCGCAAGCGGGTCATCCCGACCCGCCCCACTTCGTCCACGGTCGGAGTTTTGGTCAGTTGCTTGACCAGTACGGCCGGCAATTGTTTAACCTCCGCCTTCAAGTCGCCCTGCAGTACCTTGCTATGACCGTCCCCGATCTCGAGGGAACCTTGTCCGACCCAGGTCTCCTGTCTGCCGGAGCCGAAAAACACGATTTGCAGCCGCGCACTGTCCTTGAAGGTCAGTTTGTCGCCATCACGCAGCTTCAAAAAGGGTCTGAGCACATTGGTTGGCACCATGGAGTAATGCACGGTTCCAGCAAGCGACGTGATCAAGGCATCTTGTGCGCCCCAGCTCGCGCCAAAGGCACCGCATAGCAGTACCGTGACCCATAATTTCTTAGATTTCATTGCTTACATCCTTTCTTACGTCCAGTATCTCAAATACGCGAACCGGTTCGAGCCGTCCCTTCACCTGAATCACATCGGATTTTCCGCACTGTAGCGCGGATCCGGCGGCATTCACTGTGGCTTCGCTGGCCAGTATCACGCAGCCCACCGTTTTGGTTGCCCCTTCCAGCCGGGACGCCAAGTTGACGGTATCGCCAATGGCAGTGTATTCCATGCGAAAACTGGAGCCAATATTACCGACAATGGCCGTGCCACTGTGTATCCCGATCCCCACAGCAAAGGGCGGCAGGCCACGGTCCGGAAAACGGGTTTCCATCCAGTGCGCAAATTCAGTGGCCATTTCGGCCAGACCAATGGCCGCCTTGACCGCCCGCAAGGCGTGGTCATGGACCGGTAGCGGTGAGCCAAACTCGACCATGATGGCATCGCCAATAAACTTGTCGATACTGCCGCCCTGCGCCAGCATGATGCCGCAGGCGCGCTCAAAATAGGTATTGAGCATTTCCACCACTTCTTTGGCCGTGAGCTTCTCGCTGATGGTCGTGAAATTGCGAATGTCAGAAAACAAGACGCTGATCACCTGCGAAGTGCCGCCTAGCTCCGGCCGGTTGTCCGAGCGCAGCAATTCGGTTACCACCTGGTCTGACACATATCGGCCAAACAACTGGCGCAAACGGTTTCGTTCTTTCTCTTCGCCGGTCAATCGCCACAGCATCACGATCAGCCATGCAAAGGCAGCACACAGTACCAGGTGAACGACGGGAACCAAAGTGCCCAGCTTGAACATTTGGTAACCCAGGAGCACGGCCAGCGCACTCATGCCTACACCCAGCGCGACACCCACATACGCTGGAAAAAACGTAAAAATCGCCGTGGCCACTGCCGAAAGAACGACCACCGTCAGGACGCGGGGGGTCGTGTCAAGCTGTTGCAGGCGCTGTCCCGATAGCAGCGCCTCAAGCACATTGGCGTGAATTTCCACGCCGCTCATCACGCCACCACGCCCGGGAATCAGGCGGCTGGTAAACGGCGTGTAGTGGTCATCGCCCAAACCTACGCCCAGACCCAGCAGGACGGCCTTGCCTTGGACCCTTTGCCGCAGCGCGGCATCCTGCTCATCGGCTATCAGAAGGGTTTTTAGCGATATGCCCTCGAAGGTTCCCGTTGGCCCCAAGTAGGGAATCGGTCGCCGAACGGAGTCGCGCAGGACCTCTTGCCCCCCCAATTGCCACTTGCTGGCCGTCGGGTCTTGTCCTGCAGCATGCAACGCCACCAGCGACGGCAAACCCAGCGACGGCAGGCCTTCGAGCGAACTCGCGTCTTGACGCGGCCCCAGCGGCATGATTTCAAAGCGTCGCACCATGCCGTCGCTTTCCGTCACCAGATCTGTCAGCCCGACATACCGGGCGATATCAAAATCGGGCAAGGCCAGCAAGTAGTCGGGGCTAGGCAACAGGTAATCGCCGGCCGCGCTGCCCTGTCCGAAGCGCGCCCCCGCCAATACCATCCTGCCACTGTTGATTTGCATCCGAATGGACTGATCAAAGTGGCTCGACGCGTCACGCAAGGGCCCTCCCAGTTTTTCAAACCAACGCTCCGGACTGATACTCAGCAACAGGTCCACACCGATCGGGCCAGCGCCCATTGTTTTCAACTTGGCTGCAGCGCTGGCAAACTTGTCGGTCCAGAATACCAGCGGTTCGTCGGGAAAGGCCGCCAGCGATGATTCGTCAATTTCAACGATCACCACATGCTGCGCCTGTGCGCGCTTGTCTTGCAACTGAAACCAAATGTCCTGCAGCCGCTGTTCCAGCGGTGCCAGGATGGCGCTGAAATGGACAAGCTCTGAAAGGCAGATGGCCATCAGGGTCAGCGCGAAAAACCAGTAGATCCGCCGATTCAACAATTGAATTTTCCGAAAGTGGATGTTTTCAGTGTAACGCTTGCGGACAACGCTAGGCCATGGTGGAAATCAAGGGGCCGAACCAAGGGCACCGCGTCGGCTACCCTAGCGCTTACGTGCCACCATACCGATCAGTGCCGATTGACCCCGATGACCGGAGCCTTCATGGATTTCGGCCTCGTACTCTTGCAGAAGCACGATCTCCAGCGCGGCAAACTGATCCCGCAGCAGCGCTTCGGTGTACAGATGCGACAGATTGGGCGGGCCACCGGTGCGGTACTCGAGTTGTTTTGGGGTGTAGCCCTGCAGCACCAAAAATCCACCTGGCTTGAGGCTACGCACCATGTTCGAAAACAGGCGTTGACGCAACTCGGGGTCGGCAAACTGCACAAAAATGGCCACCACGCCTTCGTAGACTGCTTCTTGCCAGTTAAAACTGTCGCAGTCGGCCACCGCAAAATTCACCGACACCTGGTGCTGCGCCGCCAGTCGACGGGCTTTGGCGACCCCGACCTCGGCAATATCAAAGGCATCCACCCGATGCCCCAGGCCTGCCAGCCACACACTATTGCGGCCCTCGCCGTCGGCCACACTGAGGAGGTGCGACGCCGGCGGCCAGCTTGGTGAGTGTGCTTCGAGCCAGGCGTTTGGCGCAGTGCCAAACAGAAACTCGTCGTGCGCAAAGCGCTGATTCCAGGTGTCCGCAGGGTTGGAGAAGGCAGCCGATGTGGGGGTGTTCATGGGTATTATTTTCCTACTTTCCCGATATTGTCGCTCTCGAGCGGGCGGCTGGCGGCGATTCTGGATCGACGGAGTTCAATTCACCCTACTTTCCTCGGTGGGAAGCGACCCCGACCCTGGTGGAGCCACCGCCTAGCCCCACAAATCGAGCGGCGGATCGGCCACCACGGCACGCAGGATGTCCGAGCGCGAGACAAAACCGACAACAAGTCCCGCGTCGTCCACCACCGGCAGCCCGGGCAAACCCGAGTCCAGCAGCACCCGGGCAAGGCGCCGGATGTCGGTCTCGGGCGCCACGCAGGGCACCGGGGTCCACATGATGTCAAGCACTTTTTGCAACAGCAAGGCACGCCAGACCAGGGCGTGGCTCTCGGGGCCTGGCAAGCGCTCGGGGCGCATCAAATCGGCACGCGACAGCAGACCGACCAGAATTCCGTCCTGGGTTACCACGGGTGCCTGCCCCATATGCTTGCTGGATAAAACCTGCCAGGCCTGCTCGACCGTGTCGGTGTCCGCAACGGTTATTACCCGGGTACTCATGATGGCACCCACGTGTGTCAAAGGGTGGCGCGGCATTTCAATCCGGGTGGTTTGGGAATAGGCATCAAGCGCGCTTCGGTGCGGCAGGTCGACCGGCAGTGCAGCGTGCCTGGTATCGGGCAAGTGTGAGGGATTCTGGTCCAGAGGATCACGACCGATGGGCTGCAAGGCAGTGGACCGAGAAGCCCGGGTCACCGGCCCCAACTGTCGCATTTCTTCGAGTGAGCCGCGGAACAGACGCCCCGCCCTTCCATAGATCGAGAACATGGCACATCTCCTTTCGCACGCTTGCGCATAACCGCCCGCTGCACCTTGCACACGGTAGCGTCAATTGGACATGAAAAGAGTCAGCAAGTCACCTGTTCCTTAGTGATGTCCGCAGGGCAGGGCTTTTTGAATCGCACCCATGGTCAAGGGTTCCAGTCAAGGTCAGGGTCAAGGGGAAAAATCGGGCGTGGCAGGCGGGTCCACGCCAGGGTGGCCAGGTTGGGCGTGGTCAGGCCGGGGCAATCGACTTCAAGAATACGGTCAGCCGGTGCGAAATCGGCAAAAGCGGCCCGAAAATGCCCACGGCTTTTCGCCACGAGGGTGCGCACGGTGGTCAGATCCACGCCCAGAATATCGAGTTGTGCCGGGTCAATGAGTTGCTGTCGCTGCGAGATGACTGCAACGCGCACTCCGCCCAGGTCCAGCAGGGCCGAGGGTCCCATGGCTTGCCGTGATCCGCTCACCATGCCCCTGCGCCCGACAAAATTCCCATCCGACACGGTGAGCACCTGGGCCGGGTGCGAGAGCGCTGGCGCAAACACTGCGTCCGCGCTGTCGCGGTTGAACTGCGCGGTAAATGCGGTGCCGACGCCCAGCGCGTGGGCCTCGCGCGCCAGTGCCGGGTCGGTGAACACACCCAGCAGCACGTCCTGGGCGCCCGCGTTGATCAGCGCCTGCAGCAGTGCGATGGTGTTGCCACCACCACCGCCACCGGGGTTGTCGGCGACGTCGGCCAGAATCAGGGGCTGGCCGCCCGGGCATCCGGCTAGCACCGCCGCATGCACCGCATCCGCTAAGGGCGTGAGCTGCGAGACAAAGCGCTGGCGCTGCTGCCATACGGCCTGCGCGAGTTCGCACGCCAATGCCCTGGCGGCTGTCCGGTTACCCTCTTGCGC